>DATHAZ010000200.1:0-25337 GCA_035296445.1 Pyrinomonadaceae bacterium | reverse complement strand
TATTCTCACGCAAAGGCGCAAAGGCGCAAAGAAATCAGAGAACATCTTTTCAAATTTCGAGCGCGCCGTACCGCTGTGCGGCGCGCTCTCGCCTGCGCGCCTGCAAGCGAGCAAGCAGGCGGTGCGGCACGAGCAGACCGGCAAGCAGTTTGAACGTCTCGCCCGCGTGACGCGCGCCGCGCCAACTGCCCGCGGCCAGTTTCAGCGCGTTCAACTTATCGCCCCGCCGCATGAACTCCTGCGCGCTGCGAAATTGTGCGAGCGTTTGAAACTCTTCAAGCTCTTTCGCGCTCAAGTTGAGCGTTGCGGCTGCCCGCCGCTGCGCGGCCAGTTTCTCGCAGAGCATCATTTCCAAATTACGGCTCGTGTTATCGCCGTGCTGCCGCCACGCGGAGAGTATGGCGGGGTCAAAGGCAAACTCGCCTTCCGCGCACAGGCGCAGGTAGAGTTCGTAATCTTCCAGCCGCGCCTCTTCGTTCCAGCGGTGCGCTTCGAGCGCGTCGCGACGATAGACGACCGTCGGGCTGAGCGGCGCGAGCGTCTCCAGCAGCATTTGCCGCGCGTCGCCGTCGCGGTAGCGCGCCCAATCGGTCGTGCAGTTAATGATGCGATCCTCGGCGTCAATACTGTAGGCGTTGCCATAGGCGAGCACGGCGCGCGGGCGCGCTTCCAGCACCTCGACGCGCGCGCCGAGGAACTTCGGAAACCACAGATCGTCCGAGCCGAGATAGGCGAAGTAGCGACCGCGCGCACGCGCGAAACCCTCGTTGAGCGTCGCCGACAGGCCGCGATTCTCACGCACGAGAAGATGGCAGGCGAAGGGACAATCGCGGAGGGCGCGTTCGATGATGCGCGGCGAATCGTCGCGCGAGCCGTCGTCTATGACGATTAGTTCGAGCGGCGGGAACGTCTGCCGGAAGATGGAGCGCAGGGTTCTTTCGACAAACGCCGCGTGGTTGAACGAGGGCACGACGACCGAGACGGCCGCCGTCTCATTCGCCGCGGTCGCGGGCGGGATGCTTGCTGGCGCTTTTAGCATTCGGTCTTCTATATTAAAACAAGTCCGGTCTTCCATGAGAGTCCTGCACCTACTCGATTCGCTCAACCGCGGCGGCGCGGAAACGCTCGCGCTCGACGTGTGCCGCAACGCGCGCGCGAACGGACTCGACCTGACCTTCGCCGCGACGGGCGGCGGCGAACTCGAAGACGACTTCCGACGCTCCGGCGCGCACTTCGTCAGGCTCTCGCGCCGCGCGCCGCTCGATCCGAAATTGATCGGGCAACTGCGGCGTCTGATCACGGAGCGCGAAGTCGAAGTCGTGCATTGTCATCAGGCGGTCGAAGCCCTGCACGCGTATCTGGCGACGCGCGGCTTGGGCGGCCGCGTCAAGCGCGTGCTCAGTTTTCACCTCTGCACGGCGGACGCGAAGAACCGGCTGGCCTTGAAGTTTCTCGCGCCGCGCATGGACTCGAACGTCGCCGTCAGCCGCGAACTGCTCGCGTGCCTCGGCACGGAAGGCGGATTTGCGACCGCTAAAAACTTTCACGTCGTCTACAACGGCGTGGACGCCGCGCGCCTGCAAGCGACGGCTCGCGCGAGCGGCCTCCTCCTGCGCTCCGAGTTGAAATTGGCGGAGGGCGACCTGCTGCTCGGCATGGTCGGCAACTTCTACGCGGACGCGCGTAAGGATCAACTGACTGTCTGCCGCGCGCTGCCCGCCGTCTTTCGCCGCGAGCCGCGCGCGCACTTCGCGTTTGCCGGGGGCTGCGCGGGCGACGGCGCGACGCGAATTTATCAGGAGTGCGTCAATTACTGCCGCGAGCAGGGCATCGCAGACCGCGTGCATTTCCTGGGGCAGCGCGCCGATGTGGCCGACGTTTTGCGCGCGCTCGACATCTTCGTCTTTTCGTCGCGCATGGATTCGTTCGGCGTGGCCGTCGTCGAAGCGATGCTCGTGGGCGTGCCGTCGGTCGTCTCGGACATCGGCGCGCTGCTCGAAGTGACGGACGGGGGCGAGTACGCGTCCGTGTTTCGCACCGGCGACGCGGACGATCTGGCGCGGCGTCTCTGCGAACTCGTCGAAGACGGCGCGCGGCGCGTGCGTCTCGCGGCGGCGGCGCGGCGGTGGGCGGCGCGCGAGTTCGGCATCGAAACGCACATCGCGAACCTGCTCAAACTGTACAAGTCTCAGGAGGGCGTGCCATGATCACGCCGGTTAAGCTCGAACAGCCGCTCGATTATTCGATGAACAGGAAACGCCACGCGTGCGCGTATT
Source organism: Pyrinomonadaceae bacterium (assembly GCA_035296445.1). Taxonomy (GTDB): domain Bacteria; phylum Acidobacteriota; class Blastocatellia; order Pyrinomonadales; family Pyrinomonadaceae; genus JAIVJZ01. The sequence goes on along the minus strand of DATHAZ010000200.1, from coordinate 23,061 downwards.
GATGGGGATGCCCGACCGCGATTCTCTGGGCGGGCCGGCGGCTTGCGAACCGCCCTTCGCGGCGGAGTTGCGCGCGCTCGGCGCGTCGGTCGCGGAAGAGACTTACGTCTACGGCGAGCGTCCGGGCGGGACGACTCTCGGGCATCGCGTCAAGCGCGTGCTCTCGACGGCGCGCGTGCTGCGTCGCCGCCTGCGCCGCGAGGAATTCGACCTCGTTCATCTGAACACTTCGTTCGACACGATGGCGCTCCTGCGCGACGCCGCCACCGTCCGTCTCCTGCGACCGGCGCGCGCGAAAATCTTTTTGAAGTTCCACGGCTCGGACGCCGCGCTCTTTGCCACACGTAACCCCGCTTTGCGCGCGCTCGTGCGATTCGTGCTGGCCGGTGCGGACGGCATCGGGCTGCTGTCGTCGGAGGAGCGCGAGAATTTCGCGCGCGCCGGAGTTGACCGGCGCAAACTCTTCGTCGTCAAGAACGTGGTGGCTGCTGCTGCGGCCGACCCGCAGGCGGGAGCGAAACTTCGCGCGAAGTTGGGCGCGGACGGAGAGACGCCGCTCCTGCTGTTCATCGCGCGTTTCATTCCGGCCAAGGGTTTGACGGACGTTCTACGCGCCTGCGCCATTCTGCGCGACGAGGGGCGCGCCTTCGTGTTGCTCTGCCTCGGCGACGGCGAGGCGCGCGCGCGTTGGGAAGCCGAGGCGGCGCGTTTGCGTTTGAACGAGCGCGTGCGCTTCTTCGGCTACGTGCCGGAAGCAGAGACGCAGGAGTTTTACGCGGGCAGCACGATGCTCGTATTCCCGACGTATCATTACGAAGGTTTCCCGATGGTCATTTTCAAATCAATCGCCGCCGGGCTGCCCGTCGTCACGACGCGCATCCGCGCCGCCGCAGACTACCTGCGAGAGCCAGACAACTGCCTCTGGGTCGAGCCGCAGAACCCGCCGATGCTCGCGGAAAAGATCGCACGGCTGCTGGACGAACCGGAGGCACGCGCGGCGATGCGTCGCCGCAACGTCGAACTCGCGCGGCGGTTCACCGCCCCGTTCGTAGCGCCCGAGTATCTGGAAATATATAATCGGCTCGTCGCCGGTAAGTTGAGTTGAAACAATGTTCCGACGCCTGCGGCAACGGCAGGTGTTACTTTAAAACTTATGAGCCACGGGTCAATTCTTTGCGCCTTACGTCTTGACTTTGCGCCTTTGCGTGAACTGATTTTCTCGCAAAGGCGCAAAGTTAAAACCGAAGGCGCAAAGACAATTAAGAGAGGTTCCGAGACGGGCGAGAGGGCGGGGAAGCGGGCGCGGGACACGAAAGCGCATGAAACAGATTTTGCAAAACTATAAGACCGGCGAAGTCTCCGTCGCCGAAGTGCCGCCGCCCATCGCTCAACGGGGGCGCGTGCTGGTGCGCACGGCCGCCTCGCTCATCAGCGCGGGCACGGAGCGCATGGCCGTCGAACTCGGTCGCAAGAGTCTCATCGGCAAGGCGCGCGAACGCCCCGACCTCGTCCGGCAGGTCATCCAAAAAGCGCAGCGCGAAGGCTTGATGAACACCGTCACGGCCGTGCAGTCGAAACTGAACGCTCAGAACGCGCTCGGCTACAGCGCGGCCGGAATCGTCATTGGCGCGGGTGATGACGTGACAGATTTTCGCGCGGGCGACCGCGTGGCCTGCGCGGGCGCGGGCTTCGCCTCGCACGCCGAAGTTTTATCCGTGCCGAAAAATTTGTGCGTGCGCCTGCCCGACGGCGTGGACTTCGAGTCGGCCGCCTTCGGCACGCTCGGCGCAATCGCGCTGCAAGGCGTCAGGCTCGCCGAACCGACGCTCGGCGAAGCGTTCGTCGTCATCGGCCTCGGCCTCCTGGGTCAACTCACCGTGCAGCTTCTGAAAGCGAACGGCTGCCGCGTCTTCGGCATTGATCTCGACGCGTCGAAAGTTGCGCTCGCGCGCACGCTCGGCGCGGACGACGGCGCGGTTTCCGGCGGCGAGACGCCCGACGCCGTCTCGGAGTGGACGCGTGGGCGCGGCGCGGACGCGGTGTTGATCACGGCGGCGACCGCCTCCGATCAGCCGGTCGAACTCGCGGGCGAGATTTCGCGCCTCAAGGGGCGCGTCGTCGCCGTCGGCCTCGTCGGCATGAACGTCCCGCGCAAGATTTATTACGAGCGCGAACTGACGCTCAAAGTCTCGATGTCTTACGGGCCGGGTCGCTACGATCCCGAATACGAGGAGCGCGGCCACGATTACCCCTTCCCCTACGTGCGCTGGACTGAGGGGCGCAACATCGAAGCCTTCTTAGACCTCCTGGCGGCGGGCAGCGTCCGCGTCGCGCCGCTCGTCTCGCACAGGTTCGCCATTGAAGACGGCGAGCGCGCCTACAACCTGATCGCGGGCGAGACCAAAGAGCCTTATCTCGGCGTCGTGCTCTCCTACGACACGGAGCGCGAACTCGCGCGCAGCATCGAACGCCGCGAGGGCGACGCGCACATCAAACGCGATATTGACCCGGTGGGCGCGCGGGCGGCGGGGTCGGCAACCGTGAGCGTCGGCATGATCGGCGCGGGCAGCTACGCGCAAAAATTCCTGCTGCCGAACTTCAAGGCGAACGGCGCGGCCTTCCACGCCATCGCGACGGCCTCGGGCATCTCGGCGCGCGGCATCGGCGAGAAATACGACTTCGCGCGCATCCTGGCGAGCGCGGAAGAGACAATCGCGGACGACAACGCCAACCTCGTCGTCATCGCCACGCGCCACGATTCGCACGCGCCGTTCGCACGCCGCGCGCTCGCAGCGGGGCGTCACGTCTTCGTCGAAAAACCGCTCGCGCTGAACGACGAAGAGTTGGACGGTGTGCTTGAAGCCGCGCGCGTGTCCGAAGGCCGTTTGACGGTCGGCTACAACCGTCGCTTCTCGCCGCACGCGCGCGCGTGCGCCGAAACGTTCGCCGCGCGGCGCGAACCGCTCTCCATCCTGTATCGCGTCAACGCCGGGCGCATCGCGCGCACGCACTGGATTCAAGACCCGCGCGAGGGCGGCGGGCGCATCATCGGCGAGGTCTGCCACTTCATAGACCTGATGCACTTTCTGACCGGGGCGACAACCACGCGCGTCTATGCCGAGCCGGTCGCGAGCCGCAACGAAGAGACGCTCGACGAAGATTCGGTTCTGATCACGCTGCGTTTCAGCGACGGCTCAAACGGCCAGATCGCCTATCTCGCCGAAGGCGACCGCGCGCTCGCGAAAGAACGCATCGAGGTGTTCGGCGGCGGCCGCACTTTCGTCATCGAAGACTTCCGCTCCGCCACGCTCTACGAGCGCGGGCGCGAGCGCAAAATGAAACTGCGCGCGCAGGACAAAGGGCAGGCCGCGGAGGTGCGCGCCGTCTGCGCGATGGTCAGGGAAGGTGCGCCCGCGCCCATCGCCCTACACGATCTCGCCGCCACCACCCGCGCCACCTTCCGCATCCGCGACTCCCTGCGCACGGGACAGGCAATAGAGGTAAATGCGGAATGCGGAATGCGGAATGCGGATTAGAAATCAAGACGACATTTTTTCTAATCCGCAATCCGCAATCCGCAATCCGCAATCTTATGTGTGGAATTGCCGGAATCATCGGTCGAAATCCCGAGCGGCGCATCGGCGCGATGCTCGCGTCCATCGAGCATCGCGGGCGCGACGACGAGGGTGTGTGGACGGCCGCGCCGTCTGATGCGGGAGGGCGGCGCGCGTGTCTCGGCCACCGCCGGCTCTCGATCATTGATACGAGTGAGGCCGGGCATCAGCCGATGCACTACGCCGACGGCCGCTACTCCGTCACGTTCAACGGCGAGATTTACAACTACCGCGAACTGCGCGCTCAACTCGAAAAGTTAAATCACACCTTTCGCACCGACTGCGACACGGAAGTGTTGCTGGCGGCCTATGCCGAATGGGGCGTGGATGCGCTCGCGCGCCTGAACGGCATGTTCGCCTTCGCGCTGTGGGACGCGTTCGAGCAGAAGTTGGTGCTCGCGCGCGACCGCCTCGGCATCAAGCCGCTCTATTACGCGTTCGGCTCCGGGGATGAGAACGGCGCGAACCCGCACGCAACGGGCGACGCGGAGTCTTCCGCGCAGTCGTTTATCTTCGCTTCGGAGATCAAAGCGATCCTTGCGACCGGGCTGGTCGAACGCGCGCTCGACCCCGAAGCCCTCAATCAATACCTCACCTTCCTCTGGACGCCCGACCCGCACACGGTCTTTCGCGGCATCCACAAACTCCCGCCCGCGCACGTTTTGACGTGGCGCGCCGGCCGCATACAGGTGCGCGAGTGGTGGGACGTGTCATTCGACGAGATCGAAGAAGGGCGAAGCGAAAAGTGGTGGCGCGAGCGCGTGCTGGAAACTCTGGAGCGCGTCGTGCGCATGGAGATGGTGGCCGACGTGCCGCTCGGCGCGTTCCTCTCCGGCGGCGTGGATTCTTCTTCAATCGTCGCGCTGATGAATCGCCACAGCGACGGGCGGCGCATCTGTACCTACACGGTCGGCATCGAGCAGGAAGACCTGCGCTACGACATCATCCCCGACGACGCGCGCTGGGCGCGACAGGTGGGAAAACTACTCGACACCGAATATCACGAGTTGATGCTCCAACCGGACGTGTGCGACCTGTTGCCGAAACTCGTCCGTCACATGGATGAACCCGTCGCCGACCCGGCCGTCATCACGAGTTACCTCGTCTCGCGCGCGGCGCGCGAAAATTTGACGGTGCTGCTCTCCGGCGTCGGCGGCGATGAAGTGTTCGCGGGCTACCCGCGCCAACTCGCGATGCGGCTCGCGGGCGCGCTCGACCCCGTGCCCGGCATCCTGCGCCGCCCCCTCATGTCCGCCCTGTCAAACGCCCTGCCCGGCGGCCTGCCCGGACGCTTCACCGCGCCCCTTCGCAACGCCAAGAAGTTCGCCCGCTCCGCCGCCCTTGATTTCGAGGAACGCTATCTGGGCTTCGGCACATACTTCACCGACGCGGCGAAGCGGCGTCTCTACACCGACGACTTGAGAGAGGCCACCGAGGGCGCGGACGCCTACCGCGAACACCGTCGCCACTTCGCGCGCGTGCGCCATGCCGCGCCGCTCAACCGTCTGCTCTACGTTGATCTCAAAACTTTTCTCCCCTGCCTCAACCTCGCCTACACGGACAAGACCTCGATGGCCGCCACGCTCGAAGTGCGCGTCCCCTTCCTCAACGTCGAACTCGTCGAACTCGCCGCGCGCATGCCCGTCAACCTGAAACTGCGCGGCCTGAAACGAAAGTACATTCTGAAACGCGCCGCCGAGAGCCTGTTACCTAAAGATGTCGTATGGCGCAAAAAAGCGGGCTTCGGCGCGCCCGTCCGCTCCTGGCTGCGCGGCGCGCTCCGCCCCATGGTCGAAGACCTGCTCTCCGAAGAAACCGTCCGCCGCCGCGGCCTCTTCCGCCCCACGGAAGTCCGCCGCATCATTGACGCCAACCTTTCGGGGCGCGAAGACTACAACCTGCAAGTCTTCCAACTCCTCACGCTCGAACTCTGGCAGCGCGAGTTTATGGATTGAACAGGGGGCCGCTAATCGTCGCTTGTCGGGCGCGAATGGCGCATGTTAATTTCGCTGTTTCGCGTGGGGCAAAAATTTCCGTCTATGCGTGTTTGATAGGCGTTCAAGGGTGAAAAGCACGTTGCCGCCGCTGCCGGACTCTCCATGAATGATAACGGGAACAGTTTGAAGGAAGAGGTGCGCGCCTTTTGGCAGGCGAACCCATGCGGGACGAAGTTTACGGACGCCGAGATGGGGTCGCGTGAATTTTATGAGCGCGTGGCGGAGCATCGTTACGGGACGGAGTGGCACATTCCGTCGGCGGCGGCGTTCGGGCGGGCGCGCGGTTTGCGGGTGCTTGAGATCGGGTGCGGGCTGGGCACGGACGGGGCGCAGTTTGCGCGCGCGGGCGCGGATTATACGGGCGTGGATTTGACGGACGCGGCGGTCGGGTTGGCACGCAAATGTTTCGAGGTCTATGGCCTGCGCGGAGAGTTTCACACGGCGGACGCGGAGAATCTGGAGTTCGCCGACGGGTCTTTCGACCTCGTCTATTCGCACGGCGTTCTGCATCACACGCCGGACACGGCGCGGGCTGTGCGCGAGGTGCATCGCGTGCTCAGGCCGGGCGGGCGGGCGGTCGTGATGCTTTATCATCGCAACTCTTATAACTATCGCGTGAACATAGGCGTGCTCAGGCGCGCGGGCGCGCACCTGTTGAAGCGGGAGGCGGGTTTGAAGTTGGCGCATCGTTTGACGGGCGAGCCAATCGCTTCCTTACGCGAGCACGCGGCGCGCGTCAGAGAGGACGCGGAGAGTTATCTCGCGCCGGGAGAGTTTTTGAACCGCAACACGGATGGGGCGGGAAACCCTCTGGCGCGCGTCTATTCGCGTCGTGAGGCGCGCGAGTTGTTCCGCGACTTCGCGGAGGTCGAGACGGCGACGCACTTTTTGAATAAACGCTGGCTGCCCGTGGTCGGCCAGATGTTGTCGCGCGGGTTCGAGGCGCGACTCGCCGCGCGCTGGGGCTGGCACCTGTGGATTTACGCGCGCAAGTAGAGAGGCGAAAACAACTTGACGAATAAACGGAACATTCTGGTGACGGGCGGCGCGGGCTTCATCGGCTCGCATCTGGTCGAACGCCTGCTCGCGGAAGACGCCTGGCGCGTGACGGTCGTGGACGACTTCAACGACTTCTACGCGCCCGCGCTTAAACGCGCCAACGTCGCGCCGCACGTCGGGCGCGACGATTACGAACTCGTCGAGGCGGACATACGCGACCGCCGCGCGCTTGAGGGCGTGTTCGCCGCCGCGCGTTTCGATTGCGTCGTGCATCTGGCGGCGCGCGCCGGGGTGCGCCCGTCTCTGACCGAGCCGTTTTTGTACGCGGAGACGAACATCACGGGAACGCTCAACCTGCTCGAAGCGGCGCGCGAGACGCGTGTGCCACAGTTCGTCTTCGGCTCGTCTTCGTCCGTCTACGGCATCAACGCGAAAGTGCCTTTTTCGGAAGACGATCCGATCCGGCAGACCATCAGCCCTTACGCGGCGACGAAGGCGGCGGGCGAGATGCTCTGCCACACCTATGCGCACCTGCACGACCTGCGCTGCGTCGCTTTGCGCTTCTTCACCGTCTACGGCGCGCGGCAGCGTCCCGATCTGGCGATTCACAAGTTTGCGAAGTTGATCTCTGAGGGGCAGCCCATTCCGGTCTTCGGCGACGGCACGACGCGGCGCGACTACACTTATATCGAAGACATCATCGCGGGCGTGCGCGCCGCCATAGACTACACGGCGAGCGATTACGAAGCGATCAATCTCGGCGAATCCCGCACGGTCGAATTGCGAGAACTGATCGCGCTCATCGAACGCGAAATCGGCCGCGAAGCCTTGATAGACCGCCAGCCCATGCAGCCCGGCGACGTGCCGCAGACCTTCGCCGACATCTCCAAAGCGCGCCGCCTGCTCGGCTACAACCCGCAGACACAGATCGAAGAAGGCATCCGCCGCTTCGTCGCGTGGTTCAATAACGCAGAGGCTAGAGGTCAGAGGTCAGAGGTCAGTTGAAAACTGTCTTCTACTAACCTCTAACCTCTAACCTCTAACCTCTGTATTTATGAAAGAGCGTCTGTTGCAATATCTCGCGTGCCCGTCGTGCGAGGGCGAGTTGGGCGTCGCGTCCGTCGCCGCGCGGGACGAGACGCGCGGGTGGGCGGAAATTCTGGAGGGAGAGTTGGCGTGCGCCGTCTGCGCGCGAAAGTTTCCCGTCAGGCGCGGCGTGCCGCGCTTCGCGGACGTGAAGGAGATCGAGAGCGAGAAGGCGGCGACCGCCGAGAACTTCGGCTGGCAGTGGCAGCATTTCACGCAGACGGACGAACGCTACGACGAGCAGTTTCGCGGCTGGCTCGCCCCCGTCCGGCCGGAGTTCTTTCGAGATAAGCTCGTGCTCGAAGGCGGTTGCGGGAAGGGGCGGCACACGCAACTTGCCGCGGCGTGGGGCGCGCGCGAGGTGGTCGGTGTGGATTTGAGCGAGGCGGTCGAGACGGCCTACGCCGCGACGCGCGACGCGCCGAACGCGCACATCGTACAGGCCGACATCTATCATCTGCCGTTCAGGCGTCGCGCCTTCGATTACGCGTTCTCGGTGGGCGTGCTGCACCACCTGCCCGACCCGCGCGCGGGGTTCGTCGCGCTCTCGACGCGCGTGCGCGTGGGCGGCCACCTGTCGGCATGGGTGTACGGCGCGGAGAACAACGAGTGGATCACGCGCTTCGTCTCGCCCTTGCGCGAGCGCGTCACGTCGCGCATCAGCCGCCGCACGCTGCTTCACCTGTCGAAACTGCCGACCGCGCTCGTCTACGCCGCGACGAAACTCGTCTACGCGCCCGCCAACCGCAGCCCGCGCGGCGCGGCGCTCGCGCGCCATTTGTTTTACAATGACTACCTGAAATCTATCGCCGCTTTCGGCTGGCGCGAGCAACACACCATCGTCTTCGATCACCTCGTCGCGCCGACGGCCTACTACATTTCGCGCGCGGAGTTTGCCGAGTGGTGGCGCGAGATCAAAGCGGCCGAGGTCGAAATCGGGTGGCACAACCAAAACAGTTGGCGCGGCTTCGGCCGGATCGGCGGCCACATTGAAGACGGGGACGAGGATGGCGAGCGAAGTTAAAACGGGCGAAGTTACGTCGTTGCCGCGCGAGATGGAGCGGCACACTTACGCGATCATGCGCGAGGTCGAAGGCTCGCACTGGTGGTTCGCCGGTCGCCGCCTGATCCTCGAAAGTTTCATCCAAACAATCGTCTCCGATCTGGATTTACAGGGACGCTCGCGCCCGCGCATACTCGACGTGGGCTGCGGCACGGGCGCGAACCTTGAGATGCTCGCGCAGTTCGGCGAAGCGGAGGGGGTTGACGTGTCGGAAGACGCGCTTGCCTTCTGCCGCGCGCGCGGCCTCGATCAAGTGAAACTCGGCGCGGCGGAACAGTTGCCTTACGCGGACGCTTCGTTCGATCTCGTGACCGCGCTCGACGTGGTGGAACATCTGGACGACGATGCGGCGGGACTCTCGGAGATGCGGCGCGTGCTTCGTCCCGGCGGGCGTGCGCTCATGTTCGTGCCCGCCTTCATGTGGCTGTGGGGCGTGCAGGACGACGTGAGCCATCACCGGCGTCGTTACACGCTGCCGCAACTGACGGAACGCGTTCGCGCGGCGGGCTTCTCGGTCGAGCGCGCGACTTACGCGAATGTGACCTTCTTCGCGCCCATCCTCGCCGGACGCCTCCTGATGCGCGCGACGGGGGCGCGCCCCGCGTCGGAAAACAACATCAACGTGCCGGCCTTGAACGGCGTGCTCGGCCGCCTCTTCGGCGCGGAACGTTTCTGGCTCGGGCGCGGCCTCAATTTTCCCTTCGGCGTCTCGGCCGTGTGCGTGGCGCGGAGGGCGGAGTAGCGATGAGAGTTTACGAAGAAGAAGAGACTTTGAAGCGGCGGCGCGTGGAAGTGCCGCAGGCGGGAACGGATGGCGAGACGCCGGACATCTCGGTCTTCCTGCCCGTCTACAACGAGGAGCCGAATTTGCGCCCGCTCCACGCGAAGATGACGGACTCGCTCTCGACGCTCGGGCGCACGGCGGAAATCATCTACGTGGACGACGGTTCGAGCGACGGGAGCCTCGAAGTGCTGCGCGAGATCGCCGGAGCGGACGCGCGCGTGCGGGTCATCGCCCTCAGACGCAACTACGGGCAGACGGCCGCGATGAGCGCGGGGATTGACGCGGCGCGCGGGCACGTGCTGATTCCGATGGACGCCGATTTGCAGAACGACCCGGCCGACATCAAGCGTCTGCTGGAGAAGCTGGACGAGGGCTACGACGTGGTTTCCGGCTGGCGCAAGAACCGGCAGGACAAGGCCGTCACGCGGAAGTTTCCCTCGATGCTGGCGAACCGTCTCATCTCGTGGATCGGGGGCGTGCCGCTGCACGATTACGGCTGCTCGCTGAAAGCCTATCGCCGCGATTCGCTCGCGGACGTGCGGCTCTACGGCGAGATGCACCGCTTCATCCCGATCTACGCTTCGTGGGCGGGCGCGCGCGTGACGGAGATACCCGTGGATCACCACGCGCGCACGATGGGCGTGTCGAAGTACGGGTTGTCGCGCACGCTCAAGGTCGTCTTCGATCTCGTCACGATCAAGTTCATGGCGTCGTACCAGACGAAACCGATCTACGTCTTCGGCTCGTTCGGCGTGCTGGCGTTCGCCGTCTCGTTCATCGCGGGGGTGTGGGCGTTGTTCCTCAAATTCGTCGAGGGCGTCTCTTTCATCCTGACGCCTTTGCCCATTCTCGCCATCGTCATGTTCGCCGTCGCCATCCAGTTCTTCCTGATGGGACTGCTGGCCGAGATGCAGGTGCGCACCTATCACGAATCGCAGTCGAAGGCCATCTACGCCGTGCGCGAGCGAATAGGATTTGAAGACAAGTGATGAGTAATGAGTGATGAGTTAAAAACTCTTCTCACTCATCACTCATCACTCATCACTCATCACTTCTTTATGTGTGGAATCACCGGATGGGCATTTATGGATGCGCGCACGCCGCAGGGCGAGGGCGCGTCGGAGTTGCTGCGCTCGATGTGCGCGCGGATGACGCACCGGGGGCCGGATTCCGAAGGGGTGATGACGGAGACCGGCATCGCGCTCGGCATGCGACGGCTCGCGATCATTGATCTGGCGACGGGCGAGCAGCCCGCCGTGAGCGAAGACGGGCAGGTGTCCGTCGTCTTAAACGGCGAGATTTATAACTACCGCGAGTTGCGCGCGCGCATGGAAGATCGCGGCCACTCGTTCAGAAGCGCGTCAGACACGGAGGTGTTGCCGCACCTGTATGAAGAGTACGGCACGGGGATGCTGGCGCACCTGAACGGCATGTTCGCCTTCGCCCTGTGGGACGCGCGGCGGCGCAGGCTCTTCGTCGCGCGCGATCCGTTCGGCGAGAAGCCTTTGTACTGGGGCGTGTTCGAGGGGCGTTTGCTGTTCGCCTCGGAGCCGAAAGTGTTGCTCGCGCACCCCTCAGTCCGCACGCGTCTGAACGTGGACGCGCTCAGGCAATACCTCTCGTTCGATTACATCCCCGCGCCGCTCTCGATCTACGAGGGCATCCAGAAACTTCCCGCCGCGCACGCGCTCACGCTCGAAGGCGGGCGCATCGAGGTGCGGCCTTACTGGCAACTGAGTTATCACAAGCCGGAGCGCACGCCGACGGAAGAGGAAGCCGCCGCGCGCGTCGAAGAGTTGCTGGCCGATTCGGTGCGTTTGCGCATGGTGGCGGACGTGCCGCTCGGCGTGCTCCTCAGCGGCGGCGTGGATTCTTCGGCGGTCGCCGCGCTCGCCGTGCGCGCCTCGCACGAGACGGTCAAAACTTTCTCGATCTCGTTCGCCGAAAAATCTTTCGACGAATCATCCTACGCGCGCGGCGTCGCGGACTTTCTGCACACGGATCACCACGAGGAACGCCTCAACTCGAACCTCGCCGCAGACCTCATCGGCGAGATCGGTTCGTGGATGGACGAGCCTTTGAGCGACCCGTCGCTCGTGCCGACATACCTGCTCTCGCGCTTCACGCGCCAGCACGTCACGGTCGCGCTCGGCGGCGACGGCGGCGACGAAATCTTCGCGGGCTACCCGATGTACCCGGCGCATCGCGTCGCGCGTCTCTACGAGCGCGTGCCCCCGATGGCGCGTCGCCTGTTCGTCGAGTCAATCGTCAAACGCCTGCCGGTCAAGACGAAAAATCTCTCGCTCGACTACAAGGCGCGCAGGTTCATCGAAGGCATGCGCCACGACGACGTGGTGATGCGGCATCACGTCTGGTTCGGCTCGTTCACGCCCGACGAGCAACAACAGTTGCTCACGCCCGCCGCGCGCGGCGCGAGCGGCGCGGACATATACGCGGGCGCGCGCGCCCTGCTCGACGAGTGCGACGCCGTGGAGATGGTCGAGCGGATGCAGTATCTCGACACGAAGCTTTATCTCGCGGAAGACATTCTGACGAAGGTTGATCGCACGAGCATGGCCGTCTCGCTCGAAGTGCGCGCGCCTTTCCTCGACCGCCGCCTCGTGGAATACGTCGCCTCGCTCCCGCTCGATTACAAACTGCGCGGCAAAACGACGAAGTACATTTTGAAGCGCGCGATTGCCCCGCACCTGCCCGCGTTCGTCACGCGGCGCGGCAAGAAGGGCTTCGGCGTGCCCGTCGCCGAATGGCTCAAGGGAAGGCTGCGCCCGCTCGCGCGCGACCTGCTGTCGCCCGCGCGTCTCGGCCGCCACGGCCTGTTCGACGCGGCCTACGTCGCGCGTTTGCAGGACGAACACGAGCGCGGCGCGGCCAACCATCGCAAACTCCTCTGGACGCTCCTCATCTTCGAGCTTTGGCACGAGAGCTTCATCGAGACGCCGCGCCGCATCGAGCAATCAGGCAGCCGCAGGCAGCAGGCGGAAGGCAGCATGCAGTGAGCCTTTCCGTCGCAGCGGAACTTATCAACGCACGCCCGGCATGAAACACGATTGTCACCCGAAAAAACAAACACGGGCGGGGACGACATGCCCGCCCGACGGTAACATGCGACGATTAAGGTGAGTGAACTTGAGCAGGCGTATGAAAGTCTCGCGGCGTGGTGTCGCGCGCGCGGATGGGCGGGGCACGATCCGTTCGATGGGTTGAACAGCCGCCTGTTTCGAGCGACGCCGCTCAAACGTTCGCGGCTCGCGCGGTTGGCGTGGACGCAGGCGTTCAAACGCGCGCCCGTTAGTTTGCGCACGGTCGCGCGCGTGCCCGTGGGGCTGAACGCGAAGGGCACGGCCTTATTTGCGCTCGCCGCGCTGTCGCGTTTTCGCGCGACGGGCGGGGCTGCGGCGGAGCGGGAAGCGCGCGAACTTTTGGACGCGTTGCTGGCGGCGCGACTCGAAGGCGGGAGCGGAGCGGCGTGGGGCTACAATTTCGACTGGCAGGGGCGCGCTTTTTTCGCGCCGCAGGGAACGCCGACAATCGTGCCGACGGCTTTCGCCGCGCGTGCGCTCGTGGAGGCGCATCTCGTCTTCGGCGATGAAACGTACCTCGGCGCGGCGCGCGGCGCGTGCGACTTCATCCTCGGCGATCTCAAACGAAGCGCGGAAGGCGCGGACGAAATCTGTTTCAGTTACACGCCGCTCGACGAGACGCGCGTCTTCAACGCGAGTTTGCTGGCGGGGGAGACGCTGGCGTCGGTCGGTGCGCAGACGGGCGAGGCGGAGTTGTTGGCGGCATCGGCGCGTGCGGCGCGCTACGTCGTCCGCAGGCAGCGCGCGGACGGCTCGTGGGCTTACGGCGCGGCCGAATTTCAAGGATGGGCCGACAACTTTCACACGGCGTTCATCCTGACATCGCTCGCGCGCATCTCGGCGGCAGGCGGCCAGGCGGCGCGCGCGGAGTTTGCGGAGTCGCTTCGGCGCGGCTACGAGTTCTGGCGCGGGAACTTCTTCCTTGCCGACGGTTGGCCGAAATACTACCATGACAACCCATACCCGGCGGACGCACACTCAAGCGGGGCGGCCGTCGTCGCCCTCTGCGAACTGAAAGACTCGATGCCCGGCGCGCTCGCGCTCGCCGACCGCGTCATCGGTTGGACGCTTCGTAATTTGCGCGACCCCCGGCGCGGCTTCTTCTACTACCAGCGGCGGCGTTTCTACACCATCCGCACGCCCTACATGCGCTGGACGCAGGCATGGATGATGTACGCGCTGGCGCGGAGGCTTGAAATTGCGGAATGCGGAATGCGGAATGCGGGTTGAAAAGCAGAAAACATTTGTTCTCTTAATCCGCAATCCGCAATCTGCATTCCGCATTCCCTGATGCGTATCTGGATCGATCTGGCAAACTCGCCGCACGTGCCGTTCTTCGCCGCGCTCGGGGAGGAGTTTCGGGCGCGCGGGCACGAGTTGGAGTTGACGGCGCGCGACTTTGCGCAGACGGTCGAGTTGGCCGAACAGGCGCATCTCGCGCCCGCGGTCGTCGGCGGCCACGGGGGGCGCGCGTTGAAGGGGAAGGCGGGCAACCTGTTCGCTCGCGCGCTCGCGCTCAGGAGTTGGGCGCGAGGCCGCCCGCGCTTCGATCTGGCCGTCAGTCATAACTCCTACTCGCAGCTCATCGCGGCGCGCGCGCTCGGTTTGCGGAGCGTGACGCTGATGGATTACGAACACCAGCCGGCGAATCACCTGGCGTTCCGTCTGGCCGGGCGCGTCGTCGTGCCGCGCGCTTTTCCCCGTGCCGCGCTCAGACGTTTCGGCGCGCACGAGCGCAAGGTGCGGCGTTACGACGGATTCAAAGAAGACGTGTATCTCGCCGGTTGGCAGCCGCGCGCGGGCGCGTTTGAAAATATGTTGGAGACGCTCGGCGTGCGCGCCGGGCATGTGCTCGTCGTCGTGCGCCCGCCCGCGCGCGACGCGCTCTATCATCGTTTTGACAACGAACTGTTCGACGCGCTGCTCGCACACCTGTGCGCACACAAGGACGCACGCATCGTCCTCTTAGCGCGCACCGATGCGCAGCGCGAGGAGTTTGCAGCGCGAAGGTGGGGCGAGAATGTCTCGATGCCGCGCGCCGCGCTCGACGGGGCGACGCTCATCGCCGCCGCCGACCTAGTGGTCAGCGCGGGCGGCACGATGAACCGCGAAGCCGCCGCGCTCGGCGTGCCCGCCGCCACCGTCTACGCCGGAGAGTGGGCGGCGGTGGATGAAGAACTCGTCCGCGAGGGGCGACTCACGCGCATCCGCACGCACGCGGACATAAGCGCCCTGCGCGTCGCAAAGAAAGATGCCGCCCGCGCACGCCGCGCCACAGGCGTGCGCGCGCAGGTGGCGGACAAGATATTGGAGTGACAGGTGACAAGTGACAGGTGACAGGATGAAGACAGGTTTTAAATCCTGTCACCTGTCACTTGTCACCTGTCACTAAAAAAATTATGCGCGCTGAGCGATTAGACAAGTTGAGGGTGGCGGCAAGCGCGGTGCGCGCAGAGGGGCGCGCGCCGCAATGGGTGCTGCCGTCGGTGAAAGTCGCGCTCGTTGCGGGGGACGCCGTTGTCGCGGCCGTCTCGTTTCTGGCGGCGTTCTATTTGCGTGAGGGCGAGCATGTCATCACGGAACTGAGCGCGGGGCGCGTCGTCTGGAGCGAGGAGTTCGCGCCTTACGCGGCGGTGCTGTTGTTCGTCGTGCCGGTGCGCGTGCTCGCCCACGCTTATTACGACCTTTACAAACTGCGCGGCGAGTTTTCTTACGTGGACGACCTGATGCGCGTCTTTAAAGCGACGGCCGTGGCGTCGCTGTTGATCATTGCCGTCGCTTTCCTGTATCGCGGCGGAACCACCTTCCGCGCCTTCTCCTACTCCCGCGCCGTCTTCGTGCTCGATTTCGCGTTCGCGCTCGGGGCGTTCGGCGCGTTGCGTCTGGTCGTGCGCGCGGCGCAGGCGTCGGTGCGGCGCGGGGGCGTGAATCTGATCCCGACGCTCGTCGTCGGGCGCGGCGCGGAAGCGGGGCTGTGCATTCGCGAGATGCGAGAGCGGCCGGAGTTGGGCTATCGCGTGATCGGCGTGGTGGAGAACGGCGCGGTTGATAAGAGCGTGCCGGAGAGCTTCGAGGGCGTGCCGGTCGTCGGCAGCATCAGGGATTTGGCCGAGACGATCCGCGAGACGGCGGCCAACGAAGTGATCGTCGCCGACGCGGGCGTCTCCGGCGACGTGTTGTTCGACGTGATGATGCGCGTCGGGCGCGTGCGCGGCGTCGAGTTTCGCATCGCGCCGAGTTTGTTCAACTGCCTGCCGCGCAAGACCGAGATCGATCAGATCGGCGCGCTGCCGATGATCCAACTGTTCCGCGAGCCTCTATCGAGCACCGCGCGCATCGTCAAACGCGGCATGGACATTCTCGTCGCCTCGTCCGCGCTGGCCGCGCTCTCGCCGCTCTGGCTCGTCATCGCCGCGCTCATCAAACTGGACTCGCCGGGCGGCGTCTTTTACAAACAGGAGCGCGTCGGGATGGACGGGCGCATTTTCCTCTTTCTCAAATTCCGCACGATGCAGTCCGGCTCGGATGATGCGGCGCACCGCGATTACCAGCGCAAGTACATCGCCGGACAGGCCGAGACGAATCTGGGCGACGAGGCCAGGCCCGTTTACAAGCTGCGCACCGACCCCCGCGTGACGCGCATCGGGCGTGTGCTGCGTCGCCTGAGCCTCGACGAGTTGCCGCAGTTGTTGAACGTCTTGAGGGGCGACATGAGCGTCGTCGGCCCGCGCCCGCCCATCCCTTACGAGGTCGAGGCGTATGAGTTGTGGCATCGCAAGCGGCTCGACATGAAGCCGGGGCTGACCGGCCTGTGGCAGGTGTCAGGTCGCAACCGCCTCTCGTTCGAGGAGATGGTGCGGCTCGATCTCTTCTACATCGAAAACTGGTCGCTCCTCTTAGACCTCAAGATCATCCTGCGCACGCTGCCCGTGATGCTTCGTGGTGACAATGCTTATTGAACGCGTGCTCGCCGCGTGCCTGTTCCTGCTGGCCTTCTGCGCGCCGCATTCGATTGCGGGCACGCAGATCGCCTGGGGCGTCGGGCTGCTGGCGTGGATCGTGCGTTTCGCCGTGCGCCCGCGCCCGCGCACTTTTCGCACGCCCGTTGACTACGCGTTGCTCGGCTTCTTCATCCTCACTTTCGTCTCCTCGCTCGCCTCCTACGACCCCGACGTATCTATCGGCAAACTGCGCGCGGCGAGTCTCTTCACCATCGTCTATCTCGTCGCAGAGAACGTCACGACGCGACGCGCGCTGCGCCTGCTCGTCTTCACGCTCATCGCTTCGTGCATGATCAACGTCGTCTACACGTTCGGCCAGCGCATCGTCGGGCGCGGCGTGAAGGTGACTGCGCTCGCGCCGGACAGCCCCCTGCGCGCGGCGCGCGTGGTCGAGGGCGACACGCTGCTCAGAATTGACGGCGCGGCCTTCCACTCGCCGGATGCGCTGGCGCGCGCGCTCGACGCGAACGCGACGGGCGCACCGGCCGTCCGCTTGCTTGTGTACCGGCGCGAGTGGCTGTTCGAGACGGACGTGGCGCGCGCCTCATTGCTCGCTGGCGCGACGCCGGACGCGCGACTCGGCCTGACGGGCTGGGCGCGCGGGCGCGACCAGCGCGCGTCGGGTTTTTACGGCCACTACACCACCTACGCCGAGGTGTTGCAACTCATCGCTTCGCTCGCCGCCGGATTGCTCATCGCGCTCGAACGGAAACGCTCGTGGCAGGGCGCGTTGCTCGCGGCGGCGGTCGCGGGGATGGGGCTGGCGTTGCTGTTGACCGTGACGCGCGCTTCGTGGCTCTCGTTTTTGCTCTCAATCGTCGTGATGGCTCTGGTGGGCATGGGCAGCAGGCGCGCCGTCGCGGCGGTCGTGCTCGGCGCGCTGCTCGTCGTCCCTTTGGGGCTGTACGTGTTGCAGCAGAAGCGCGGCGTGGGTTTCTTCGACCGCAGGGACGGCTCGATCTCCTGGCGCGCGACCGTCTATCGAGAGGGCTTCGAGTTGTTCGCGCACGAGCCGCGACACGTCTTGGTCGGCGTCGGGATGGATTCGCTCAAGCGACACTGGCGCGAGTGGGGCTTGTTCGACAAAGGGCGTCTGCCCGTCGGCCACATGCACTCGACGCCGCTGCAACTCGCGCTGGAGAGGGGCTTGCCCGCGCTCCTGCTCTGGCTCGCGGTCGTCTTTCTCTACGCGCGCATGTTGTGGCGTCTGTGGCGTGCGCCCGCGCTCGCCGACTGGCGCGAGCGCGGACTCGTGCTCGGCGCGCTCGGCGGCCTCGTCGGGTTCTTCACGAGCGGGATGGTTCATTACAATCTGGGCGACTCGGAAGTGGTGATGGTCTTTTATCTCATCATGGGACTCTCGCTCGCGCTGGAGAGGTTCGCGCGGCAAGAGGTAGGCGCGGCGGGATGAAAAAAGCGGGCGGCGGTTTATCACCGCGCGCCCGCCCCTCGATTGATCTCTTTGCCGGTAATTAGTTCGCCGAGGCCGACAAAGGTTTCTGCCGCAGTTTCTCCTGCTCCATCTGCGCGCCTAGTTCTTCCAGTTGTTCTTTGCTCAAAACCTCGCGCGCGCTCTTGAACATGTCGTCTTCCTCTTCCTCGACATGGTGCTCGACGTTCTCTTTGAGCACTTTCAACTTCGCCGTCCACGTCTCGCTCCCGACCGTCATCGCGTCCAACTCGCGCAGGAGCACCTTGACGACATGATGCTCCTGGATGCCCTCCATCGTGATGTCGCGCGTCTCGTCGGATTTTTTGAGCACGGGGTAAAAGATCGTCTCCTCGATATGCGCATGCAGGTCCAGCTCCTGCTTCAATTTCGTGAACAACTCTTCGCGCGTCTTCTCGGCGTTCTCGGTCGTCTCTTCGAGTTTCTCAAAAATACCGGATACCTTCTTGTGATCGGATTTTAACAGTGTGATTGCGTCCATCTTTCGTCCTCCCTGTGTTGTTTAGCCCGGGTGTTTGCACGGTAACAGTACGTCTTGGCGGCTCGTCAGGATGATCAGTCAAGCACAGTGCCAGAAGCGGCAACGATCCGACAATGAGCCGAGCATACCTGTGCGAAGGCCGCGACGCGCCCGCCCGCGCTCATCCCCTTTCCTTGACTCTCTTTGCGCACGCCTTTATCATGTCAGTTTTCGGCTACAGCCCGTGGCCGCGTCTGAGGCATCATGTTCGAGTCTTTATCCGACAAACTGAAGCGCACGCTGAAGAATCTGCGCGGCGAGGGTGTTTTGACGCCCGAGCACGTTGACGCCGCGCTGCGCGAAATCCGCCTCGCCCTGCTCGAAGCCGACGTTAATTACAAGGTCGCGAAAGAGTTCATCGCCTCGGTCAAGGCGAAGGCCGAGGGGCAGCACGTCTGGCAGGAACTCAAGCCTTCGGAGCAGGTCGTCAAGATCGTCTACGACGAACTCGTCGAACTGATGGGCGGCCAGTCTTCGCGGCTCGTCTTTACGAAGGCCACCCCGAACGTGGTCATGATCGTCGGCCTGCAAGGTTCGGGCAAGACGACCTCGACGGGCAAGATCGCCCTCTGGCTCGCGAAGAATCAGGAGCGGAAACCCTTGCTGGTTTCCACGGACGTGAACCGCCCGGCGGCGCGCGAGCAGTTAAAAGTGATCGCGCGTGCGACGGGGCAGTCTATCTTTGAAATGCCGGAGTCGAATAACCCGGTGGAACTCGCGCGCGAGGCTTACCGGCATGCGCGCGAAGTCGGCTTCGACACGCTCCTCATTGACACGGCCGGCCGACTCCACATTGACGAAGAGTTGATGGACGAGTTGAAGCAGATCAAGGCGGACACGCATCCGGTCGAAGTTCTGTTCGTCGCCGACGCGATGACGGGTCAGGACGCGGTCAAGTCGGGTGAGCAGTTTCACGCACAGGTCGGCATTACGGGCGTCGTGCTGACGAAGATGGACGGCGACGCGCGCGGCGGCGCGGCGCTCTCGATCAAGCAGGTGACGGGGCAGCCCGTGAAGTTCGTCGGCGTCGGCGAGAAGTACGACGCGCTCGAACCTTTCTACCCGGATCGCATCGCGCAACGCATCCTCGGCATGGGGGACGTGCTCTCGCTCATCGAGCAGGTGCAGACGCAGGTTGACCAGTCGGAAGCCGAAGAGCAACTGAAGAAACTGCAAAAGAACGAGTTCACGCTCGACGACTTTCGCAGCCAGCTCAGGCAGGTGAAAAAGCTCGGCTCGTTCTCGAAGATCATGAAACTCCTTCCCGATCAACTGCTCGGCGGGATGGGTATGCCTGATCTGGACGAGGAACAGTCCGCGCAGATGGAAAAAGAACTCAAGCGCACCGAGGCGATCATTGATTCGATGACGCGCGAGGAGCGCAGCGATCATCGCATCCTGAACGCCAGCCGGCGTCGTCGCATCGCGCGCGGTTCGGGCGTCAACGTCTCGGAAGTGAACGCGCTCATCAAGCAGTATGTCGAGATGCGCGGGATGATGAAGCAGCTTTCGGGCGCAGGGTTGTTCGGCGGCGGCGGAGGCGGCGGAGGCGGCATGAAAGGCCGCATGATGCGCAAACTCGGCGGCATGATGGGCATGCCCGACATGAGCGCATTGATGGGCGGCATCGGCGGCGGAGACGGCGAGGGCGGCATGAACCTGCCCGCGCTGCCACCCGGCGGTGGCGCAGCGGCAGGCGGCAACGGGCGCAAGAAGCTGCGCAAGAAACCGCGACACAAGAAGAGAAAATAGCTTTTAGCTATTAGCCGTTAGCTTTTAGCTTTTTGTCTTAAGCTGACAGCTAAAGGCTAATAGCTAATAGCCAAACTTGGAGGATACAACAGAGTGTTAGCAATCAGATTGATGCGCATGGGCGCGAAGAAAAGCCCTTCGTATCGCGTGGTCGTCAAAGAGAAACTGTCGAAGCGCGACGGGGCGTATTTGGAGAACGTCGGCACTTACAACCCGACGCGCAACCCGGCCGAAGTGAAACTCAACCTTGAGCGCATCACCTACTGGATCGAGCGCGGCGCGCAGCCGACCGACACCGTGCGCCAGTTGATCAAGAGCCAATCGAAGGCGCAGGTGCAGGCGGCCGAAGTTTAGTCGGAAGTCCCAAGTCTCAAGTCCCAAGTCTGAAATCCGGCTGCCGACTTGGGACTTGAGACTTGGGACTTGGGACTGCTTATGAGAGACACCGTCGAAATGCTCGTGAAGGCTCTGGTGGACGACGCCGATGCGGTGGACGTGCGCGAGGAGTTGGGGCGCGACGGGCGCAGCGTGATCATCGAGGTGCGCGTCGCGCCCGACGACATGGGCAAGCTGATCGGGCGGCAGGGGCGGACGGTGCGAGCTTTGCGTTCGCTGTTTCACGCCGTGAGTTTGAAGCAGGGTCGCCGCTACGTCTTAGAGATCGTGGAATGAGCGACGAGGCGAACAGGCGCGGCGCGGCGGGCGATAGTGGCGACGAAGAAGAGTTGATTGCCGTCGCGCGCATCGTCAAGGTGAGGGGCGTGCGCGGCGAAGTGGCCGCACACCTGTTGACCGATTTCCCCGAACGCTTCGACGGACTGGAAGAACTCGTCTCGATAGATGGCGCGGGCGCGCGACGGACGCTCGCCGTTGAAAAAAGTTGGCTGCACGGCGGGCGCGTCATCCTGAAGTTTGCGGGCTATGATTCGCCCGAGGCCGCGCAAGCGCTCGTCGGCCGCGAACTCGCCGTGCCGGAGACCGATGCGGTCGAACTCGAAGAGGGCGAATTCTACGATTGGCAGTTGATAGATTGCCGCGTCGAGACGATTGACAAACGGAAGGTCGGGAGCGTCGCCGAAGTGCTCCATACGGGCGCGGCTCCCGTGCTGGTCGTCAGAGAAGGCGAGCGCGAAAATTTGATACCGCTCGCCGAAAGCATCTGCGTCGAGATTGACACGGAGGCGAAACTGATTCGCGTCGATCCGCCGGAAGGGCTGTTGGAAATGTAGATTGCGGATTGCGGATTGCGGATTGAAAAGCATCAACTTGTTTGCTAGTCCGCATTCCGCATTCCGCAATCGGTTGCAATGCTGATTGACATCATCACGATCTTCCCGGACTACTTCCGCGCGGTGTTTGATTACGGGATCGTGCGGCGCGCGGGCGCGAGCGGCCTCGTCGAGATCAAGGCGCACGACCTGCGCGGGTGGACGACGGATAAGCACCGCATGGTGGACGACCGCCCCTTTGGCGGCGGCGACGGGATGGTGCTCAAGCCCGACCCGATCTTTGCAGCGGTGGAATCTCTGACTGGCGCGCGCGCGGCAGCGGAACTGGCGGGCACGGGCGTGCGCGTCGTGCTGCTCTCGCCGCAGGGACGCGTCTTCGACCAGAGGGTCGCGGAGGAGTTGGCGGGCGCGAAACAGATCGTGCTCATCTGCGGTCGCTACGAGGGCGTGGACGAGCGCGTCGTCGAGATGCTCGTGACGGACGAAATCTCCATCGGCGATTACGTCCTGTCGGGCGGCGAACCGGCGGCGGCCGTCCTGGTGGATGCGGTTGTCCGCCTGATACCGGGCGCGCTGGGGAGCGAGACTTCGGCCTCGAACGATTCCTTCTCCGAGGGCTTACTGGACTTTCCGCATTACACGCGCCCGCCGGAGTTTCGCGGGCGTCGCGTGCCGGAAGTTTTGCTCGGCGGCCATCACGCCGAGATCGCGCGCTGGCGCAGGCAGAGGGCACTGTTGAAGACGCTTCGCAACCGCCCCGATCTTTTGGAACGCGCCGCGCTCTCGGAAGCCGAACGCGCGTGGCTCGCAGAAGAAGAAGAGCCGGAAATTTTTCGTGACGAGTAACGAGTCGTAAATAACAGGATTAAATTCTTGCTCTAACTTGTCACTCGTCACTTGTCACCTGTCACTTTTAATAGTTTGGAGTGTTAGTCATGAACCGTTTAGATGCTGTCGAACAAACTCAGATGAATAAGACCATCCCGGATTTCCAGCCGGGAGACACCGTGCGCGTCCACGTGCGCGTGAAGGAATCGGAGACGAAAGAGCGTTTGCAGGTCTTCGAGGGACTCGTCATCGCGCGCAAGGGCGGCGGCGTGCGCGAGACGATCACCGTGCGCAAGATCAGTGTCGGTATCGGCGTCGAGCGAATCTTCCCGCTCTACGCAACCATCGTGAAAGACATCGAAGTGATCAAGCGCGGCCGGGTGCGACGCGCCAAGCTCTACTACCTGCGCAACCTGCGCGGCAAGGCCGCACGCATCCGCGAGCGCGACACGCGCCCCACCAGCAGCAGCCAGGTTCAGGCCGCCGCTTCGGCCGCCGCGCGCAAGAGCAAAGCGTAAAAAAACAGTGACGAGTGACGAGTGACAAGTGACAAGTTAAAGACAAGCTCTTTGCTTTAACTCGTCACTTGTCACTCGTCACTCGTCACTGTCTTCTTATGGTTCGTCAAAAACGCGTA
>DATHAZ010000199.1:0-42436 GCA_035296445.1 Pyrinomonadaceae bacterium | reverse complement strand
CGAGTTCGACGGTGTCGAGCGAGTCGGCTCCCAGATCGTCGATGAAGCGGGCGTTCGGCGTCACTTCATTTTCGTCCGCGCCGAGTTCGTCCACAATGATTTGTTTCACTTTATTCTCGATCTCTGCTTGATCGGGCATCGTAGTTCTGCTCCTTCGGTCAATTAAAAAATAGAAAAACTTGGTCTTAGTGTTAAGCGCAAATTAAAACACGCCCGCACGTTAATTGCCACCGCCCGCGGCCTGACTCTCGCCGAGCGCAGTCGCCGTCGCCTCAAGGCTCGCCGGGTCTGCGACGTTCAGACAACGCGCGTCGGAAATCGTCTGGCGCACGAGTCCGGCGAGAACTTTGCCGGGGCCGACCTCGACAAACGTCTCCACGCCCGCCTCCGACAGAAACTTCACGGAGTCCAGCCAACGCACCGGCGACGAAACCTGCCGCACGAGCGCCGCGCGCGCCTCGCCCCCGCCGCGGATCGCAACCGCATCCACGTTACAGACGAGCGGCACGCGCAAATCCGCAAACTCGATGCGCTCCAAATCCGCGTCGAGACGATCCTGCGCCGGCTGCATGAGCGCACAATGGAACGGCGCGCTGACCGCCAACTTGATGGCGCGTTTCGCCCCGCGCGCTTTTAAAATCTCCATCGCGCGTTCCACGGCCGCCGTGTGCCCGGCGATCACGATCTGCTTCGGAGAGTTGATATTCGCGGGGCTGCAAACTTCGCCCCCCAGCGCGGCTTCGCGGCACGCGTCGGCAACCGTTTCGGCGTCCGCACCAAGTATTGCCCCCATCGCGCCGACGCCCACGGGCACTGCCTCCTGCATGTAACGGCCGCGCGCACGCACCGTCCGCACCGCATCCCCGAGCGAGAGCGCCCCGGCCGCGACGAGCGCGGAGTATTCGCCCAGACTGTGACCGGCGACGAAGGCGGGCGCGGGGCACCCCTCCGCTTCCATCGCGCGCAAGGTCGCGACCGAGACGGTCAGGATCGCGGGCTGCGTGTTCTCCGTCAACTGCAACGCCTCTGTCGGTCCTTCGAAACAGAGGTGCGAGAGCGGAAACCCGAGCGCGTCGTCGGCCTCTGCGAACACCTCGCGCGCCGACGCGAAATGCCCGGCCAGTTCACGCCCCATCCCGGCAACCTGTGAGCCTTGCCCCGGAAAAATATATGCGATAGTCATTTTGGTAAATGGTAAATGGTAAATGGTGAATGGAGAAAGAAAGTTTTTTATCTATTCACCATTTACCATTTACCGTTCACCCGCTTCTCACCAGCGCATCAAGACCGCGCCCCAGGTGACGCCGCCCCCGAAGGAGGCGAGCAGCACGAGGTCGCCCTCATCAATGCGTCCCTGCTCGACGCACTCGTCGAGCGCAATTGGAATGGAGGCCGAAGAAGTGTTGCCGTGCATGGCGATGTTTGAATAGACGATGCTGCTGTCAACTTTCAGGTTGTTCGCCACGGCGTCCGTGATGCGCTGGTTGGCCTGATGCGGGATGAACAGTTTCACCTCTTCGCCCTTGTAGCCCGCCTCCTCCAATACCTCGCGCGACACGTCGGCCATCGAACGAACGGCCACCTTGAACAACTCGTTGCCCTTCATGCGGAAGAAGTGCTGCCCCGAGGTCACGTTGTCGGCGGAGATGCCGAGGCGCGTGCCGCCGCCGGGCGCGTAGAGTTGTTCGGCGTAGCGTCCGTCGGAGCGAATGCGCGTGCCGAGGATGCCGCGCTCGCCTTCGGCCGCGCCGACGAGGGCTGCGCCCGCGCCGTCGCCGAAAATGACGCACGTCGAGCGATCCGTGTAGTCAACGTAGCGCGTCAGGACTTCCGCGCCGATGACGAGCGCGTAGCGCGCTTGGCCGCCGCGGATCATCTGGTTGGCGAGCGTCAGACCGTAGAGGAAGCCTGAACAGGCGGCGGCCAGATCGAAGGCGGCGGCGCGGTGCGCGCCGAGTTCGGTCTGGATCAGGCAGCCGGTCGAGGGCAAAATCTGGTCGGGCGTGACGGTGGCGCAGATGACGAGGTCTATCTCGGACGGATCAATGCGCGCACGCTCGATGGCCTGCTGCCCGGCGCGCACGGCGAACTGCGACGTGTACTCGCCATCGGCGGCCTTGTGGCGCTCCTTGATCCCGGTACGCGAAGTGATCCACTCGTCCGACGTTTCGACCAGCTTTTCGAGGTCGGCGTTCGTCAACACGCCTTCGGGGTAAGCGCGCCCCGTGCTCAGAATGCGGGCGTTCGTGTTCGCCATCTTCAATCGCCTTCCTCAACTCTTATCTGATGTTCGACCTGGTTGCGACTATTGCAGGCTTAGCGGTTCGAGTTGGCGGCCTGACCTTAACCGGAAGCCTCTAATCTCTCTTCTCTGGTGGCCTCCAACAACTGTAGTTCGCGCGCGTGCGTTTCGGCGATGCCCTCTTCGATACGGTCGCCCGCGCCGTGCTCGGCAAACTCCTTGACGATGCGCACGGCGCTGCGGATGGCGCGCGCGTTTGAACTGCCGTGGCCGATGACGACCAGACGTTGCACGCCTAAGAGCGGCGCGCCGCCGTATTCCGAGTAGTCGAGTTTCTTTTTCAAACGTTGAAAGGCCGGACGCGCCAGCATCGCACCGGCCTTCGTGATGGCCGAAGCGGATAGCTCGCGTTTGATGAGCGAGATGACGGCGTCCTGCAAGCCTTCGGAGAGTTTGAGCATCACGTTGCCGGTGAAGCCGTCGGTCACGATCACATCAACCGCGCCCGTGAACACGTCGCGTCCTTCGACGTTCCCGACGAAATTCAAACTGCTCAACTCGCGCAGGAGCGGGAACGCTTCCTTCGTCAATTCGTTCCCCTTCGCCTCTTCCTCGCCGATGCTCATCAAGCCGACGCATGGCCGGTTCGTGCCGAGCACCGAGCGCGAATAAGCGTCGCCCATGATAGCAAACTGAGCCATCTGGTGCGGCTTGCAATCCGAGTTCGCGCCCACGTCCAAAAGCAGCACGGGCTTGCCCGCCTTCGTCGGAATCAGGGCTGCGAGCGCGGGACGATCCACGCCCGGCAGCATGCCTATAACCATCTTGGCTGTCGCCATCGCCGCGCCCGTGTTGCCGGCGGACACGAAACCGTCGGCTAGCCCTTCGGCGACGATCTTCGCGCCGATGCGCAGAGAACTCTTCTTCTTGCGGCGGACTGCGACGGCGACCGCCTCGTCCATGCCCACAACTTCCGCCGCCTCGACGAATTCGATACGGTGGTCGCCGTCCCTGCGCCAGCCGCAGCGACGCAACTCCGGCACAACCTTTTCCGGCTGGCCGACGAGGATGACGCCGATCCCGAAGTCGCGCGCGGCGGCCAGCGCGCCGTCAATTTCAGGATGCGGAGCGCGGTCGCTGCCCATGGCATCCACCACGACCTTGCCCGTCAGTTGGCGTCCTTGCTTCATTTTGTGGCGCACGTCGCAAGTGACGGCGGAAGTAACCGCCGAAACCCGCCTGCCAAACGCTTAGACTTCGGTGTTGACGCGAACCACTTCACGGCCTTTGTAATGACCACACTTCGGGCAGACGCGATGAGGCATGCGCGGCTCCTGGCAGTTCGGGCAGGTCTGCGTCTGCGGGGCGCGCAGCGCGTCGTGCGCACGGCGTTTGCCGGTGCGCGCTTTGGAATGTCGTCGTTTCGGATTAGGCATAATAGCTCCGTTAGTAAATAGTTGCCGGTGAATGGTAAATGGTAAATGGTGAATAGATAAAACAGGTTTCTCGCTATTCACCATTTACCATTTACTATTCACCATCTTTTTTCAACGCCGCGAGGGCTGCCCAGCGCGGGTCTGTCTGCTGCCGCTCGCAGTGGCATGTCTGTGTATTCAAATCCTCACCGCAGGTCGGGCACAAGCCCTTGCAATCTTCGCGGCACAGGTGGCGCGCGGGCAAGGCCAATAAAAGCTGCTCGCGCGCCAGTTCCTCTATGTCGAGTTCGTCGCCCTCGTAAGTGGCGAACGTCAAATCGTCTTCCTGTAACTCCGTCGCCTCGGCGTCGGTCTTTAAAACTTCCTCGGGCACGTAAGTCACGTCGAAATCCGCGTTTACCGGAAGGACTACGGGCGCGACGCAGCGATCACAACGTACCTCGACCGAGGCGTCAATCTTGCCCCGCAGGCGAACCTGCTCGCGCCACTTGCTCGCGCGTCCTTCAAGCTTCGCCTCCGAAACGAGGCGCGTCAGTTCGTCTTCGAGTTCGAGTTCTTCGGGCGCGTAACGGGCGGCGAAGGGCGCGCCCGCCTCGTTCAGTTTTTCGACCTCAATCCGCATGGTTCGTCCCCGGTGGGCGCGCACAGACGTAAATATCCGGCGCACGCAAAAGGAGCAATTATAGCGGTCAGCGCGTGGGTGTCAACGTGCCGAAGCCGACTTTCGCCAGCGCGTCCTGACGCAGCAAGTCGGCGAGGCGTTTGTCGCCGCCCGTCAGCAGACGTTTCCTACGATGCCGCCCCGCGCCGAAAAAATCATGCAGCAGCGTCTCGTCCGACACATCGTTCACAACGGCTCGACGTTTTTCCGCCCCGCCCCGCCCGCCCGCGTCCAAGCCCCCGCCCGCGCTTAGAGCGTGCGCCGTCGCCACAGCCTTTTGCGCCGCACGAGCCTCGCCCAGTTGCGCCTGAATGTGGCCGAGCAACCGGAACGCCGCCGCGTAGTTTTCGTCCGCCTCGATGGCCTTTTTGGCGTGCCTGAGCGCGGTGCGCAGACGACCCAGGCGCGACGATGTGAGACTCAACACGTAATGCGCCTCGGCGCAGGGTTTCGTGGCGAGGGCTTGCTTGAAATGCGCGAGCGCGCCGGCCCAGTTATCCTCCTCGGCGTCGAATCGTCCGAGCGCGTAATGCGCGGCGTAGGACGAGCCGCGCCGCTCGATTGAGTCGTGCAGTAATCGGCGCGAGTGTGCGACCTCGCCCTCGTCGCCGCAGGCGATGCCGAGCAACAGGTAGACGTGCGTGCTGACGGGTTGCGCTTCGTGCGCCCGTTGCAGATAAGCGCGGGCGAGCGTGAATTTGGACTCGCGGAAGAATTGCAGGCCGAGAATGAAGTTAAGCGTCGCGTGTGCGGGAGCGAGCGCGGCGGCCTGTTCCAACTCGCGTTTCGCGCGCGCCGTTTTGCCCGCGCCCAGCAACTCCAAACCGCGTCCGACCAGCCCGGCGAACACTTCCCCATCCTTTCCCTGATAATCGTCAATGATGCTGGCGCGCAAAAATTCAACGTCGCTCAGTTCTTTGCCCGGCGTCTTCTCGCCCGCCATCGCGGCGCGATAGAGGCTGTTCAGTCTTTGACGGTCAGCTTTCCCGGCCTCAACCAGCAGGTCTATCAAACTTTCGAGCAGCGTGTGATCCGACAAAGCGATCTGCGATTGCTTCAACAGCAGTTCGAACCCCTTTTCGAGCCGCTCGGCGAAGCGCAGCAGGTTGTTTTCCAACAGGGACACGCGCTCTATCAATTGCTCGGCGCCCTGCGCGCCGCTCGCCACATCTTCCTCGAACCGCAGCGTCGAAGGCTCGACCACCAGCATCAGGCGCGTCCCGCAACGCCCGCACAACTCCTCGCCCAGCGGGTTGGCCGCGCGGCATCTCTGGCAACGTATCTCTTGAAAACTTCTTCGCATCGTTTTGGTGAATGGTAAATGGTAAATGGTAAATGGTGAAAAGCCGATCTCCCCATTCACCATTTACCATTCACTATTTACCGGCTTCGTAGTCATAAAATCCGCGCCCCGTTTTGCGGCCGAGCCAGCCGGCGTCAACGTAACGCTTGAGGAGCGGACAGGGGCGATACTTCGGGTCGCCGAGTTCTTCGTGCAGTACGTTGAGGATGGCGAGGCACACGTCGAGGCCGATGAAATCGGCGAGCGTAAGCGGCCCCATCGGATGATTCATGCCGAGCTTCATGATGCCGTCAATGGCTTCACGCGTGGCGACCGATTCGTAGAGCGCGAAGATGGCCTCGTTGATCATGGGCATCAGGACGCGGTTGGAGACGAAACCCGGCGAGTCGTTGCATTCGAGCGGAATCTTTTCGAGCCGCTCGGTCAGCGCGTGCGTGCGCGCGTAGGTCTCGTCGGAGGTGGCGATGCCGCGGATGACTTCCACGAGTTTCATCACGGGCACGGGGTTCATGAAGTGCATCCCGATCACCCTGTCCGGGCGGCGCGTCGCCCCGCCGAGTTTCGTGATCGAGATGGAGGAGGTGTTCGAGGCGAGGATGGCTTCCGCTCCGGTCAGTTCGTCGAGCGCGCGGAAGATTTCCGACTTGATCGCGAAACTCTCCGTCACGGCTTCCACGACGAAGTACGCGTCCTTCAACGCGTCCAACTCGGTCGTCGCGCTGATGCGGCCGATGATGGCGCGCTTCTCTTCTTCCGTCAGGCGCGCCTTGTCCACGTCGCGTTGCAGGCTGCGGTCAATGCTCTTGAGGCCGCGCTCCAAAAATTCGTCCTGCACATCGCGCATGACGACCGCATAGCCGGCGCGCGCCGCCACCTGCGCGATGCCGTTGCCCATTGTCCCCGCGCCGATCACCCCGATTGTCTCTGTCACTTTTCTCGTCTCCCTGAAGATTTATTCGCCGCGCCAATCGGGCGGCTGCACCGGCGGCACGTACTCGCGCTCGCGTTCCGGGCTCGTCCGCGCGCCCCACTGAGACGCGGGCGGCGGGGGCGGAGCGTCGCGCAGAGAGAAAGGACGCTGCTGGTACGTGAAATTTTTGTCGTACAGGGCTTTGCCCGCGTCGCTGAACATGAACCAGAAAGAATAGATCGCCACGGCCGTGCCCAGCGGGAAGCTCATCGTCTCCACCACCGCCGCGATGATACCGGCCGTGCGCGCCCACGATTTACGTTTCAGTATGGCGTAGCCCGCGATGTACGACGGCAGCGTGAAGATAAACGACCAGATCATCATGACGGTCAGGACGAGCATCATGATTCCGCTCGGCGGCCCGCCCTCCGGGATCGACAAAAAGATCGCCCCGAAGAAAAAGAGCACCGCGAACATCATCAGCGTACTCAACCCGCCATAAGCGAGATGACAGATGCCCAGAGTCCTGTTGTGATCTTCGGTCGTCATTTATCGCTCCACGGCCATCGCCACGGCGTTGCCGCCGCCGAGACACAGCGCGCACAAACCGCGGCGCGCGTTGCGACGTTTCATTTCGTAGAGGATCGTCGTCAGCAGGCGCGACCCCGATTGGCCGATGGCGTGGCCGAGCGCGACCGCGCCGCCGTTGACGTTGACCTTCGCCGGGTCGAGTTCCAGTTCGCGCATGATGGCAACGGCCTGCACGGAGAACGCCTCGTTGAGTTCGATCAAATCAACTTCGTTCAGAGTCCACCCGGCCTTCTTCAGGACTTTGCGAATCGCCTCGACGGGAGCCATCATCACGAGTTCCGGCTGGATGCCGGAAGTGGCCTGCGCCGCGATGCGCGCTAGCGGCTCGACGCCGAGAGCGCGGGCGCGTTCGAGCGACGTGACGACGACGGCCGATGCGCCGTCGTTGACGCCGGGCGCGTTCCCGGCCGTCACCGTTCCGCCTTCCTTTTTGAACGCGGGCTTGAGCTTGGCGAGGGCTTCGAGCGAAGTGTCTTCACGCACGGCCTCGTCCGTGTCGAACACGATGGGCGCGCCCCGCTTGTTCGGAATCTCCACGGGGATGATCTCGTCTTTGAACTTACCGGCCTTGATTGCGGCGGCGGCCTTGCGGTGCGAGTTCAAGGCATAGTCGTCCTGCTCGGCGCGCGTCACGTTGTAGCGTTCGGCGACGACCTCGCCCGTGTTGCCCATGTGATAATTCTCGAAGGCGCACCACAGGCCGTCGTGAATCATCGCGTCAACGAGCGTGCCGTTGCCGAGCCGGTAGCCCTCGCGCGCCTTCGGCAGGAGATACGGCGCGTTCGACATGCTCTCCATGCCGCCCGCGACGACGATTCCGGCGTCGCCGAGTTTCACCTCCTGCGCCGCCAACATCACGGACTTCAAGCCCGACCCGCAGACCTTGTTGATCGTCAGGGCCGAGACGCCGAACGGAATCCCGCCCTTGAGCGCGGCCTGACGCGCCGGGTTCTGCCCGACGCCCGCCTGCACGACATTTCCCATGATCACTTCGTCAACGTCTTCCGGCGCGACATTCGCGCGCCTGACGCTCTCGCGCACGACGAGCGCGCCGAGATCGGTGGCCGAAAAATCCTTCAACGCACCCTGAAACTTCCCCGTCGGCGTCCGCGCCGCACTGATGATGACCGCCTCTGTGCTATCCGGCATGATGACTCCTTAAAAAAGTAAATGGTGAATGGTAAATGGTAAATGGTGACTAATTAAGACACACTCGCGCATTCAAGGATAACTATTCACCATTTACCATTTACCAATTGATTATACGTTGGCACTAACGAGAGTCAAGCAAGGGCTGAATGCGGAGAGTGGCGTTGAATTGGCAACGGCGCGCGCGGGTGTTAGACTCCGACACGCCCGGGAAGCGTCCGTTCAGGCGCGGGGTAATTTCATTTCTCGTCCTTTTTGAATTTCATGCAGGCACTCATTCTCGCAGGTGGCAAAGGCACACGACTCCGCCCGCTCACCGTCCACACGCCGAAACCCATCGTTCCCATTTGCAATCGCTCTTTCCTGCTCTACCAGATAGACACGCTGCGCGACGCCGGTATCACCGACATCACGCTGTCGCTCTCTTACCAGCCGGACAAGATCGAGCAACTCCTCGGCGACGGCTCGGCGCACGGCGTGCGGATCAGGTACACGGTCGAGCCGCAGCCGATGGGCACGGCCGGGGCTTACAAGTTCGCCGAAGAGTTGCTGCGCGAACCGACGGTCGTCTTCAACGGCGACATCCTAACCGACCTCGATCTCCAAAGCGTCATCCGCGAACACAACGAACGACGCGCGACGGCGACGCTCGTGCTCGCGCCCGTCGAAAATCCGAGCGCGTATGGACTCGTCGAAACCGAACCGGACGGCCGCGTGCGTCGCTTTCTGGAGAAGCCGAAGCCGGACGAGATCAGCGTCAACACGATCAATGCCGGGACTTACATTCTCGAACCGCGCGTGCTCGACATGATCCCCGCAGGCGAAAACTATTCTTTCGAATACCAACTCTTCCCCGATCTGCTCACGCGCGGCGAACCCTTCTACGCGCACATCCCCCGAGACGCCTACTGGATCGACATCGGCACGACCGCGCGCTATCTGCAAGTGCATCGAGACCTGCTCGCCGGTCGCGTCGCCCACGTCAAACTCGATCAGCAGCGCGGCAAGTTTGCGTCAAACACGGATGCCTCCGTTGACGACCGCTCGCTCGTCGCGGGCGATTGCACGATCAAAACCGGCGCGCAAATCATCAACTCCGTGCTCGGCGAGGGTTGCTATGTTGAAGAGGGGGCGCGGATCGAAAACTCCGTCATCTGGTCGCACACGCGCGTGGGCGCGGGGGCGCACGTTTCAGGCGCGATCATCGGGCGCGGCTGCCACATCGGGCGCGAGGCACGCGTCGGCGCGGGCGCGACGCTCGGCGACAAAACCTCCCTCACCGACTACACGCAGACGGGCGGAGCATCATGAGCGGGCGCACGATCCCCGAACGCATCCCTCGCACGCCGATCCTGTTCGGGACGGACGGCTGGCGCGCGGTCATCGCGCACGAGTTCACCTTCGCTAACCTCGAACGCGTGGCGCAGGCCTACGCGGATTATCTCAACCAGACGCATCAAACGGCGCAGGCGAAGCGCGCGGACGAAGCGACGGACGCGCCGCACGCCGTCGTCGGCTACGACCGGCGTTTCCTGTCGGATAAATTCGCCGCGCGCGCGGCGGAGGTGCTCGCGGGCAATGGAATCCGCGTCCGGATGTTCGACCAGGACGTGCCGACGCCGCTCGTCTCATGGGCGGTGCGCGAGCGCGGGGCGGCGGGCGGGGTCGTCATCACGGCCTCGCACAACCCCGCGGAGTTCAACGGCTTCAAGATCAAAGCCCCCTGGGGCGGGAGCGCGACGCGCGAGACGACGGCCGCCGTCGAAGCCCTCGTTGACGCCCAACCGCCGCGCCGCACAGACCTGACGGAAGCGATGCGCGGCGGGCTGGACGGCGCGGTCGAAAGTTATCGCGCCCAGATCAAGTCTTACGTTGATCTCGAAATGCTTAAAGGAAAGCGTGCGCGCGTGGTCGTTGATCCGATGCACGGGTCGGGCGGTCGTTGGGTGGAGAGTTTCCTCAAAGGCGGCGCGCTCGACGTGGAGACGATTCGCGCCGAACGCGACACGCAGTTCGGCGGCGTCAACCCGGAGCCGATTGAGCGCAACCTCGCCCCTTTGCGCGAGCGCGTGCGGGAGATGGGCGCGCTCGTCGGTCTGGCGACGGACGGCGACGCCGACCGTGTCGGCGCGGTCAACGAACTCGGCGAGACGATGACGATGCACGAAGTCGTCCCGCTCCTGCTCCTGCACCTCGCGCGCCGACGCGGGATGACGGGCGGCGTCGTGCGCACCTTCTCGCAATCGGTGCTGACGAAACGCATCGCCGCCGCGCACAATCTGAAACTTTACGAGACCCCCATCGGCTTCAAGTACGTCGCAGACCTCATGCTGCGCGAAGACATCCTCGTGGGCGCGGAAGAATCGGGCGGCGTGGGCGTCAAAGGCCACATTCCCGAGCGCGACGGCATTCTCAATTCGCTCCTCTTTCTCGAAGCCGTGGTGGCGGCGGGCAAGTCTCCCTCGGAGATGGTCAGGGAGATGCACCGCGAGTTCGGCGAGTTCTACTTCGGGCGGCGCGACCTGCACCTCGAAGTGGCGCGCGGGTTGAACCTCGTCGAGACGCTTTCCGTCTCGCCGCCCGAACAGGTGGCGGGTCACACCGTCCACGGCTTCTCGCACATGGACGGGATGAAACTCATCTTCGGCGACGAATCGTGGCTGCTCTTTCGCCAGTCCGGCACGGAACCCGTGCTGCGCATCTACTCGGAAGCCACCTCCGTCGCGAAGGTGAACGAACTGCTCGACGCGGGCTGCGCGATGGCGGACAAAGCAGAAGTCAGAGGTTAAAAGCAGAGGTCAGAGGTCAGAGGTCAGAGGTCAGTTTTACTCAAACTCCTCCGACGACCTTAATAACAATCATCTTCTTGTCTTTTACTAACCTCTGACCTCTAACCTCT
This sequence comes from Pyrinomonadaceae bacterium, assembly GCA_035296445.1. Classification (GTDB taxonomy): domain Bacteria; phylum Acidobacteriota; class Blastocatellia; order Pyrinomonadales; family Pyrinomonadaceae; genus JAIVJZ01. Next base: position 31,245 of record DATHAZ010000199.1, on the reverse strand, counting down.
AACCTCTTCATTTATGCCTGAGTTGCCTGAAGTCGAACTCGTCGCGCGCGCCCTCGACGGCCTCGTCGGTTCGCGCCGCGTTGTGACGGCGAGACTCCTGCGCGCGGGTCTCGCGCCCGACACGCCGCCCGCGGTCTTTGCGCGTCGCTTGCGCGGGCGGCGCATCGAGCGCGTCACGCGGCGCGGCAAGCACATCCTCTTCGAGTTTGAAGGCGCGCAGACGCTCATCGCGCACCTGCGCATGACCGGGAGATTTTTGCTCCTGCCGCCCGCCGCCTCCCTGCCGAAGCACACCCACGCCCTCTTTTATCTGGACGACGAGCGGTGTCTGGTCTTCTCCGACCAGCGGCACTTCGGGATGATGAAACTCGTGGGTGCGGCCGAACTCTCGCACGCGAAAGAACTGCGCCTGCTTGCCCCCGAACCCTTCTCCGGCGACTTCACGCCAGCTTACCTGAGCGCCACCTTCGCCCGCACGCGCCGCACTTTGAAAGAGACGCTGCTCGATCAAACGAAGGTGACGGGTCTCGGCAACATCTACGCCGCCGAAGCCCTGTTTCTCGCGCGCATCAATCCCTTCCGCGCCGCCCACGAAATTTCGACGCGCCGCCTGCCGCGCCTCCACCGCGCCATCCTCGAAGTGTTCGACGAAGCAATCGCCCACGGCTCGACCATGAACGTTGATCCCGAAAACATTGACGGCAGCTACTACGACGGCGGGTTCCGGGGTCGCTGGCGCGTCTACGACCGCGAGGGCGAGCCATGCCTCGGCTGCCGCGCCTCGATCCGCCGCATCATGCACGCCGGACGCTCGACCTATTTCTGCCCGCGCTGCCAGCGAAGCTAATGCGGACATCAATACGGCAGGCTCGCCCGCAACCGAATTAAGACTATGAAACAAAGCATCGCGCACATTGCTCTGGTGGTAAACGATTACGACGAAGCCATCAAATTTTATACGGAGAAATTAAATTTCACCCTCGTCGAAGACACAGCCCAGAGCGAAACGAAGCGTTGGGTTTTAGTCGCGCCGAAAGGCGCGGAAGAATGTTGCCTGTTGCTGGCGAAAGGAGTCGGCGAAGACCAGAGAAGCCGGATCGGAAACCAGACGGGCGGGCGTGTTTTCCTGTTCTTAAAAACCGACGACTTCTGGAGAGATTATAAAAACATGCTGTCGCGAGGCATCAGATTCGTCAGAGAGCCGAAGAACGAGGAATATGGGACGGTGGCCGTCTTCGCGGATTTATACGGTAATCTGTGGGATTTGGTCGAGTTCAGTAAGTAGCGGCCGGTCAGTCGAATCAACGCCCGGCGATAGGATTTAAGCGTCGCAGGCATCTAGCGCATGGAAACGTAAAGCGGGGCGCATCCACTAGTGGATTGCGCCCCGCTTCCTGTTTCAACCTTTACCCCTTACCCCTTACCCTTTCCTCCTCTCTTAAAGGTTCTGGACGATGAAGTCGGTCATCATCTGTCGCATGTGTTTGAGAAGGAGCGGGTCGGTCACGCCGTGGCGCGACTTCGGGTAGAGCATGAGTTGGAAGGGCTTGTTCGCCTTCTGTAGCTCGTAGGCGAACTGGATGGTGTTCTGGACGTGGACGTTGTCGTCCATCAGGCCGTGGATGAGCAGGATTTTGCCGTGCAGGTCGCGCGCGTTGTAGAGCGGCGAAGCCTTCCGGTAGCCTTCCGGATTGTTCTGCGGCGTGCCCATGTAACGCTCCGTGTAGATGCTGTCGTAATCGCGCCAATCGGTGACGCTGCCGCCCGCGATGCCGATCTTGAAGTTCTGGCTGTGCGTCAGCGCGTAGGTGGTCATAAAGCCGCCGTAGCTCCAGCCCCAGATGCCTATGCGCGAGCCGTCAACGTATGGCTGCGACTTCAACCAGGAGACGCCGTCTTCCAGATCGCGCAGTTCCAGTTCGCCGAAGTTGCGATAGACGCCCCAGGCGGATTCGACGCCCTTGTTGCTCGCCGTGCGGTTGTCGCAAATCCAGACGATGTAGCCTTTCTGCGCGAGCAGTTGATGCCACATGTAGCTGCCGCCGCCCCAGCCGTTTCGCACCTGCGGGGCTTGCGGCCCGCTGTAGGTGAACGACATCACAGGGTATTTTTTCGACGGGTCGAAGTCCGGCGGGCGAATCATCATCGCCTCCATCGTGAAGCCGTCGCGCGTCTTGACCTGCATCAGTTCGGCCTTGCCGAGTTTGTACTGCGCGAGCGCGGCGACTTTGTTCTCGGCCAGCACGCGGACGAGCTTGCCGCTCGCGTCGAAGAGACGCACCTGCTGCGGCGTGTTGATGTCGCTCCAGTAATGTACGAAGTGCGTGAAGGTCGGGTTGAAGTCAACGCGGTGCGAGCCTTCACCCTGCGTGAGGCGCGTCTGTCCCGTGCCGTCGAGCCGGATGCGGTAGGCGTTCGGCGCGATGTGGCTGTACTCCGTGCCCGTGAAATAGATAAAGCCCTTCGCTTCGTCCACGCCCTCGATTGAGCGTATCTCCCATTTGCCGTCCGTCACCTGCCGGATCAACTTGCCGTCGGCCGCGTAGTGATAGAGGTGTTGCCAGCCGTTGCGGTCGCTCAGCCAGAGGAACGAGCCGTCTTTCAGGTAGCGCGGGTTGTTGTCTTTGGCCTCGACCCACGCTTTCGTCGTCTCGCGGAAGAGCGTGGTGGTCTTGCCGTCCGAGGCGTTGGCGTGGTTGAGGTCTAGATACTTCTGCTCGCGATCCTGCGCGTGAAAGATGACCCGGCGGCTGTCGGGCGTCCAGCCGACGCGCGTGATCAGAAGATCGGCCGGGAGATACTTGTAGGTGTCCGCCCAGCGCGTCGCGCCGCCCGAGGCGTTGACGATGCCGAGTTTAACGACGGGGTTCGGGTCGCCCGCCTTCGGGTAGGGCGTGAGTTCCACCTCCTGTCTGACCGGAATGTGATCCACCACGGCGAACTCATGCACCGGCGTTTCGTCCAGGCGCAGGTAGGCGATCATGTTCGAATCGGGACTCCACCAGTAGCCCTCGAAATTTCCGCGCCCGTAGAGTTCTTCCTGATAAACCCAGTCGAGGCGGCCGTTCAGGATTTTGGGCGAGCCGTCGCTCGTCAGCGCGCGCTCTTTCTGCCCGCCAAGGTCTACGATGTAGATATTGTTGCCGCGCACGTAGGAGACCATCCGGCCGTCGGGGCTGAACGTCTCGCCGACCTCTTCGTCCGGCGTGTTCGTCAGACGCCACGCGCGTTCGCTGCCGAACTCGTAATAGAAGAGATCGTTGGCGTGATTGAGCAGCGCACCCGTCTGCGCCGGGTTCATCTGGTAGTTGGTGCGGTTGGCGAGGCGACGCGCGTCCTCGCTCGACATGCCGGGGAGGGCGTTGAAGGCGGCCTCCATCTTCGCGGCGTCGAAGAAGGCCGCGGAGTCGCCCGTCAGGGCGTTGACGCGCAGCAGGCGAGGCGTGCCCGGCTTCGACGCATCGCCCGCGACGAGATAAGTGCGGCCGTCTTTCAGCCAGCGCGGGGCGGGCGTCGTGCCGCTGAAATTGACGCGCTTGACGGGGTCGAAGAGATCGTCAATGGTCAGCATCTTCTCCTGCGCGAGCGCGTGGGAGGAAAGGCCGAGAAGTATAAAAGCGAGTGTGAAAAGTTTCAGACGATTACGCACTTTGGATGTCTCCTGCTGATTTAAGTTGAAGCGGCGTTATTTGTACTCTAAGCAGTTCGGACTCACACGGCCGCGCACGCGAGTTCGGGCGTTGCATTGTTCGGGGAGAGTGTGCAGTTAATTTTGTTACGCTCGAAAGCATTCAGCCAAAATCAAACGCGCCTGTCAAGAGGATTCCCGGTTGATACGCAACCCGGACGCTTACAGTTTCAGCGAGCGCCGCAGTTCGCCGCAACGCGCCACGCCGCCCGGTCCGCCGCGCGGTTGCGTCGCTTGACAGCCACATCCGGTCGGGCGTATAAGCGCGTTTGAGAAAAGGCGTGGTGAGTTAAGGCGACTTGCGGCCACGTAAAATAAACAGCTAAACAGCACGGCTCTTCCGACGAAGCACACCTACTTCGAGACGCTTTTTTGAAGTCCCGCGTTGTTTGGCGCGGGACTTTTATTTTGAGCTGTTAGCTATTAGCCGTTAGCTATTAGCTTTATTTTACTTTTGGCTTTTGCTGAAAGCTAACAGCTAATAGCTAACAGCTTTCTCTATGGAAAACTTTCGCGACCTGCTTTCGAGCGATCAGATCACGGTGTTTGACGGCGCGATGGGCACGCAGCTCTACGCGAAGGGCGTCTATATCAACCGCTCTTACGACGAGTTGAATCTGACGAACCCCGATCTCGTGCGCGAGGTGCATCAGGAGTACGTGCGCGCCGGCGCGGACGTGATCGAGACGAACACCTTCGGCGCGACGGCGCACAACTTACAGCAGTACGGGCTGGAGGCGAGCCTGCGCGAGATCAACATCACGGCCGCGCGTCTGGCGCGCGAAGCGGTCGGCGAACGCTGCCACGTCGCGGGCGCAATCGGCCCCCTCGGCCTGCGCATCGAGCCTTACGGCCCGACCTCTTTCGACGAGGCGAAGGAGATGTTCAAGCAGCAGGTCTCCGCGCTCCTCGAAGGGGGCGTTGACCTCTTCGTCCTCGAAACTTTCTCCGACATCTCCGAAATACGCCAGGCGCTTCGCGCCGTGCAGGAACTCTGCGACCTGCCGGTCATCGCGCAGATGACCATCCTCGGCGACGGCAACACCTCTTACGGCACGACCACCGAAGTCTTCACCACGCGCCTCGACGAATGGGGCGCGGACGTGATCGGCCTCAACTGCGGCGTCGGCCCGGCCGACGTGCTCACGGCCATCGAGCGGATGCGCGCCGTCACGGACAAGAAACTGTCCGCGCAGCCCAACGCCGGTCTGCCGCGCGACGTGCAGGGGCGGCAGTTTTACATGAGTTCGCCCGAGTACATGGCGAAGTATGCGAAGCGTCTGATTCAGGCGGGCGTGAAAGTTATCGGCGGCTGCTGCGGCACGACGCCCGCGCACATCAAGCTCATCTCCGACGCCGTGCGCGCCGCCTCGCCGCGTAAGCAGCGAACCGTGTTCAAATCGGGGCAACCGGCGCGCGTCGAAGAATTGCAGCCCTCAGACATTCAGGTCGTGCCGATGGCGGAGCGTTCCAACTGGGCGCGACGCCTCGCGGGCGGCGAATTCGTGACGACCGTGGAAGTGCTGCCGCCGAAAGGCTGCGACGCCGCCAAGACGCTCGATCAAATACGACTGCTCAAGAGCGCGGGCGTCAACGCCGTCAATATCCCCGACGGGCCGCGCGCGCAGACGCGCATGAGCGCACAGGCCACCGCGCTCCTCGTCGAACGCGAGATCGGCCTCGAAGCCGTGCTCCATTATTGTTGCCGCGACCGCAACCTGCTCGGCATGATGTCCGACCTGCTCGGCGCGGCCGCGCTGGGCTTGCGCAACCTTCTTTTGATCACGGGCGACCCGCCGAAGATGGGGCCTTACCCGGATGCCACGGCCGTCTTCGACATTGACTCCATCGGCCTGACCAACATGGTCAACAAACTCAATCACGGCCTCGACCTCGGCAACAACCCCATCGGCTGCCCGACCTCTTTCTGCATCGGCGTCGGCGTCAACCCCGGCGCGATCAACCTCGACGAAGAGATCAAGCGTTTCGAGTACAAGGTCGAGGCCGGCGCGGAATACGCCATCACGCAACCCGTCTTCGACGTGGGACAACTGCGCGACTTTCTCAAACTCATCGAGCACGTGCGCATCCCCGTCATCGCGGGCATCTGGCCGCTCGTCTCCTATCGCAACGCCGAGTTCCTACACAACGAAGTGCCGGGCGTGCGCGTCACGTCTTCGATCATGGAACGCATGCGCCGCGCCTCCGACATCGGCAAAGAAGCCGCCCGCGACGAGGGGCTACAGATCGCGCGCGAATCTCTGCTCGAAGTGCGCGACCTCATACAGGGCGTGCAAGTCTCCGCCCCATTCAACAACGTCCGCTACGCCCTCGAAGTGTTTGAGGCGTTGCCGGAGTTCGCCGCGCGTCCCGAGACGACGAGTACAGCCGCCGGTTAACCGCTGCAACATTTTTATCAGCAACTTTTGCTTGTATTTTTCGCGAGTGGTTGTAGAATGCCGCGCGTTTAGTTTAAGGAGACCCGCGCGCGGCCAGCGTTACCTCAGACGCCATTTTTAACGCGCCGCGCGAATTTAAGGCATCGGCGCGAAATCCCTCTCCGCGCCCTCTGCCGAATCGCTCGACCCAACGGCTCACGCCCCGATAAAAAACGGCATCAGCACCGGCGCGCCCGGCGGCCTCTACGTCTGCGCGCACCGGCGGGAGCATGACCTTGAACCCTCACGCGAGACGACTCTTCGCCTCCCTCTTCTCCGCGCTCGCCTTCTGCCTGTTGGTCGCGGCCGTGCGCTCGCAAAACAACACGGTGCGTCGCATCACCGTGACGCCCGGGCACGCTCTCAACCTCAACCCCACCTTGAGCGGCGACGGGCGGCGTATCGCTTTTGAATCAACCGCTCGCCTGACCGGCACGAGCGGCGGAACGGGCTTTCACGCTCTGCGCGCCGACCTCGCGGGAGAGCACGCCGCGTTCACGGACTTGGCGGCCTCGCGCGCGCCGGCCCCGGCCATGTCGCGCGACGGCTCGCGTATAGCGTTCGCCAGCCGCGAAAATCCGACGGGCGAAAACGCCGACGGCAACTCCGAGATATTTCTCCACGCCGACGAGCGTCTGCATCAAATCACGCACACGTCGCCGCGCGACCCGGCGCAGCGCGCCGCCGATGGAAATTTCCAGCCCTCGATCTCCGACGACGGCACACTCGTCGCCTTCGCCTCCAACCGCGATCTCACGGGCGCAAACCCCGACGCGAACCTCGAAATATTCCTCTTCGACGCCACGACCCGCGCCACCACGCAACTCACCGAAACGGCCAACGCTACCGGCTCGACCGATGCCAAGATCAGCGGCGACGGCTCGCGCGTCGCCTTCATACGCGGCGCGCAAGGCTCGGGCGGCGCGGCTTCTACCACGCGCGATTTGATGTTGTTCGAGCGCGCCGATAATTCAACGCGCGTCATCGCCGGCGATGTCGAGGGCTTGTCTCTAACCTATGGTCGCGCGATCAGCACGGACGGGCTGCGCGTCGTCTATTCGTCGCAGACGGCGGCGCGGACGACGCAGGTGTTTCTCTACGACGGGCGCAACGAGCAAATCCGGCAACTCACCGCTCTCGGCTCGCGCGCCACGGACGTTCCGCTACACCCGACCATCAGCGGCGACGGCTCGCGCGTCGCTTTCGCCACGCGGCGCAACGTTAACGGCGGCAACACGGACGCGAGCGTCGAGTTGTATCTCCACGATCTGCCCGACGCCAGATTTTCCCGCATCACGAACGCGCCCCCCGGCGCGACGGCCGAAGTGGTCTCTTCTCTCAACGAAGACGGCTCTCTCGTCGCCTTCAACTTCCCGCGTGTGCTGACCGAAACAATTTCGGACGCCGAATTCGCCAACAATTCCGAGATTTATCTGGCGAGTCTCGACGCGCGCACATCCCATTCCACCAACCTGCAAGTTCTACACGGCGCGTCCTTCGGTAAAGAACCCGGCGACTCGAAGGCCATCGCGCCCGATCAAATCGCGATTGTGAGGGGCGTCAACCTCGCCCTCAACACCACGCACGCGCGGCAGCGGGACGACGGCGCATTTCCGCAAACACTCGGCGGCGCGTCGCTCAGCGTCAACGGGCGGCGCGCGCGACTCTTTTACGCCTCGCCCACGCAGATCAATTTCCACGTCCCGCCCGAAACCGAGACGGGCACGGCGCAAGTCTCGGTGCGCAATCACGACGGCCACGAGTCGCGCGCTTTTGTCCCGGTGGTGCGCGCCGCGCCCGGCGTCTTCACGGAGGCCGGCGACGGCAACGGCGCGGCCATCGCGCTCGACGCGCAGACGTTACTGCGTAGCCCCTTCGACCCCGTTGACGACGCGAACCGACCGCGACGGCTGATCATCTTTTCAACCGGCTTGCGGCACGCGCAGTCCGTCGGCGTCCATATCGGCGGTCGCGCATTGACGGTCGAACACGTTCTGCCTTCGCCTGACCTGCCCGGTCTGGACGAGATACACATACTGCTCACGCGCTCGCTTGCCGGCGCGGGTGTCGTTCCGCTCGTCGTGCGCGCCGACGGGCGCGAAAGCAATCCGACAAATATCAATTTCAAAGGCGCGCGCCGCCCCGCCGCCATCACGCTCGAACCCGCGTCGGCCTCGGCGGGTGTCGGCCGTTCCGTGCGTTTTGTGGCTTCGGTGCGAGACGCCGACGGCGTCGAGATCGCGAATGCGCCCGTCGCTTTCAGTTCGTCCGACGTGGAGATCGCTCGTATAGATGCGTCCGGAGTTGCGCACGGCATCCGGCCAGGAACGGTGACGATCACGGCCGTGTCCGGCGAACTATCCGCGACGGCGCGGCTCACAATCTACCCGCTCACGCTCGTCCTCAACGAAATTCTCGCCGACCCGCCCGACGGCGCGGCGGGCGATGCCAACCGCGACGGCGCACGCAGTTCGACGCAGGACGAGTTCATCGAACTCGTCAACGCCACGACGTTTGATCTGAATATCGGCGGTTATCAACTCACAACTCGCGGCAGCGGCAGCGCGGACACGGTGCGCCACACCTTCGCGGCGGACACCGTCGTCGCGCCCGGCATGGGCGTAGTCGTCTTCGGCGGCGCGCAGGCGGCCACGTTCGACCCCGCGCATCCCGCGTTCGCGGGCGCGCTCGTCCTGACCGCCTCGACCGGAGGACTCTCTCTCACGAACGGCGGAAGCCTGGTTAAACTTCTCGACGCGACCGGCGCAACGATTGAGCAATTAGCCTACGGCGGCGCGGGCGAACCCGACGGCGACCGCAATCAATCGCTGACGCGCGCGCCGGATGTAGCGGGCGATTTCGTCATGCACGAAAACGCGCCCGCGAGCGGCGGACGCTTGTTCTCGCCGGGCACGCGCCTCGATGCGACGCCTTTTCCGAGCGCCGCCCCTATCGCGCGCATCGAGGTTGCGCCTCCGGCTGCGACCGTCGAACGCGGAGCGCAACAACAGTTCACGGCGCGCGCTTTCGACGCGAACGGCATCGAGTTACCAGGTGTCATCTTCCGCTGGCAATCGGGCGACACTGCTGTGGCGACGATTGACGGCAACGGCCTCGCGCAGACGCATGCTGCGGGCGACACACAAATCACCGCCACGGCGCGCGGCGTTCAATCGCCGCCCGCGACGCTCAGCGTGCTTGCGCCCCGGCCGAAAGTTGCGCGCGTGGAAGTTGCTCCCCTCGCGGCCTCCGTCAATCGCGGCGGCACGCTTCAATTCAGCGCGCTGGCCTTCGCCCCCGACGGGCGTCCCTTGAGCGACGCGAATTTTTCGTGGTCTTCCGGCAACACTTCAATCGCGACGATTGACCCGGCGGGGCTGGCGCGCGCGGGCGGCATCGGCGCGACGACGATTACGGCCTCAACCTCCGACGGCGCGGGCGGCACGGTCGCGGGTCAGGCAACGCTCGAAGTGCGCGTCCCCGTAGTCCTGAACGAAATACTCGCCGACGTGCCGCCCGACGACCCGGCGACGAATACGGTCGAAGGCGACGCCAACCGCGACGGGGTGCGTAGCTCGGACGACGACGAGTTCATAGAGGTTCTGAACTATTCGCAGTCGCCCGTGGACATCTCCGGCATCTTCGTCTCAGACGCGACCGCGAAGCGTTTCACCTTCCCGGCGGGCACGATTCTCCCGGCCGGAAGCCCCTTCGTCCTCTTCGGCGGCGGCGCGCCGCCGCGTGACGATCCGGCCTTCGGCGGCGCAAGTCTCTTCACCGCCGCATCGCTCGGCTTGAACGACTCGGGCGACACTGTCTCGCTCAAGCTCACGGTCGGCGACACGGAGATCACGATTGTCTCTCAAACTTACGACGCGGCCACGGCGGGCACGCCTACCGCGCCGCGCGATCAATCGTTGACGCGTTCGCCCGACGCCGCTTCTGATTCGCCGGGCGGCGCGTTTATCGCCCACACGCTCGCGACGAACGCCGCAACCCGCCCTTATTCGCCGGGCACGCGCGCCGACGGCACGCCTTTCAATTCACTGCCCCTCGTGCGCATCGTCGTCGCTCCCACGGACGCCACGGTCGAGATCGGCGCGACGCAAAATTTCCGCGCGCGGGCTTATGCCATGCTCGACGGTAGCGAACGCGAAGTGTCGAACGTTTCGTTCATCTGGGATTCGAGCGACGCGGGCAAGGCATCCGTCGCACCCGCGAGCGGAACGGAAACGACGGCGCGCGCCGCTTCCGCGGGCAGCATTCTGATTCGCGCCCGAGCCGGCGGGCTTGAAGCCGCGGCCACCCTGACGATCAATCCGCCGCCGCCCGTACTCACGCGCCTTCTCCTGTCTCCCGATGTGGCGACCATCAACGTGGGCGGCTCGCAGCAATTCACGGCGCAGGCGTTCGATCAGTACGACCGGCCGTTCCCCGTCTCATCGCTCAACTTTAATTCGGATAACGCAGGGGTGGCGACGATTGATTCAGTTGAGCAAAGTCCGGCGAGCGGCGAGGCGCGCGCGAACGCAAGCGGGCGCGCGGCGGGCACGGCGCATATCACGGCTTCCGCCACCGCCGACGGCCGGAGCGTAACGAGCAATGTGGCGATTCTCAACGTGAACCCGCCGCCGCCGAGCATCGCGCGAATCGAAATCACGCCGGGGTCTGCCACAATCGGCGCGGGCGCGACACAGCAGTTCCACGCGAAGGCTTACGACCAAAATAATCAGGAGATGCAGGGCGTCGCGTTCAACTGGACGACGAGCGACGCGAGCGTCGCCACCGTTGATTCGAGCGGCCTCGCGACGGGGAGGGGGGCCGGGACTACCGTGGTGTCGGCTTCGTCCGCGAATGTCGAGAGCGCGCCCGCGTCCCTGACCGTCAACGCGCCGCCCGCCCCTTCGGCGGGTCAGGTCATCATCAACGAGGCGCTCGTCGCCTTCGCCACGTCCGGCACGCAGGCGCGCATGGATTTCGTAGAGCTATACAACACGACCGGCCAGACGCTCGACATCACGGGTCTCGTCATCACGTTTCGCCCGTCAGGCTCGGGCAACACTCCTCAGTCGCTCGCGCTCGCAAATGCGGCGGGCGACAAATTCCTGATTCAGCCATACGGCTATTTTCTCATCGCGGGCGGCGCGGACACCTTCGGCCAGCCAGTGGACTTCAACACCGGTGCGGGCAATTTCGATCTCAACAATACGACGGGCGGAATCAAGATCGAGATGGGCGGCGTGCAGTTGGACGGACTGGCGTATCAGGGAGGCTCGACGCCCCCGTCGGCGACCTTCAGCGCTTACGGCGAAGGAACGCTGTTCAGGTTCACGAGCGGGACGACGAACGATCTCATCCGCAGCCCCAACGCGGCCGACACGAACAACAACGCGACCGATTTTCGCCGCAACGGCACGGCCTCAACGGTCAGTCCGAAAGCGGCGAATCCTTAACAGCAGTGACGAGTGACAAGTGACGAGTGACGAGATAAAAACGAGTGGTTATAAAGATTTGCTGGTTTGGCAAAAGGGCATCGTTTTAGTGAAGCACGTGTATCGGATTACCTGCGTATTTCCCACAGAGGAAAAGTTCGGGCTTGTTTCGCAGATGCGCAGAGCCGCCGTTTCGATACCATCGAACATAGCCGAGGGGCAGGCACGCCATACAAAGGGTGAATTTGTTCAGTTCATCTCTCACGCAGAAGGCTCAGTTGCGGAACTGGACACACAACTGATAATTGCTGTCCAACTGAGTTATTGCACGCCAGCACAAGCTCAAAGTGCATTTGAACTTTTAACCGAGTTGAGGAGAATGCTTAATGCTCTCCGAAGAAGGCTCACCAACACCTAAATGTTCGCGCCTTCTCTTGTCACTCGTCACTTGTCACTGATGTATTAATCGTCTTCTTCGATAGAGAAGGAAGTTTCCTGCTTGGGCTGCTGGCGGAGGCTCTGGAGTTTGGCGGAGACTTTGCTGCTGAGACGCTCACCCCGGCCGCCCTTGGCGGCGTCGGATTCCGGCGAGTCGAAAATATCTTCAAACCATGACTGCCGCTCCACGGACTTCGGGGCCTCGTCGGTCGCGGTTTCCAGGGGCTGCTCCGGCTCGCCCATTTCGTCCGTCTCGTCAACGGCTTCGCTTTCCGTGGACTGGCGCGTGAGTAGTTTTCCCAACTCCCGTTCGTAGTGCTCGCGCGTATCGCTCAACTCGTCGGCGATGTTGAGCGCGGCGAAGATGGCGATCTTGGCGAGGTCGTGCGCCGTCGTATGGCCGGAGATGAGGCGCATCCGCTCGTCCACCAGTCCGGCGATGCGCTTGATGTGCTCGACCTCGCGGTTGGTGCGCAGGCTGTAAACCTGATTGAAGATGTTTACTTCAACCGATTTGAAGGATGGCTTGGGGGCATCGCTGCTCATAAATGAAAAATCCGGCTTACCTGACCACGCCCGCCGATGGGCTGGACGCGCTGGCGTAAAGGCGTTTCGGCATGCGCCCGGCGAGATAGGCGAGGCGTCCGGCGCGTATGGCGAGGCGCATCGCGTCGGCCATCAGTGCGGCGTCGCGCGCTTCGGCAATCGCGGTGTTCATCAGCACAGCGTCTGCGCCGAGTTCCATCGCGATGGCCGCGTCGCTCGCCGTGCCGACACCCGCGTCAACGATGATGAGGGCTTCCGGCAACTGCTCGCGCATGATCAGGAGGTTCGCCGGGTTCTGCACGCCGAGGCCGGAACCGATTGGCGCGGCGAGCGGCATCACGGCGGCGCAGCCCGCGTCCAGCAACTTCTTCGCCATGATCAGGTCGTCGCTGAAATACGGCAGCACCGTGAAGCCTTCGCGGACGAGCACGCGCGCGGCTGCGAGCGTCTGCTCGTTATCGGGAAAAAGCGTCGTCTGGTCGCCGATAACTTCGAGTTTGACGAGATCGGTGTTCAGGGCTTCGCGCGCGAGGCGCGCGGTGCGGATGGCCTCTTCGGCCGTGTAGCATCCGGCGGTGTTCGGCAGGATGGCGAGCGCGGGGTCGAGGTGGTCGAGGAAGGATTCACTGCTGCGGTCGAGCGGCACGCGGCGCACCGCCACCGTCACCATCTCCGCGCCCGACGCGCGATGCGCCGCCTTCATCTCCTCGAAGCTGCGATACTTGCCCGTGCCGATGATCAGGCGCGAGTGAAACGTGCGCCCGCCGATCTCGAAGGTCTCTGTTGTTATGGTTGCGTTTGTTGACATAAATTGATGAAATCTTCCCACCCGGTTCGACTGTGGATTATAGCAACTAATTAACCCGGAACGGCAAAGGGAGCGACGACGCATCATCGCGTCGCCGCTCCCTCGCGCGTGAGTTGCACCTCGCGCCGGACGTTTTACTTCTCGTCCCTGTGATTGCCGTTTTCCAATTCGACGGGCGTCGCCGCGATGGTCGTCGGGATCGGCGCGGCCACGGCGATAGGCGGCGCCACCGGCTCGCCCTTCGCGTTCACGCCGAGTTGCGTGAGCACTTCGGGCACGTTCAGCCCGAGCGACTGCAACTGTTGGAGCAGGCCGAAGATGAGCGTCGGGCCGGTCTGCGCGAAGCGGTTGATGCCGCCGGAGCCGTGACCGTTCCCGTCACCGTTGCCGTGATCGATCATCACGACCTTGTCTATGTTACCGAGCGGTTCGGCGACGGCACGCAGGGCGGGGGCGGTCGCCTCGATGATGCCCGGCAGTTTTTCGAGCAGCGTTTGCAGGCGCGCCGCGTCGTTGAAATCGCGCCACGCATCGGCCTTTTTCTGAATCGCCGTCGCCTCGGCGATGCCGCGCGCCTCGATGGATTTCGCTTCGGCCAGACCCTGTGCTTGAATCTTGTCGGCCTCGGCCAGGCCGAGCGCCTTGATCCTCGCGGCCTCGGCGCGGCCTTCCGCTTCGACGGCGGCGGCGCGTCCCTGCCCCTCGCGCTGGAGTTTTTCGCTCTGGGCTTCGGCGGCGGCGATCATCGCCTGTTTTTGCCCTTCGGCGGCGAGGATGGCGGCCTCCTGTTCGCCCTGCGCGCGGAGCACTGCGGCGCGCCGGTCGGCCTCGGCCTTCTTCACCACCGTCGCCTCCAACTCCTTCTCACGCCGCATCACTTCCTGCTCCTGCACGGCGATCTGCTCCTGCGTGCGGATGCGTTCGATGCGAACCTCTTCGGCGACCACTTCCTGTCGCGCCTTCGCGTCGGCGAGCGGCCCGGCCTGTTCCGACTTCGCTTTCTCGCGCTGAATCTCCGCCATGTATTGCGCCCGCTTCACTTCGGTCTCGCGGGTCGAGGCGGCGATCAGGGCTTCGGATTCGAGTTTGACTTTCTCGCCCTCCTGCATGGCGAGCGAAGACTTGATCTTCGAGTCGCGCTTGGCTTCGGCCTCGCCGATGTCGGCGTCGCGCTGCACTTCCGCCGTGCGCCGTTTGCCCAGCGCGTCGAGGTAGCCTTCCTCGTCGCTGATCTCCTGAATGGTCAGGGCGTCGAGTCCGATGCCCATCTTTTCCAGGTCGCCCGCCGCCTCGGTCGTCAGTTTCTGCGCGAAGCTCTGGCGGTCGTTATTAATCTCCTCCACGGTAAGCGTGCCGAGGATGGCGCGCAGGTGGCCTTCGAGCGTCTGAAAGACGAGGCGGTGAAATTCATCCGGCTTCATGCCGAGGAAGCGCTCCGCCGCCGCGCGCAACGATTCGTCGTCGCCTTTGATCTTGACGTTCGCCACGGCCTTCACCGAGACGGGCACGCCCTGCCCCGTGTAGGCGCGTGAGGTGGCGAGCGGGACGGTGATCACGTTCAGGCTCAGGTAATCCACCTTTTCAAGGAAGGGGAAAATGAGCGTCGCGCCGCCGCGCACGACACGGTAGCCGACGGCCGTGCCGTCCGCGAGTTTGCGCGAGCGACCCGAAATGACGGCCGCTTCGTTGGGCGGAACCTTGATGTAGTTGCGGCTCAACAGCCAGAAGGCCGTGATCAGCGCCAGCGCGACGACGAGCACGATGATGGGGATGAGTAGACCCTGAAAAGATTCAAGCATGGAATTTTCTCCTGACAGTTTAAGAGGCGACGCGGGTGAGCGCGCGCGCCGACAGTTACTTATAGCTCGCCGTGTCTACGGCGGGGGTGACGATGGCAGAGTCGCCTGCAATCTCCTCGATGCGCACCAGCATGCCGGGCTTCAACTCGACGTCTTCACGCGAGCGCGCCAGTTTCTCCACCCGCTCCTCGCCGATGCGGCAACTCACCTGCCCCATGCCGCCCGACGGGATCATGACGGTGACTTGCGCCGTCCGCCCGACGAGTTGCGCGTTGCCGACTGAACTCGACGCCTGTTGGCTCTGGAGAAACCGCCCGAAGAGCGTCACCAGGCCGCCGAGCACGAGGCCGCTCGCCAGACCGATGATCGAACTCACGACGCTGCTCAAGCCCATCTGGACGCCGATTGCGCCGAACCCGCCGAAGGACGTGATGAAGATGGCGACCGCGCGCGAATCTATGAAGCCGTGTCCGTCAATCCCGCCGTCGTGAAAGCCGAAATTGTCGAACGCCTCGCCCACGACGAATGAAATGACGAGAAAGATCAACCCGATGGCGGCGATAGCCAGAAAGACGGTCAATGCGCTGATGTCGGTTAAGAATTGTGCCACTTTGCGGTTCCTCGAAGCCGTAGGGAGCGTGCGTAGGAGCGACGGTACGGCAGCCGTCACAGGTCAGACCGTGAAGTTCCCCGTGAAAGTTAGATGGCGCGCCCCCGCTGCCGTCGGAAAAGGGTCTGCAATGTCGGCGCGCAGGAAGATAACAATGATGCGGAGGGTGATCAAGTTTTACACCGGAGCAGCGAGCTTTCGGGCGACGACGGCAACCAATTTCCGCCGGACGCGGATGCGATCATCAACCCGGCATCATTATACGACGACCGTGTTGCGAGGGTTCTCAAAACCGTCAGGCGAGCGAGACATGATCACTTTCATTGCGCGCCGCTCCCGCCCCCGACAAAATGGACGATCTCTACCTGATCGCCCTCCCGTATCACTGTCTCAGCCCAGCGTGCGCGGCGCACGACTTCGCGATTGAGTTCCATGGCGAGCCGTTCGGGGGCGAGCGCAAGTTGGCGAACGAGTTCTTCGAGCGTGAGTTCCTCCGCCAGTTCGCGTATCTCTCCGTTGACCTGAACGCGCAAAATTTTTCCTCTCAGGGCTGGTGGATGACGCGGCGCAGTTCGGCCGTGAAGCCGTCGAGCGCGGCGCGCACGAGCACCGCCGCGCGACCCTTGGTGAAGCGCGGCAGCCACGCGTGGATGGTTGCCACGCCGTCGGCGTCGGAACGCGTGGTCAAAATCAAGGGGCGAAACTCCGTGCCGAGAACTTTAACCGTCACCGGCACGCCTGCCGCCGGCACGCGGCCGTCGCCCGCGCCGCGACTGACACGCACGCGGATCGTCACCACCTCGCCCGCGTGAAAGTCCCGCTCTTCCATCAGGCTCAAATGCAACGCGCCTTCGGCTTCCACCTGTATGAACTCGTCTTCCACCTTGCCGACGAGGCGTGCGGGTTCGACGGGCTTTTTGGCAGGCGGTACGGCAGGTGGTCGCGGCTGGATCACGGGCGGCGCAACCACGGGCGGGACATCTTCCAGAGCCAGGATGTCCGACTCTTCTTCGGCCGGTTGAAATTTAGGCGCGCCCGCATCGGCCACTACTGCCGGGGCAACTTCACGTGCCTTAGGCGGGGCTTTCGCCGCCACGGGTTTAGGCGCGGGCGGTGCTGCTGCGGCGGCATCGTCACCCGTGTCGCGCGGCGACAGGCGTTTGAGGTCTTCAATGCGGCCGGCTTTGACGGCGGCGCAGATGAGCTTGTGCTGGCGTTGGAGGCGTTCGGTCAGGACGAGCGGGTCGAAGCCCTCGTTGATGAGGTCTTGATATGGCGCGCGCTTGCTCGCCAGTATCGCGCCGCCCACGTAGACGAGCGACAGGATCAACGGCGTGTCGAGTCCTTTGTCTTCCGTCTGAACGTGGTACACGACGCCGTCAAACTCAATATCCGTGTTGAAGCCGGTGATCACGACGATTTTCAGGAAAGCGCGCGGGCGCGGTGGCGGAGGTAAAATGCTGCTCAAGAATTGCCGACGGGGTCGCCGCTTGAAACAGTAACATAGCCCTTCGAAGAGGGTCAATCTCCCTGTAAACGGGGCTTTTCGGCGGCGCGCTCACTCCCTTGACACCCTTTAGACCTTGCACTAACATGACTTTGTGCCATCATTCTCAATCTAGTTTTAGAGCGGCTTTTACGCTCTTTTCAGCACAAGCTGACGGGAGGCCGGTGTGCGTAATTTCGACCTGAAAGACTACTTGCCCATCCTGCTGATGTTTCTCGTCGCGGGCGGTTTCGCGGGCGGCAACATCCTGCTCTCGCAACTCGTCGGGCAGCGCAAGCAGACGCGCACGAAGCTGATGCCCTACGAGTGCGGCAAAGACCCGGTCGGGTCGGCGCGCGAACGCTTCTCGGTCAAGTTCTACCTGATTGCGATGATCTTCATCCTCTTCGACATCGAGTTGATCTTCCTGATGCCGTGGGCGGTGGTCTTCAAGTCGTTGGCGGCGCAAGGGTCGGCGATGCGGAATTTGATCTACATCGAGATGATGCTGTTCGTCGTGTTGCTGCTCGTCGGCTACGTCTACGTGTTGAAGAAGGGCTTGTTCGATTGGAACGAGCGGGCGCGGACGGAGGCGGAGGCCGAAGCGCGCGCACTGGCTTTGAAGGAAGGTCGCAGGGCGGAGTTGGAACATCGCGCCGCGGCTTAAAGAGTTAGAGCGGTTTAGGAGTTGTTCACATGGGTCTCGAAAACAAGATCGCGGAAGCGTTGCCGGAAGTGTTGACGACGAAACTCGATGCGCTCGTCAACTGGGCGCGCAAATCTTCTCTGTGGCCGGCGACGTTCGGCCTCGCCTGTTGCGCCATCGAGATGATGAACGCGACGAGCGCACGCAACGATCTCGCGCGTTTCGGCTCGGAGGTGTTTCGTGCCAGCCCGCGACAAGCCGACGTGATGATCGTCTCAGGGCGCGTCTCGCGCAAGATGGCTCCGGTGCTGCGTCGCATCTACGATCAAATGCCCGAACCGAAGTGGGTCATCTCGATGGGCGCGTGCGCCACGTCGGGCGGCGTCTTCGACAATTACGCCATCGTGCAGGGCGTGGACAAGATCGTGCCCGTGGACGTGTACGTGCCCGGCTGCCCGCCGCGCCCGGAAATGCTCATCAACGCCGTGATGATGTTGCAGGATAAGGTGATGAAAGAATCCCTGCGCGACCGGCGCGACATTCCGACCGAGCAGGCGCGCGAAGCCGTCCCGCCGGGAACGCTGCCCGGCTCCGGCATCTCCGCTCTGAACGAAGCGGCGGCGCAGGACGCGGACGAAAAAGCGAACGTCTCGCGCCCCTACACCATTCCATCGAGACACGAGCGACGACGTTCATCGTAAAGAAGCTGTCAGCTATTAGCTGTTAGCTATCAGCCAAACCAGTTGAATCCGGCGAAGGTTGACAGCTAACAGCCCAAACAAAAAGCTAACAGCTAATAGCTAACAGCTAATGGCTTACTATGAGTAAAGATATTGAGCGCGAAGGGGCGATAGCGGAGCAGGCGGCCGAAGAACCGTTGAAGGATCAGGCGGGGTCGCAGTTGATCTCCGCGCTGCAAGCGACGCACGCTGACGCTGTAACGGAAGTGATTCAGGCGTTCGGCGAGATCACGTTGGTCGTGCCGCGCGAGCACATCGTCGAGTTGTGCGAGTACCTGAAGACCGCGCCGGATTTCGGGTTCAACCTGCTCGCGGACATCTGCGGTGTTGATCGCGGGCCGGAGGAAGACCCGCGTTTCGAGGTCAACTATCATCTCTTTTCCACGACGAAATTTCATCGCCTGCGCTTAAAGGTGGTGCTCGGCGAAGAGGACGCGAGCGTGCCGACCGTGACGAATGTTTGGCGCACGGCCAACTGGCACGAGCGCGAAACCTTCGACATGTTCGGCGTGCGCTTCGAAGGCCATCCCGATTTGCGGCGCATCCTTCTGCCCGACGATTGGCAGGGACACGCGCTCCGCAAAGACTTTCCGCTGCGCGGCTACGAGCCGTACAGCCTCAGTTGATTTCGGATTGCGGAATGCGGATTTCGGATTTGATGCCGAACAATCCGCAATCCGAAATCCGCATTCCGCAATTATTATGAGTGTTTCTTCCACAAATCTACCGCCGCAGTTCGAGGTTGTCGATCAGCCGTTCGACACGCAGATGACCATCTCGATGGGGCCGCAGCACCCTTCGACGCACGGCGTCCTGCGTCTCGAACTCGTGCTCGACGGCGAGATGGTCGTGAAGTGTACGCCCGACATCGGCTACCTCCACACGGGGATGGAGAAGCTGTTCGAGTACAAGAAGTACCAGCAGGGTATCGTCATCACAGACCGGATGGACTACCTGAATCCGCTCGGCAATAATTTGTGTTACGTGATGGCGGTGGAGAAACTGCTCGGCCTCGAAATCCCGGAACGCGCGCAGGTGATTCGCGTACTGATGTGCGAATTGCAGCGCATCGCTTCGCACATGGTCTGGCTGGGGACGCATGCGCTCGACATCGGCGCGATGACCGTCTTCTTCTACGCCTTCCGCGAGCGCGAGAAGATTTTGAACCTGATCGAGGCCGCGTCGGGCGGGCGGCTGACGCCTTCCTACTTCCGCATCGGCGGTTTGATGATGGACTTGCCCGCGGGCTTCGAGCGGCGCGTGCAACAGTTCATAGACAAGTTCCCGAAGGCGGTTGACGAATTTGAGACGCTGCTGTCGGGCAACCGTATTTTCCAGACGCGCACGCAGGGCGTCGGCATCATCACGGCCGACGACGCCATTGACATGGGCGTCACCGGCCCGTGCCTGCGCGGCTCGGGCGTCGGCGTTGACGTGCGGCGCACGAACCCTTACACGGGTTATGAAACTTACGACTTCGAGGTTCCGGTCGAGCAGAGTTGCGACGTGTGGGCGCGCTACATCGTCCGCATGCGCGAACTGCGCGAGTCTCTGAAGATCGCGCGGCAAGCTCTCGGTCGTTTGAAGCCGGGGCCGGTGAAAGCCGACGCGCCGAAAGTAGTCCTGCCGGATCGCGAAGCGATGAAGACGCACATGGACGCGCTCATTCACCATTTCCTGATCGTGGCCGAAGGCTTCAACGTTCCGGCCGGCGAAATCTATCACCCGATTGAAGGCTCGAAGGGCGAACTCGGCTGCTACGTGAGATCGGACGGCGGGCCGAAGCCCGCGCGCGTACACTTTCGCGGCCCGTCGTTTATCAACCTCTCCGCCCTGCCGCACATGGCCGAGGGCGAGATGGTTGCGGACGTGGTAGCCATCATCGGCTCGCTTGACATCGTACTCGGCGAAATTGATCGATGAGAATACAGGAGACAGAATTCAGAAATCAGAATAAGCGTGTCTAGTTTTCATTCTGATTTCTGAATTCTGGCTACTGACTACTGACAGCTTTTATGAGTAAACAGTTTACGCCCAACAACCCTCTGCCGCAGGAAGCGCCCGTGCCTGACGAGATCGCCACGTTTTCGGCGGCGGTCGAGGCGGAGATTGACGGGCATCTGGCGAAGTACCCCTTGAAGCGTTCGGCGATACTGCCGCTCATGTTCATCGTGCAGCGCGAGCGGGGCTACCTGGACAAGCCGGGCGTGGCCTATCTGGCCGACCGCCTGGGCGTGCGCGTCACGGACATCTGGGAGGTGGCGACCTTCTACTCGATGATCAACACCGAGCCGGTCGGCAAGTATCACCTGCAAATTTGCCGCACGCTCTCGTGCAAGATCGTCGGCGCGGACAAGATCACCGCGCAATGCGCGAGCCGCCTCGGCATCAAGCCCGGCGAGACGAGCGCGGACGGGCAGTTTTCGCTCTCCGAGGTCGAGTGTCTCGGCTCGTGCGGCACAGCCCCGATGATGCAGATCGGCTTCGATTATTACGAGAACCTGACGCCGGAGAAGGTGGACGAACTGATCGAGCGTTGTCGCAGCAATCAACTCTCGAACGGCGTGCGCTAAAAGTTTCCCGAAAGTTTAATAGTCCGAGTTTATTTGTCTCGTGTGAAGAATATGTTTATCGGTGCAATCGGTTGCGAACCGCTACAACTCGCCCGCGTCGCCCTGGAACGCTCGGAGTCGCTCGAAACTTATCGCAAGCACGGCGGCTACGAATCGCTCGGCAAGGTTTTGAACGGCATGTCGCCGGGCGGCGTGATTGACGAGTTGAAGAAGTCCGCTTTGCGCGGGCGCGGCGGGGCGGGTTTTCCGACGGGGATGAAGTGGAGTTTCGTGCCGAAGGATTCGCCGAAACCGAAGTACGTCGTCTGCAACGCGGACGAGTCGGAGCCGGGCACGTTCAAGGATCGCTACATCATGGAACGCGACCCGCACATGCTGATCGAAGGCATGCTCATCGCCGCCTACGCGCTCGGCTCGAAGACCTGCTACATCTACACGCGCGGCGAATATCGCTATCTCATCGAGATCATGGATCGCGCGATTGAAGAGGCGCGGGCGGCAGGCTTGGTCGGCGACAAAATTCTGGGGACGGACTTCGCCTGCGAGGTCTACACGCATTCGGGCGCGGGCGCGTACATCTGCGGCGAAGAGACCGCGCTGTTGAACTCGCTGGAAGGCTTGCGCGGACACCCGCGCATGAAGCCGCCCTTCCCGGCGGTCGCCGGTCTCTACGGCTGCCCGACGGTCGTCAACAACGTCGAGACTCTGACCGCCGTGCCGGACATCATCAGGATGGGCGGCGAGGCTTATCAGAAGCTGGGCACGGAGAAGAGTGGCGGGACGAAGCTCTGGTCTGTGAGCGGCCACGTCAATCGCCCCGGCGTGTACGAATTGCCGATGGGCTACTCGGACATGGAAAAGTTCATCATGGAAGACTGTCAGGGCATCCCGAACGGGCGGAAACTGAAGGCCGTCATTCCCGGCGGGTCGAGCGTCTACATCATGCCCGCGTCCGACATCGTGGGCAAGAAAGTGACGATGGATTACGAGGGGCTTGTGGCCGCCGGTTCGATGGTCGGCTCGGGCGGCTTCATCGTGATGGACGACACGGTGGACATCTTCGAGTCCACGAAAAACCTGACGGAGTTCTACAAGCACGAATCCTGCGGCTGGTGTACGCCCTGCCGCGAGGGCACGGACTGGCTCGTCAAAGTCTTCAAACGCATCGCGCGCGGCGAGGGCAAGGCGGACGACGCGCAGTTGCTCTTAGACCTGTGCGACAACATCGAGGGCAAGTCGTTCTGCCCGCTCGGCGATGCCGCTTCGTGGCCTATTCAGTCGGCCATCAAGAAGTTTCCCGAAGATTTCAGGAGACACCTGATGCCACTCGTTAAGACCGAAGCGTTGCCGACGTTGGCGGGCGGCTGACAAAACAGCGGAAGAATTTGACCCTCTGGCGACCGATGAAAATAACTAGAGCGTTCATCCTCTCGCTCGCGTTTGCGTGTGTGCCCGTCCCGCCCGTGTCGGCCGAAAGTTTTTCGTTTGTCGCGGCGGGACAGTGTCAGGGCACGGACGTGCCCGTCCGCAAAGAGTTGCGCTTCGGGCGCGGGCGGACGACGACCGTAGTCCGAGACAGGATCAAACTCTGCACGAGCCACGACCATTACCTGCGGGCGCGTCGAGGGCAGCGGATGAGCGTACATCTCGTCGCGGGTAAGAAGACTTCCTTCACGGTGTATGCGCCGACCGACCGGCTCTCCGACGGCGCGTGGGACTGGGCGGGCGAATTGCCGGAGGATGGTGAATATCAGATCAGTATCGGCACCGACGTAACGGCGCGCTACACACTTGAAGTCACGATTCGTTAATTTAAAAGCATGGCTACCGAACTTATAAAAGTCACGATCAACGGCAACCTCTAAAGGGTAGTAAAGGTGACTGAGGTGGGAAATGATTTTTAACGTCACAATAGACAGGGACGAAGACGGGGCGTGGGTGGTCGAGTGCCCTTCGATTCCCGGCTGCGTCAGTCAGGGTGCGACCAAGGAAGAGGCATTGGAGAACGTGAAAGACGCCATCAGGCAATGCCTGCAAGTTAGGGCTGAAAAGGGTTATCCGTTGACGATTGAGACCCGGCAGGTCGAGGTTGCCGCATAATGGGATCACTTCCTGTCCTGAGTGGTCGCGAAGTGGTGAAAGTGTTCGCGTCATTCGGATGGGAAGTAGCACGTCAAAGCGGAAGTCACATAATAATGACCAAAAGCGGTGAGACGATTACCCTCTCAATACCCGATCATAAAGAAGTTGCGAAGGGCACGCTCCGCAGTCTCATCCGCGCCGCCAACTTGACGGTGGACGAGTTTACGACAGCAATCTAGTAGCGAAATCGGATTTAAAACATGGCAGCAGAGTTAATCAAAGTCACGATCAACGGCAACCTCTACGAGGTGGAGAAAGGCGCGCGCCTGATAGACGTGTGCCGCGAGCGCGGGCACGCCGTTCCCTCCTTCTGTTATTACGCAGACCTCGCGCTGCAAGCCTCCTGCCGCATGTGCCTCGTGCGCATCGAGAAGATGCCGAAGTTGCAAACATCCTGCACGATCACCTGCACGGACGGCATGAGCGTCACGACGGAGAGCGAGGAGATCGAGAAGGCGCAGCGCGGGATGGTTGAGTTCCTCTTGGCGAACCACCCACTCGATTGCCCCGTGTGCGACCGCGGCGGCGAATGCGAGTTGCAGGAGATGGTCTTCGACTGGGGCGGCCTCGAAGAACGCTTTCAGGAGAAGAAAAACTACTATCCCGAAAAATTCCTCTCGCCAATCGTCGCCAACGACCCGCAGCGTTGCATCCTGTGCAAACGCTGCACGCGCGTCTGCGACGAGTGGATGGGCGAGGACGCGATTGAAGCGGGCGGGCGCGGCGCGAACACCGTCATCGGCACGTTCGACGGCTGGCTCAACTGCTCGCAGTGCGGCAACTGCATCGAAGTCTGCCCGACGGGCACGCTCCTCGACGCCACCTATCGCCATCAGGCGCGCCCGTGGGAACTATCGCAGACGGTGACGACCTGCAACTTCTGCTCCGACGGCTGCCAGATGTCTCTGGGGTCGCGCGCGGGCGAAGTGATGCGTTCCGTCGCGCGCGACCGCTACGTCAACGGCATCAACGGCGAATTCCTCTGCATCAAGGGACGCTTCGCGCACCCTTTCATCAATCACGAGGAGCGCATCAAGACGCCGCTCATCCGCTATAAGAAGGGCGGCAAGTTGATCCCGGCGACGTGGGACGAGGCCATCCGGCACACGGCGGCGAAACTGCAAGAGACAAAAACGGCGCACGGCGGCGACGCGTTCGGCGTCGTCGGCAGCCCGCGCCTCACGAACGAGGCGAACTACGCGCTCGTCAAGTTCGCGCGCGAGGTTTTGGCGACGGACAACTACGCGGCGACGGACGCCTTCTCGCTCGCGCCCTTCTTCGCTTCCTTGAGCGCGCCCATCGCCACGCACCGCGACATACGCCACGCCAGGACGATCATCCTGATCGGCGGCGAGCCGGAAGAGTTGCAGCCGCTCACGGGTCGGCAGATCAGGCAGGCCGTCAGGAACGGCGGCGCGAAACTCGTCATCGTCAACAGTGTGCCGATTCGTCTGAAACAGGCCGCGACGCAGTTCATACACATGAACCCCGGCGCGGAGGACGCGGCCGTGCTCGCCTTCGCCGGAAGCGAGTACGCGACTGCCGCGCACAAGATGGGCGTAGATCAGCAAGAGTTGGTTGACGCGCGGCGCATCATCGAAGAGACGACGGGCGATGTCGTCGTCATGTTCGGCGAGATCGGCGCGACGGCGCAAACCGCGCTCGCAAACATCCCCACGGCTTACGGCGAGAGCGAGGGGCGCAGATTCCTGTTCCACCCGCTGCCGCTCTACAACAACAGCGTCGGCGTCCAAGACCTCGGCCTGATGTCGGGCGCGCTCGATGCCGCAGGGATGCTCGACGCGGCGGGCACTTCCTTGCGCGCGCTCTACGTCGCGGGCAGTTTCCTGCCCCGGCATCTCGCCGGGCGCGAAGACGCGCTCTCGAAGTTGGACTTCCTCGTCGTGCAGGAAATGTTCGAGACCGAGACGACGCGGCACGCCGACGTGGTCTTCCCCGCCGCCTCTTACGCGGAGACGGACGGCACGTTCACGAACAACAGCGGCCTCGTCCAGCGCGTGCGCCAGTCCATCCCGCCAGTTCATCAATCGCGGCCTGACTGGATGATCACCGACGCGCTCGCGCAAGCGTTGGGCGTGAATTTCGACTTCCAGTGGTCGGCCGGGAAAGTCTTTCTCGAACTGGCGCGCAACACGGCCAGCTACGCGGGAATGAAGTACGCTTTGTTGAAAGACGAGACGCAGCCGGTGCAGGCGCGTCACGCGATTGCCGAAGGCGGCGGCGCGGCGACCACCGCGCTCGAAGAGTTGCGCGCGGCGGTCGAAGCCTTAAAGATCGAGGGCGAAAAGATCGAGGGGACACCGCCCGTCGGTCACGAACTGTTCAAGCCGGGCACGCTGACGGGCAAGACGCCGCAGTTCCCCCTGCTCGACGCCGGCAACCCGAAGCCGCCCACGGTGCTCGTGTCGCCGCTTTATCAAATTTCCGTTGACCCGGCATTGCGGCGCGCGACCGTCAACGCAGCCACGGCCGGAGACTAGAAGAAACGCGGAACGATGAACGCGGAACGATGAAGTAAAGACAAGTTGCTTTCGCATCCAATTCATCGTTCATCGTTCCTACTTCATCGTTTAATTCTATGGACTGGAACACACTTACCTACATCAGTTTGAAGATGCTCGGCATCAACATCGCTTTCGTGGTGGTGTTGATGATCGTGGCCTACACGGTGCTGGCCGAGCGGCGTATCCTCGCGCTGATTCAGGGGCGGCTGGGGCCGAACCGCGTCGGCTACGGCGGGCTGCTGCAACCGTTCGCAGACCTCCTGAAATTCATCTTCAAGGAAGAGATCGTCCCCGACAAGGCGACGAAGTTCGTCTATTTTCTCGCGCCGATGATCGCCATCGTCGGCGCGCTGATGACGATCATCGTCTATCCCTTCGGGCCGGAGATGAACCTGCCCTTCTTCGGCGTGGTCAAACTCGTCGTCGCGCAGTTCGACGTGGGGCTGCTCTACGTCCTGGCGATCACTTCGATTGGCGTCTACGGCATCGCGCTCGCCGGTTGGTCTTCCAACAACAAGTACAGTCTGATGGGCGCCCTGCGCGCGTCCGCTCAGTTGATCTCTTACGAGTTGTCGCTCGGGCTGGCGCTGGTCGGCACGGTGCTTTTGTCGGGCACGCTCGACCTCTATCAGATCGTCGAACAACAGTCGGGCTACTGGTGGCTCGCGGGCGTCGTGCCCATCCCGCGCTGGAATATTTTTCCGCAGGCTCTCGGTTTCATCATTTATCTGATTTCCGCGATTGCCGAGACGAACCGCGTGCCGTTCGACTTGCCGGAGGCCGAGACGGAACTCGTGGCGGGCTTCCACACGGAGTACAGCGCGCTTAAGTTCGCGCTCTTCTTCATGGCCGAGTACGTCAACATGTTCACGGTCTCGATGCTGGCGGCGACGCTCTTTTTCGGCGGTTGGAATTTCCCCTGGCTCGACCTCATCGTCGCGCCCGGCGGCTTCCTGTTCGGGCTGTTGAGCGCCGTCGCGTTCCTCTTAAAAGTTCTCTTCTTTCTCTTTTTGTACATCTGGCTGCGCGGGACGCTGCCGCGTTTCCGCTTCGACCAGTTGATGAACTTCGGCTGGAAATTTTTGCTGCCGGTGGCGATCTTAAACGTCGTCCTGACGGCCACGGTCGTATTCGCGATCATGTATTTCCGCTCCTGAGTTTTCGGGCGCGGACTGTCAGGCGTTGCGCCGCCTTAGCCCGAGGCTTTAGCCTTTTCCGTTTTTTGCTTATGACGACTCTAATCTTCGTGCTGTTGGCGGGTCTCGCGGTCGGTTCGGCCATCGCGGTGGTCGTGCAGCGCAACCCGCTCTACAGCGCGATCTCTCTGATCGGCGTCTTCGTCGCGCTCGCGGGTTTGTACCTGACGCTCGCCGCGCCGTTTCTCGCCGCCATCCAGATCATCGTCTATGCGGGCGCGATCATGGTGCTCGTCATCTTCGTCATCATGCTCCTGAACGTCGAGGATGAGGAGCACAAGCCGGTGCGGCTCGGCTACCTGACGGCCGTCGCGATCCTGCTCGCCGCCGTGCTCTTCGGCGAGGCCGGGTTCATCCTCTACTTCATGGGCAACTCAGCCCTCGAACCGCTCGACCCGAACATGGCGGGCAACACGTCGAACGTCGGGCTGACGAGTTCCATCGGCACGGGACTTTTCACAAACTACCTGCTGCCCTTCGAGATCACGTCCATCCTGCTCTTGATGGCAATCGTCGGCGCGATGACACTGGCGCGGCGTGTGGGCTTGCGCCCGACGGACGTGGCCGTCCCCGGCTCGATGGTGCTGCCGCGCCACTCGATTGAGCCGAAGGCCGTGGGCGACGCGACCGAGGTTGAAACTTCGACGACGGACGAGGCGCGGCAGGCGCTCGGGTTGGCAAACGCCCCGCGCCGGCCGGAAGAATAGGCGAGAGGAAATTTTATGCCCGGTGTCTCACTTTCATGGTATCTCGCGCTCTCGGCGGTGTTGTTCACCATCGGCGTCGCGGGCGTCATCATCAAGCGCAACGCCATCGCGATGTTCATGTGCATCGAGTTGATGTTGAATGCCGTCAACTTAACTTTCGTCGCCTTCTCAAGCTACTTCCGCGACGTATCAGGCCAACTCTTCGTCTTCATCGTGATGACGGTGGCGGCGGCGGAAGCGGCGGTCGGACTCGGCATCATCCTCGCCGTCTTTCGCAACCGCGAATCGCTCGACGTGGACGATTCCAGCGTGTTGAAGAATTGAAAATCGTCCGTTGTCAGTAGTCAGTTGTCCGTTGCTTGTGGTTATGGACACAAGTTACTGAAGATTGAGTAGACCAACTGACAATGGACAAAGAACAACTGACAACGGACTACTGACAACGGACAGCCCCTTATGCTTCGTTTCATCATCCTTGCGCCGCTCGTCGGCGCGGCCATTTGCTGGCTCGTCGGTCGCCGCGTGCGGAGCGAAGCGTTCATCGGCGCGGTCGCGAGTTTGTCAATCGCCGTCTCGTGCGCGTTGTCGCTGTGGCTCGCCTTCGGGACGAACGGCGCGCTCGTCGGCGAACCCAAAGTCATTCTCGACCACGTCTGGACGTGGATGGAGGTCGGGACGTTTCGCGCCGACATCGGCTTCGCGATGGATCGTTTGAGCGGCATCTACGCCTGCTTCATCACGTTCGTCGGCCTCCTCATACACGTCTTCGCCACCGGCTACATGCACGGCGACAAGAGCTTCTACCGCTTCTTCGCCTACCTGAACCTCTTCATGTTCATGATGCTGACGCTGGTGCTGGCCGATAACCTGCTCCTGATGTTCGTCGGCTGGGAAGGCGTCGGGCTGTGCTCGTATCTTTTGATCGGCTACTACATTGACCGCAAGGAAGCGGGCGACGCGGCCAAGAAAGCTTTCGTCGCCAACCGCGTCGGCGACTGGGGCGTCGTGCTCGGCATCATGCTCGTCTTCGCTCTGACGGGTTCGATCAGTTTCTTCGACAAGACGGACATCGGCGTGCCCGTCAAGAGCGCGCTGGCTTCAATCGCCGCGATGCCGGTTGACCCGTTCACGTGGGGCGCGCTCGTCGCGGGCGGCATCACCTCAGCCGCGCTCCTGCTCTTTATCGGCGCGACGGGCAAGTCGGCGCAGATACCACTGTTTGTCTGGTTGCCCGACGCGATGGCGGGGCCGACGCCCGTTTCCGCGCTCATCCACGCGGCGACGATGGTGACGGCGGGCGTCTACATGATCGTGCGCTGCTCGGCCATCTACACGCACGCGCCGACGGCGATGTTCATCGTCGCCATCGTCGGCGCGGCCACAGCCCTCTTTGCCGCCACCATCGGCATCGCGCAAAACGACATCAAGAAAGTTCTCGCCTACTCGACCGTCTCCCAACTCGGCTACATGATGCTCGCGTGCGGCGTCGGCGCGTTCGTCGCCGCCATCTTTCACGTGATGACGCACGCCTTCTTCAAGGCGCTGCTGTTCCTCGGTTCGGGCAGCGTCATACACGGCATGCACCACGAGCAGGACATGCGGCGCATGGGCGGTTTGAAGAAGTACATGCCCATCACGTTTGCGACGATGCTCACGGGCTGGCTCGCCATCAGCGGCATCCCAATCTTCGCGGGCTTCTTCTCGAAAGACGAAATTTTGTGGAAGACCTGGAGCGCGGGCGCGACGGCGATTCCCGTCTGGGCGAGTAAAACGCTCTGGATCGTCGGCGCACTGACGGCTCTCCTGACGGCGATCTACATGACGCGCCTGATGGTGATGACCTTCTGGGGCGGCGAACGTTTCCGCGAAGCGCACGCCGGAGGGCAGGCCGACGAAGCGCACGCGCACGCTTATGACGAGGGCGACAAGGCGCACGACGCCGCGCACGCTTCAGCAGGCGACCGCCCGCACCACGAACCCGGCGCGCACGTTGGCGACGCCGCACATGCAACTGCGCACGCATCGGTCGCAGACCATGACGAGGACGAAGACGAACACGCGCACCATCAAGGCCCCTTCACGCCGCACGAATCGCCCTGGACCATGACCGTCCCGCTCATAGTCCTCGCGATACTTTCGACCGTCGGCGGCCTCGTCGGCATCCCTTATGCCCTGAGCGGCGGCGCGGTGAACAACTATTTCGAGCACGCGCTTGAGCCGGTCGTCGAACGTGCCCCGCAACGTGGGGGCGGCCACGCCGAAGTCGGCGTCGGCGAGTCTGCGTCACACGGCGCGCCCGCCGCGTCCGAGTCGCACGGCGCACCCGCGCCCGCTGCTAACGAGTCGCACGGTTCGCCCGCGCCGTCCGGATCGCATGCTCCGGGTCAGTCGCACGGAAACGAAGGAGCGTTGCCGCCGTCGGTCGGGGAGGGACAGCGCGGCGGCGTGCCCCCTGCGGCGCCTGCCGAACACGCGCACGATCCGGCTGAGGTACGAGCCGAAAGAATTTTCAGCGGCATCTCCGTCGCCATCGCGCTCGTCGGCATCGGCATCGGCTGGACGGTGTTCAAGCGAAATCCGCTGCGCGAGATGCCACGCCTATTGGAGAACAAGTATTACGTTGACGAAGCGTACAATGCCGCGATCATCAACCCGATCAAGACGGGATCGCGCGAGGGGCTGTGGAAGGTTTTCGACGTGCGTGTGGTTGACGGGTTGGTCAACGGGTTGGCGCGCGCCACGAGCGGCGTCGGCGACATCGCGCGCCGCATGCAGGCGGGCTTCGTGCGCGGCTACGCGGCCATCATACTGATCGGCGCGCTCCTCGTGATCGGCTATTTCATCTTCAACTTCCGTCTTCAACTGCTGTCAGTTAACTGAACAACTTATGTTGCGTTACCTGTTAACCATCTTGATCCTGCTGCCCGTCGCGGGCGCGCTCGCCGCCGTCATCTACGGCATGACCGCGCGACAAAGCGAGACGGCATCCAGGTGGATCGCGCTCGTCTTCTCGACGGCGACCTTCGCGCTCTCGCTCCTGCTGCTGACGGGCGGCGGCTACGCCGACTCCGCCGCCTTCCGCTTCGAGCAGAACTTGCCCTGGATCGGCGCTATCGGCGCGCGTTATCACGTCGGCGTGGACGGCATCAGCCTGTGGCTCGTCATACTGACGACGCTGCTCGTTCCCATCTCGATTGTTTCGAGTTGGCACGCCGTCGAGAAACGCCCGCTCGCTTTCTACGCGTTCATCCTGCTCCTTGAGAGCGCGATGCTCGGCGTCTTCGTCTCGCTTGATCTGCTCGTCTTTTACCTCTTCTTCGAGGCGTCGCTCGTGCCGATGTTTTTCCTCATCGGCGTGTGGGGCGGCGAGCGGCGTATCTACGCGGCGGCGAAGTTTTTCATCTTCACGGCGGTGGGCAGTCTCCTGATGCTCGTCGGCATCATCGCGCTTTACTACATACACAAGAATCA
>DATHAZ010000198.1:0-16289 GCA_035296445.1 Pyrinomonadaceae bacterium | reverse complement strand
GCTAGACATGCGACCGTTGCCAGTGGTTTTCAAAGAAAGATCGCGCGCATCATAGCAGAGCGCGCGTCGCTCCCGTATCCTTTTCTCACCGACGGAGGACAACCAAAGTGATCCAGCGTTCCCGCGTCATCCTCTACCTCGAAGACAACCGCATGCTGCGAGAGATGGTCTGCGACGTGTTGGAGTTCGCCGGGTGGTACGTCAAGCCGTCGCCGGACAGGGTCCACACGTGGGCGATGCTCGATTGCTCGAAGGAGCACTTCGACCTGTTGTTGATAGACCAGGAGGTACATGGCATCGACGGGCTGGAACTCGTGCGCCGTGTGCGACGGATGCCGCACCGGAGGGAGACGCCGATCATCCTCATCTCTCTGGAAGACATAGAAGCAGAGGCGCGCGAGGCGGGCGCGGACGCTTTCCTGCGCAAGCCGAACAACTTGATCGAATTGGTCGATACCATCAGCGGTTTGCTCGCCGCGCCCGCCGGGGCGTAAAGCGCGGCAGGCGCGTGCGCGCGTCTCGCTTCTCTGCTACCATGCCCGCCCAAAAGGAACGCGTAGATAAATCTTATGGCGAACAAACAGGCGCGGATCGTGGTGATCGGGGGCGGCTTCGGCGGGCTGTTCACGGCCCTGGAACTGGCGGACGACGCGGAAGTGACGCTCGTCAGCGCGGAGGATCATTTCACCTTCCGCCCGATGCTCTACGAGTATTTGAGCGGCGAGGTCGAGGCGTGGCACATCGCGCCGCATTACCGCGAATTGCTGGACGGCAAAATCCGTTTCATCCACGGCTCGGCGTCGGACGTGGACTTCGCGGCGCGCACGGTCGCGGTCGAAGGCTGGGCTGACGCGCTCCATTACGACGTGCTCGTCCTCGCCGTCGGCGGTGTAACGAACTATGCGGGGGTCGAGGGCGCAGAGCAGCATGCGCTTTCCTTCCGCAGCATCGCGGACGCCGACGCCCTGCGCAACCTGATGATCGACACGCTCGACGCGATCCCGCCCGACGCCACGGCGGACGAGGCGCGGCGGGCGGCGACTTTCGCCGTCGTCGGCGGCGGCGCGAGCGGCTGCGAACTGTCTACGAAGATGGGCGACCTGCTCCGCGACGCGTTTCGCAGGCGGGGCTTGGGCGGCGAACCACGCGTGGTGGTAGTGGAGATGGCCGAGCACGTCGTGCCGGGAATGGGCGATGAGTTGCGCGCGTATGTCGAGGACGCGCTTCGAGAGTCGGGCGTCGAGGTGCATGCGAAGACGCGCGTTCGGCGCGTGACGCCGGACGGATTCGTGTTTGAGCAGGCGGGCGAAGAGACGGAAGTTGCGGCGGCCGGGGTCGTCTGGGTGGGCGGCGTGAAAGTCAGCCCGCTCGTGGAGCGTTTGGAGATTCCGAAGGACAAGCGCGGCCTCGTCCGAGTCGAGCCGACGTTGCAGGTTCAGGGTCACGCGGAAGTCTTCTCGCTCGGCGACGGCGCGCATTTCCCGGCCGCCAGCCCGCAACTGGCGGGCACGGCACAACTCGCCTTTCAACAATCGTCGCTCGCCGCCGCAAACGTGCGCGCGCTGCTCGCGGGCGACGAACTCAAGACGAAGCATTTCGAGGAGATGGGCGAAGCACTGAGCCTCGGCACGGAACGCGCGGCCGTGCTCACGGGCGGCAAAGCCTTCGGCGGCGCGGTCGCCCGTCAGGCGCGTTTCGCGCTCTACACCTCACGCCTGCCGACGTGGCATCACCGCGTCAAAGTCGGCGCGAGTTGGTTCTTCGAGGGCACTGCGCCGCTCCCGCTCGGCCTGCGCCGGCCGGGGAGTTAAGCCGCGCGGTCTTGGTCAAATCTAAAAGAGGGGAATTTCAATATGGCGCGTGGGTGGGAGAGCAAAGCGGTCGAAGATCAGATACAGGAGGCGGAGGAACGTGCGCGCCGCGCCGCCGAACCCTTGCTCGACGAATCGCCCGAAGCGCGCGCCCGCCGCGAACGACTCGAAACGCTCCGCCTCTCGCGCTCGCGCACGCTCGACCAACTCGAACGCGCCACCAACCGAGCGCACCGCGAAATGCTCGGGCGCACGTTGCGCGCCCTCGAAAGCGAGATCGGCGAATTGAACTGAAGGCGCGGCGCGACAGAATTTCGCCGCCGCGACGAGAAGGCGCGTAGTTAGATAGTCTCTAACTACGCGCCTTCTCGCCATGGAGGCTAATCAATTCTGAAATCTTCACTCGCCGAGGGTATCCTGCACGCCGACGCCCGGCTCGCCGTCGAGGATGGTGCTCATGCCTTCGTTGTGTTCCGCCGTGAGGGGCGCGTCCGGCTCGGCCGCGTCACCGCGCTCGTCCGCGCGATCCTGTTCATTGAAGTGTCCCGCCTCGTCGCCCTCGCTCGTCTCTTCCCTTCGCTCGCTCATCATCTCAGCCCTTTCGATATTTGAACTCACAAACAACTGCTAACTCAGCCTTGACCGTCACCTTCACACTTCGACCGTCGCCGCCTCGCACGAATCGAGCGTGGGCGCGTCCGCCGCCTCGCCCGCCGGGTCGCCTTCTCCGACGTAGACGCGCCCGGCCTCGACCGTCTCGAAATATTCTTCGATGCGTTCGAGTATCTCGCCGACCTCGTGCGAGTGGTAGAGCACCTGCCGGAAGCGCGAGCCGCCGACGAGGCCGCGCGTGAACTGCCCCGCGAGTTGCTTCATGCGGCCGATGGCCGGTAATTCCGGCATGTCCGCGCGCAGCAACTCGAAGTATTCGAGCAGGAGGTTGCGCTTGTCCGCGAGCGTCGGCTGGAACACTTCGCGCCCGGCGAGCGTGTCTTCGATCTGGCGAAATATCCACGGGTTCGCCATCGCGCCGCGACCGATGAGGATGCCGTCGCAGTTAGTCTCGCGCCAGCGCGCGAGCGCTTCGTCTACGGTCGTCACGTCGCCGCTGCCGGAGACCGGAACTTTGACCGCCTCTTTGATCTGCCGCACCAAATCCCAATTCGCGCGCCCCTTGTAGCCCTGCTCTTTCGTGCGACCGTGCAGCGCGATGTGCTCGACGCCGCATCCTTCGGCCAGTTTCGCCGTCTCCACGGCGTTGATGTTGTTATCGTAATAGCCCGCGCGAATCTTGATGGTGAGCGGGATCGTGATCGCCTTTTTGATCTCCGTGAGGATCGTTTCGAGGCGCGGCATGTCGCGCAGCAAACCCGAGCCTCCGCCGTGCTTGACCACCTTCGGCGCGGGGCAGCCGCAGTTGATGTCGAGCAAGTCCGCGCCCACCTCTTCGGCCATCTCGGCGGCCATGCGCATGCGTTCGGGCTGACCGCCGAAAATCTGCACGGCGAACGGCCGCTCGTAATCGTAAAAGCGCATCTGCCGCTTCGACTTCGGGTTGTTGCGCGTCAAGCCCTCGACGGAGATGAATTCCGACACTGTCAGACCGATGCCGCCGCGCCGCTTCAACAGACCGCGAAACGCCACGTCCGTCACGCCCGCCATCGGCGACAGCACGAGCGGCGGCGAGATCGGCACATCCCTGATTTTGAAAGGCTTCATAATGTAAAGCTGTCCGTGGTCAGTAGTCAGTTGTCCGTTGTTTGTGTCGCGCAACTCGCTGCCCACACTGGAACAGTTCGAGCCGCGAAACGAGAACAACGGACAACTGACCATGGACAACCGACTATCTTTATTTCCACAGCTCGACGCCCGTGGCGACGAAGCGAATCTCGTCGGCCGTGCCGTCCGGTTTGCGCTCGATCTTCGCGCCGTCTTCGATGAGGTGATCCACTTGCGCACGGTCGAGCACCTTGACGAAGAACTCGCCCTCGGCCTTGAACTTCATGCTCCTGGAATCCTTCGGCACGAAGAAACTGTGATCCTTGAAGGTGACGCGAATCCCGGCCGCGCCCGACTCCGGCGCGATCTGCATCCAGCAACCCTCGCTCTGGCAGACGCGCTCCACCACGCCCTCGATGCGCACGCGCTTGCCCGCGAACTTGGCGGGCTGCTTCAACACGTCCGCGAACGCGACCGCGGGCGACTCGGTATTGAGCGCGACCCCGCGCTTGATCACGTCGCCCTCTCGCAAGGTTGCGGCAGCGGTCTCTGTTTTCGCCGCGTCGTGCGGCTTATGCGCGTCGTGCGATTTGTGTGCATCATGCTGCTTGTGCGCGTCGTGCGTCTTCTTCTGTTCCTGCGCGGGGGCGGCGACCGAAGCGGCGACGACGAGGAGGAGCGAAACGAGAAATGTCTTCATAGGGAAAATAAGTTATCCTTTACGACTGAACTTGCAGCGCATCTTAAATGCTTCGGGCTGCGGCCTTCGGATTATAGCAATGCAACCCAACCTCATCAAAAGCGCAGGAATAGCGTGGACGCTTCTCTACGCCGCGTTCGTCGTCTGGATTTACGCGACCGCGCCGCGCACTTTCAATGAAGTGACCACGGGCGCGAGCGTCGTCGCCGGCACTTACGCGATTGACGAGGCGCGCTTTCGCGCGGCGCGCGAACTGTTCGGGCGCGAACAGTTCCGGGCCGCGCGCGACGAATGGATGCGCGCCGACCCGGCCATGCGCGATGCGCGCACGCAGTTCTACATCGCCTACGCCTTCTACCGCGAAGGCTGGGGGCGCGTCTACAACGACGACGCGCTGTTCAGACATGGCTTGGAGTCAGTCGAGCGCGCCATCAGCCTGTCGCCCCAGGGCGCGCTCGCGGTGGACGACCCGGAGTTGAAGATTCGCTCCGCCGCCGAACTAAAAGCCGAGTTGCAGCAGGGCGCGGAGAGTACGCTCGGCGATCTCAACCCGCTCAAGATCGTGCGCGAGAGAAAATGAGCGCGAGGGGGCGCATCCCTCTACTTTGAACCGATGAAAAACCACCGCGACAGCAACCGACTGCTCGTGCGCCACCTGCTGCTGCCGACGATCTTTTTGACCGTCGCGCTCACGGGCGGCCTGCGCGTGGCGGCCGGAACGGGCGCGTTTCTCTTCATCGCGCCGCCGCTCGTCGCGCTCGTGCTCTCTGTGCTCCTGATGCTTCTCTTCACGCGCGGGCGGCTCGTCAACCTGCGCGCGTGGCTCTCGGGCGATCATGCGCCGAGCACTGTCGTCTCGCATGCGCTCACGCTCATCGCGCTCTTCTTCGCCTCCGCGCAAGCCTTCAACAGCGTGCTCCCCGAAGGCGGCCTGTTCCGTTGGATGTTCGCCTTCTTCTTTCTCTGGACGCTCTGGAACAACCAGTTCGCGGACTTCGACGCGCGCCGACTTTTGCGCAGCCTCGCCGCCCTCTTCGGCACTGCCTTCGTCCTCAAACACATGCTGCTCGCCTCGCTCTACGCGCCCGACGGCGGCTGGCTGAAACGACTCGCGGGCGCGCTTCTCGAAGGCTTCACGCAGGGCACGCTCGGCGCGGCCGAGAGTTTCGCGCCCGCGACCGGCTACATCAGTTTCTTCACCCTCGCGCTCTACGTCCTCGGCCTCGTCCTGCTGCCGCCCACGCCCGAAGCCGACGACAACGCGCCGGAACGGGAAGCACAGAGCCTCGTCTCCCGGTTTCGCCAACTCTCGGACGAAGAACGCACTCTCCTGCGCGCGGAATTCTTGCGGACGGAGCGCGGCCGACTCGAAGACGAGATTCACTCTACCCGGACAGATTAAGGCGGGAGGACGAATATTATCGCCCTCCCGCCTCAGTTGTTTTACCCGCCCTGATTATTTTAACGAACTCTCCGCTCTTACCAGTTCACGACCAACTCTTCCGAGCCTTGCCACGCGGGCACGTCCTCGCGGATGGCGGCGCGTTGGAGTCGTTCGGGATCGGCCAGGAGACGCCCCGCGCCGAGCGCGACCGCCGCGAGCGGATCGTCCGCGACCGTGACGTGCAGGCGCAATTCCGTCTGGAGGCGTTCGGCCATGCCTTCGAGGAGCGCGCCGCCACCCGTCAGGATTAAGCCCGTCTGGTAAATATCGGCCGTCACGTCCGGCTGCGATTCCTCAATCGCGCGCCGCGCGCCCGCCACGATCTCTGAGAGCACCGGCTCTAAGGCTTCCCGCACTTCGTCCGAACTGATCTCGACCGCCTTCGCCAGCCCGCTCGTCAGTTCCTTGCCGACCACTTCCATGCGCCGCGCTTGCGGGTTGCCGTCCGTGCCTGCGCCGCTCGCGCCGAGTTCCTTCTTAACCTGTTCGGCGGTGCGCTCGCCGATCTGCATCTCGTATTTGCCGCGCACGTACTCGCGGATGGCGTCATCCATCGCGTTGCCCGCCACGCGCAGGCTGCTCGAAGAGACGATGGCTCCGGATGCGATGATGGCGATATTGGTCGTGCCGCCGCCGATGTCCACGACGAGGTGGGCGCGCTCGTCGTCGTGGCTGAGTCCCGCGCCGAGCGCGGCGGCCAGTCCCTCGTCAACGAGGTCTACGCGCGTCGCCTTGGCGTCGCGCGCCGCGTCGCGCACGGAGCGTTGTTCGAGCGCGGTCGAAGAACCGGGCACGCCGATGACCATGTGGCTGCGCTTGTTCTGGTTGCCGTGGACGCGCCGGATGAAGGCGACGAGCATCTTCTCGGTGGCCTCGAAATTGTCAATCGTGCCGCCCTTGACGGGGCGAAACACTTCGGCATCCTTCGGCGCGCGTCCCACCATCTTGTACGCTTCCGCGCCGACCGCCAGCACTTCGCCCGTGTACTTGTGAATCGCCACCACCGACGGCTCGTTCAGGACGACGCCGCGGTCGGGCGCGTAGATGAGCGTGTTCATCGTCCCCAGATCAATGGCGAGATCGTCCGAGAAAAAATTGCTTAAAATGTTCATGGCTTGCCCCTGATAGATTCCTAATCAACCCTTGATTCCAACTCGGAGAGAGATTGATAGACGCGTCCCGCCCGCCTAAACGGCAAATCGCATACCAGTGGGGCGGACGCGAAATCCCTTAAATTCGCGCGCGGGTGCGCCGCGCCGGTGTCTGTTTCTAAGACATTCGGGGCGCGGGCGGGCGAAAGGCGAACGCGTAAACACCGTTCGGAGGCATAACGTGACGGGATGAAGGAGGCGGTTTTTGCGCCGGTTCGGCGAGGATTAGCCGCCAAAAGCAGCGTGCGCGCGGAAAACGTCTTCGGGGGAAAACGTTTCTCGCGCGCACTGGTCTGGCCGGGAGCGGCTCGGGGTATTTTTTTCTCAGTGAGTCTTGGGTTCGGAGACGAACGTTTTGTTTACGATCTTCCACTCGCCCTCTATCTTGAGCATGGACATGTAATCGGTCAGCCGCGCGCTCGGGTAATCGAGCAGCACCTTGACGACTGCGGCGTTGCCCGTGATGTCTATGCTCTCGATGCTGCGCTTGCGCTCTCGCTCGTCGGGCGCGGGCTTGCCGGACGCGCCCGCGATGTACTCCGCGCTCGTGCGCTGCGCGAACTTCCCATCGCGCATCCAGAACAGTTTCGCTTCCGGGTGGAAGACTTTCTGGAAGTGCCGGCCGTCGCCGGTCGCGTGCCCGCGGAAGTAATGTTCGATGGCCTGACGCACGGCGGCCTCCTCGGCCTGCTCGGCGCGCGCCGGCTGTAGCCACAACATCAACCCCGCCGCACACGCAATCACTGCGACCAGAAGACTAAGTTTCTTCATCACGCTCTCCCGCAAAAATTTTTGATTGGAGTGTCGAGGCGACGCGCCCCCGGATCAGTCGAAGTCACTTTTCATCTACGACGGGCGGCCATCCTCAAACGCTAATAACTGAACGCTCGCCGCCCTCAAAACGTTCACTCATTTTCCGCGCGCCGCTCGTCGCTCACGACCTCGTACAGCGCGGCGGCCTCATGTTTGGAAGTCTGCCGCGCGGTCGGCACGGCGAGGACTCTCACCGTCAACAGCCGTTCGCGTCGTTCGATGGTGATCTCGTCCCCGGCGCGCACGGCGCGCGACGAACGCGCCGCCGCGCCGCCCACGGACACCGCCCCGGCCTCGCACAACTCCTGCGCCACCGTCCGACGCAACACCAAACGGCTCACGCGTAAAAATTGATCCAGACGCATAAGAAAGCAGTGACGAGTGACAGGTGACAAGTGACAAGTTAAAGAACACGGTTTGTGTTTTAACTTGTCACTTGTCACCTGTCACTCATCACTGTATTTAGGGTTTCTTGTTTCCGCTCGTCTCCGACTTCTTCTTGTCGTCCTTCTTCGGGGCGGCGGGCATGGTCGTATTCTCAGACTTCTGCGAGTCGCCTTTCAGGAGCGGCAGGATGGCTTCCTGATAGTCCTTAGAGACCTCTATGTAGGCGTCGCGGCGCAGGTTGTCGAGGTAAGTTTTACGTTCCTTGTCCATGCGCGTGACCGTGATCGCCTCGCGCACCTTGTTATCGTCGAAGGTCGTATCGCCCGCGGGCGTGCGCTCGTCCACGCGCAGGATGATGATGCTCCCCTCGGTTTCAATCGGGTTGGTGACGCCGCCCGCTTTCACATTCTTGAGGGCGTTCGCTACCTCCTCTTTCGTGATGTCGGTGACGGCGTAGGTGCCGAGTTTGCCTTTCGTCTCGGGCGCGATGCGCTTGCCGTCCACCTGGCGCTCGGACTGCACCATCGCCAGCGCGCCGAAGTCCGCGCCCGCGCGCAACTGCGCCACCAATTTATCGGCGCGCTCGCGCACTTCCTTCGGGTCTTTCCCGACGGTGCTCAGGAAGATTTCCGACAGCACGACGGTTTCGGGCTTGCGGAATTTCTCCTTGTTCGCCTCGTAGTAACTCTTCACTTCCGAGTCGGTCAGGCTGTAAAAGATTTTCTGATCCACCTCGCGCCCCAGCACCCACGTCTTCATAATCTCGGTGCGCATCGTGGCGCGCACGTCCGCCGGTTTGACCCCGGCCGAGAGCATCGCCTGTTCGAGTTCGGCCAGCGACTTGAGTCCTTCACGCTTCGCCACGTCCAGCATGCGCCGGTTGACCTCGGCCTCGACATCCTCATTCAGACCCATCTCCTTGCCCTTCTGGACGAGAAGTTGTTCGTTGACGAGCGTGACGATGATCTCGTTGCGCCGTTTGCTGACCTCTTCCGTGGCCTGCTGCTCGCTTATCCCGCGCTGTTGCCGGAGCGCCTCGGCGGCCTCCGCCATGTCCTTCTTCAGCATCGAGAGCGTGATGATATCGGCATTGACCTGCGCGATCACTTCGTCAATGACGCGCGGCACGCCCTCCTCCTGTGCCCGCGCCGTGTCGGCGGCGGACGGCGCGAGTAACGCGGCCAGTAGCAGCGCGGCGGACGCCGTAGCGCGGCGGACGTGTATTAAAAATTTTGACTTCACAGATTTTTACTCCTTACCAAATCGGCGCGCGCCCGTGGCGCGGTCGCCCTGCTTCACATTGTCTAATCGAATTTAACGCCTCTGGGGTGGGTTTCAAGTCTCAGGTTTCAGGTTTCAAGTTGAAACCAAAACCACGATATGAAGTTTCAAGTTTCAGGTTTCAAGTCTCAAGTCTGAGCTTCTTTGTTTCTGAACTTGAAACCTGAAACCTGAAACTTGAAACTCATTTTAGTCCGCGCTGCTGATTTGCAGCAACAGGCCGTGCGCGGTTTCGATCACGTCGTCCGTCTCTTCCTCGCTCAAATCAACGCGCAGGACGCCGTTCGGCGTGAAGCTCGCGCCCGCGCGCGTGCCGACGAGGGCGAGCAATTTTTCGGGCGCGACGCGCGCCTTCTCGCTCAGTTTGATCGCCACCCCGGTCGGCGTCCGGTCGAGCGACAACACGCCGACCGTCTCGGCCGTGCGGCGCAGGCGCGCATAGGCCAGAAGTCGCTCGACCGATTCGGGGATGCGCCCGTAGCGGTCTTCCGTCTCGGCGCGTATCTGTCGGAGCGTCTCGTCGTCGCGCGCCGAGGCGATGCGCTTGTAGGTGCGCAGGCGTTGTCCCATGTCCGAGATGTAATCCTCGGAGATCGCAACGTCCGCCCCCAGATTGAGCGCGACGGAGGTTTCGTCCTGCACGTCCTCGCCGCGCAGTTCCGAGACGGTGCGCTCAAGCATCTGCGTGTAAAGATCGAAGCCGAGCGCGTCCATGTGCCCGGACTGCTGGCCGCCCAGTAGATTCCCCGCCCCGCGCAGTTCGAGGTCGAGCGCGGCGACGCGGAAGCCCGCGCCGAGGTCGGAAAACTCGCGGATGGCCGCCAACCTGCGGCGCGCAATCGGCGTGAGTTCCTGCTCCGAAGGGATCAAAAGATAGGCGTAAGCGCGGCGGTTCGAGCGCCCGACGCGCCCGCGCAGTTGATAAAGTTGCGCCAGCCCGTAGTGATCGGCACGGTTTATGATGATGGTGTTGGCGCGCGGGATGTCTATGCCGTTTTCGATGATGGTGGTGGCGACCAGAACGTCATACTTATAGGCCATAAAATCGAGCATCACGCCCTCCATCTCCTTCTCGTTCATCTGCCCGTGCGCCACGCAGACGCGCGCCTGCGGCACGAGCCGCTGGACGAGGGCGGCGACGGTCTCGATGGTCTCCACGCGGTTGTGTATGAAGAAGACCTGCCCGCCGCGTCCGAGTTCCAACTCGATGCCGGACTTGATGACCGACTCGCCGAACTGCACGACCTGCGTCTGGATGGCGAGCCGGTCGCGCGGCGGCGT
Source organism: Pyrinomonadaceae bacterium (assembly GCA_035296445.1). GTDB lineage: Bacteria > Acidobacteriota > Blastocatellia > Pyrinomonadales > Pyrinomonadaceae > JAIVJZ01. The sequence continues at coordinate 5,702 of DATHAZ010000198.1, read as the reverse complement.
CTCGATGATGGACATGTCGCGCAAGCCCATCAGGGACATGTTGAGCGTGCGCGGGATGGGCGTGGCCGAGAGCGTCAAAACGTCAACCTTCTTCTTCAACTGCTTGAGCCGCTCCTTGTGCGCGACGCCGAAACGCTGCTCCTCGTCAACGACGACTAATCCGAGATCGCGAAACTTCAAATCCTTCGACAGTATCCGGTGCGTGCCGACGAGGATGTCCACCTCGCCCGCCTCGACGCGCCGCACGACCTCCTTCTGCTCCTTCGGCGTGCGGAACCTCGAAAGCAATTCGACGCGGACGGGGAACGCCGCGTAGCGCGCCGTGAACGTCTCGTAGTGCTGGTAGGCGAGCACCGTTGTCGGCGTCAGCACCGCCACCTGCTTCGACTCCATCACGGCCTTAAACGCCGCGCGCATCGCCACCTCCGTCTTGCCGTAGCCCACGTCGCCGCACAAGAGCCTGTCCATCGGCGTGTTGGCTTCCATGTCCGTCTTCACGTCCTCGATGGCCGTCTCCTGATCCGGCGTCGGCACGTACTCGAAGCCGTCCTCGAACTCGCGTTGCCACGGGCTATCGGCCGCGTAGGCATAGCCGCCGACGAGTTTGCGTTCGGCGTAGAGGCGCAGCAGTTCGTCGGCCATGTCGCGCATGGCGCGCTTGGCTTTGGCCTTCGTCTTCTGCCAGCCGAGTCCGCCGAGGCGGTCGAGCACGGGTTCGTGCCCCTCCGCGCTCGAATAACGCTGCACGAGATCGAGGCGTTCGACGGGGACGTACAACTTCGAGTCTTCCGCGTAGAACAGCAGCATGAACTCGCCGCGACGGCCGGGGCCGAGATCGAGCGTCTGCAAACCGCCGAAGCGCGCGATGCCGTGATCAATGTGGACGACGAAATCGCCCACTTTCAGATCGCGGAAGTCCGACAAAAAGGCCGCCGTCTTCGACTTCTTGCGCGGCCGCTTCGCGGAGGTCGAAGCCTGTCCCGTGCCCGGCGCGCGGTGCTCCACGCTCGCGCCGTCGTGCGCCTCGTCAAACAGATCGTTCTCGACGTGGACGACCAGCCCCGCCGAAGGCAACTCGAAGCCGCCCGACAGACGCCCGACCGTCACAAGCGCCTGCCCCTCTTCGAGCGCGCCCGACTCGCCCGCAAACACGACGCGCGCTCCCACGTTATATTCCGCGAGCATCTCGCCGACGCGCTCTGCGATCCCTGCGCTCGGCATCGCGAACACGACGCGCGCGTCTGCCTGCGTCGCCAGAGCGCGCCGCACGTCGGCCGCCAGTTCCGCGATGCGGCCGTGATAGCGACGCGCCGCGCGCGAGTTCCATTCGATCTCCGGGGCGCGCTCGACGGCCGGGAAGAGAAACATCGGCGCGGCCGTCGAGCGCGCGCGCCCGATTGTCACCGCCGTCGCCGCTTCCGCTTCGCCCGCGAACCTTTCGTCGGTCGCCGCCGCCGCGCGCCCCAATGTGCGCAACTCCACGCGCGGCACGCCCCCGACCGCGGCGCGCAATTCCTCCGCCGTCAAATAAAGTTCTTCGGGGCTGAGCGCGATCTCGTCCGCATGCTCCGCGTCGTCGTAACGAGCGCGCAAAGTCTCGTAGGTGTTTCCGAGAAAGGTTTCGAGGGCGGCGGGTTCGTCGGCCACGAACACGGTCTCGCGTCGCAGGTAATCGAACGCGCTCGCCGGGGTAGAATGGACGAGCGAGATGAGCCATTCCCAGCCCGCGAAAGTCTCCCCCTCGTCGGCATGCACGGTGCGATCCCTGAGAGAGCGCGCGTAACGCTCGTCCGCCCAACGCTCGCGCGCCAGTTCCGCCCACAGGCGGAAATCGTCCGCGCCCACCGCGTACTCGCGCATCGGCACGATCTCGATCCGCTGCAACTGTGCGACGGACAACTGCGTCTCCGGGTCGAACTCGCGGATGGAATCAACCGTGTCGCCGAAGAACTCCACGCGCACAGGCCGCTCGTGTCCCGGCGACCACACGTCGAGAATTCCGCCGCGCAGCGAAAACTCGCCGACCGCCCCGATGGGGTCTTCGCGCACGTAACCGGAAGCGAGCAGCAACTCGATCAACTCTTCGGGCGCGTGATCCTCGTCGCGCCGGAGCATCGCGCCCGTCGCGCGCAGTTGTTCGGGCCTGACCGTCCGGCGCGCCAGAGCGCGCGCCGTCAACAACACGAAATCCCCCTGCCCCTCTGCGAGCCGCCAGAGCGTCAGGGCGCGCCGCTCCAATGTCTCCGCGTGCGGAGACGCGCCCGCATACGGGTCGCCCTCCGAGGCGGGCAGCGTCAGCACCGAAGCCTTCTTCGCCCCGCCCTCTTTCCCGCCCTCTTTCCCGCTCTCGCCCGCGCCGCGCCGCCGCAACGCCTCGCTCCAAAAACAGAGATCGCGATCCCACTGTTCGAGGTCGCGGCTGGCCGCGACGACCACCGCCAGGCGCATCCCCGTCTCGCGCTGCAACGCCGCCAGGACGAGCGCACGCGCCGCTCCCGAAGTCAGCCCACTGACGGACACCACGCGCGCCCCGCCGCGCACCTCCGCCACGAGACGCCGCAACTCGCCGCCCTCCAGCACGCGCCGCAACGCGCCCTCCACCGGCGACCCCTTTTGCATCGTACTACTCATAAAATCTTTCATGAATCGGGAATCGTAAATCGTGAACAGAGAAGAACGGTCTTTCTTCTATTCACGATTTACGATTCCCGATTCACAGTCTTCCTGATTCTCTCAATGATGTCGGTCGTCGAAATGCCTTCGACGAAAGGCAGCGCGAGGACGCGCCCGCCCGCCGCTTCGACCTCTTCGCGGCCGTGAATTTCGTCGAGGCCGTAGTCGCCGCCCTTGACCAGAATGTCGGGTAGCAACTCCGCGATGAGCGCGCGCGGCGAGAGCGCGTCGAAGACGGTGACGTAGCTGACCGCGCCGAGCGCGGCGAGCATTTCGGCGCGCTCCCCTTCGTTCAACACGGGGCGCGAGTCGCCTTTGAGCGCGCGCACCGAGGCGTCCGAGTTGATGGCGACGAGCAGGGCGTCGCCGAGCGAGCGCGCCGCCTGCAAGTAGCGGACGTGCCCGACGTGCAGGATGTCGAAGCACCCGTTCGTGAACACGAGCCGCCGCCCCTCCGCGCGCAAACGCTCGCGCATCGCGCGCGCCTCATCCGGCGTTAGAATCTTCTCGTTCATATCTTGCGATTGCGTTGATGCTAACATGAAGAGTCGGTAATAGTCAGTTGTCAGTTGTCAGTAGCCCGTCGGCGGTTGCGGGTTGTTCGATTCCATCTTCAGAGCCGGGTTGAGCACCACGGGCAACAGGCTACTGACTACTGACGACTTGTTGCTATAATTCCCTTTTTGGCCCGGAGCAGGAATAGATGACAGAGAACAACACGCCCTTCATTGAAGACAACGACCAGACGCGCGCACGCCGCGAGCACCTCGACAAAATTCAACAACTCACCGGCAACGCCTACCCGAACAAGTTCCGGCGCACGAACCTGACCGAGAGCGCGGAGGGCGAAGACACGATCACGTCCGTCGTCGCCAGGTTCAAACACCGCGAACCGCCGCGCGTCGAAGCACAACGCCCGACGCCCGAACAGCTCGAAGCGGCGAACGCCGGGTTGAAGGCTCTCGGCGACGTGCGCGTCGGCGGGCGTCTGGCCGTGCCGCCGCGCGTGATGGGCAAGGCCGCGTTCGTACACCTCTCCGACGGCCGTGAACGTCTGCAAATTTACGTGCGCCGCGACGACGTGCGGACGATGAACCATCGCGGGCGCGAACTCGACGGCTGGGAACTCTTCTCGCTGCTCGATCACGGCGACTTCATCGGCGTCGAAGGCTTCCTCTTCATCACGAAGACGGGCGAACTCTCCGTCCACGTCCGCTCGTTCGAGTTCCTCTCGAAGGCTCTCTTGCCCATGCCCGATAAGATGCACGGCATCAGCGATCCCGAAATCCGCCAACGCCAACGCTACGCAGACCTCATCGCAAGCAGCCTCAAGATTGACAAAGACGACGTTGACGACGCGGGCGGCGAGGGCGGTGGGCGCGAACAACTCACCACCCGCGAGGTCTTCGAACGCCGCTCGAAGATCATCCGCGAGATGCGCAGATTTTTAGATGAGCGCGGCTACATTGAAGTCGAGACGCCGATGCTCACGCCCATCGCCTCGGGCGCGGCGGCGCGCCCCTTCAAGACGCACCACAACGCGCTCGACATAGACCTCTACGCACGCATCGCGCCGGAACTCTACCTCAAGCGGCTCGTCGTCGGCGGCTTCGAGCGCGTCTACGAACTCAACCGCAACTTCCGCAACGAAGGCATCTCCACCCGCCACAACCCCGAATTCACCATGCTGGAGTTTTACTGCGCTTACATGGACGTGAACGGCATGATGGATTTGTGCGAGGAACTGCTACGACAAACTGTAAAAGAAGTTACAGGCAGTACTAGCATTCCCTTTGGTGAAATAATCCCTAACTTTGGAAGAGGGAAACCACGCCCAGAAGTCCAAATTGATTTCGGAGTAAAGTTTGAACGGCTAAGCATGAGGAATGCAATAACGAAATACTGGTATAACGAAAAAAGCATTGATTACCTTAGCCAATTGAATTTTGAGGGCACGGACTTTGGTTATAGCTGGCTAGATGATCCTAGACGGGTGAACCTGCTTTACAAATTTTTCTTACAATTTCAAAGATTCTCCCTTAGAGCAGGAGACATATTAATTAAACAGGGACTTTTGACAGATGATGAAACAGACTCAGGGGCGCATGATGATGTGGTACTGCAACAAGCATGGCAGATTGCTATAGCTGACGCTGCCGGGGAAAAGACTGAGCCACAGCAGGAAGAAACGGCTCGCCAAATTGCGTATCTCTTTGAGACTTTAGCTGAGCCTCATTTAACGCAACCAACTTTCATCTACAACTATCCCAAGCCCATTTCTCCGCTCTCGAAAGCGTCGCCCGATGATTCGTCAGTCGCGGAGCGGTTTGAGTTGTTCATTAACGGGATGGAGTGCGCGAACGGGTTTTCGGAGTTGAACGATCCGGTGGAGCAGTATGAGCGATTTAAGGAGCAGGCCGGGGCGCGGGAGCGTGGCGACGAGGAGGCGATGCAGATGGACACGGATTACGTGCGCGCTTTGGCTTACGGGATGCCCCCGGCGGCGGGCATCGGGATCGGGATTGATCGCATCGTAATGCTCCTGACGAACCGGCGTTCGATCCGCGACGTGATCCTCTTCCCGCACATGCGCCCCGCCGCGCCGAAGGCGGAAGAGTCGGCGGACGACGATCCGGCATTACCTATCGAGCAGGCGGGCGAACAGGCTTGAGTCGTCGCCCTGATTTTTAACCCCTAATCCCCTGAAGCCCAGCCCTTCGGGCGGGCGTGAAAGTTGAGATGATTTGAGATGACCCGGAAAATTTTTGCAGTTTCCCTGATGATGGTGATGGCCGGAGTCCTCGCGTTGGCGCAAGGCGAGGGCGCGCAGCCGGTGAAGTTGACCGGCTATCTGATGGACGGTATGTGCGCGGGCGCGCACGGCGACGGCGACGGACTGGAAGAGACCGCCAAAGGCCACCCGACCGCGTGCTCGCTGATGCCGAGTTGCTCTAAGGACGGCTTCGCGCTCGTCGTGGACAAGAAGATTTATAAGCTGGACGAGGCGGGCAACAAGGCCGCGCTGGCCG
>DATHAZ010000197.1:0-15273 GCA_035296445.1 Pyrinomonadaceae bacterium | reverse complement strand
GATTTTGTCCGAGCCGTCGGCGCTCATGGTGTAGATGTCGTAGTTCGTGGGCGCGTCGAGCGTGTTGCTGCCGTAGGCGATGCGCCTGTCGTCGGGCGACCAGGCGGGGCGCGTGTCCTCGCCGGGGGCGTTCGTGAGGTTGCGCTGGTTCGAGCCGTCGGCGTCCATGACGTAGATTTCCATCTGCCCGTCGCGCCGGCTCTGAAAAGCGATCTTCTGCCCGTCGTGCGACCACGTGGGGCAATCGTCTTCGGTGGTGTTGAAAGTGAGGCGGCGCACGTCGGAGCCGTCGGCGCGCATGGTGTAGATTTCGGTCGAGCCGTCGCGGTTGCTGGCGAAGGCGATGCGCGCGCCGTCGGGCGAGTAGTCGGGGTGCCAATCGTGGGCGATCTCGGTCGTCAGCCGCACGACGCTTGCGCCGCCCGCAGTCGGCACAACTGAACTGTTTGAACGCTTCGCGTAGAAGTATGCGCCCGTCGAGACGGCTGCCAGGAGCGCCACGAGCGCGACGACAAGGCCGACGCCCGCGCGGCGCGAGCGAGGCTGGCGATGACGACTCTCCGGCTCGCTCGCGTGTGTTGATGCCGCCGCTTCCGCGCGCTCCCCGATCCTTCTGCCGTTGCCGCCCGGCAGTTCGAGCGTCGGCAAGCTGGAGATGTGCGGGTCGAAAGTTTTGTGGAGAGTGCCGCTGCTGCTGCTGCGCTTCGGGGGCGCGGGCGCGAAACGCGCGGCGAGCGGGTTCTGCGTGCGTGCGAGCATTTCGGCGAAGCGCGGGTCGTCGTGCAAATTGTCGAGGTGCGGGTCAACGCCCGCGAACGTGAAACCGACGGCGTGCTCGCGCTCGGCCTCCGCGAGCCATTGAAACGCCTCGTCGCGCTCGCCGAGGAGCGAATAGATGACCGCGATCTCGTAGGACGTGACCCACTGCTCGTCGCGGCGCGCGAGCAACTCGCGCAGCAACGCGAAGGCTTCGTCGCGCCGACCGCAGGCCGCAAAAACGTGCGCCTCTTTCAAGCGCGTCGTCGGCGTGTCGCCCGCAAACACGCTCTCCTGCTCGTAGGTGGCGAGCGCCTCCGCGTGCATGCCCTTGTGCTCGTAAGCCCAGCGCAGGATGACGTGCGCGGCGACCGAGCCTGGATCGAGCGCGAGCGCGTGCTGGCACTGCGCGACGGCGTCGTCGAAGCGACGCGCGAGGAAGAGGACGTTGGCGAGCGCCGTGTTGTTGACGGGCGACTCGGGCGCGATTTGCAGAGCGCGCTTGATCTCGGAGATCGAGTCGTCGTGCCGCCCGATGGCCGAGAGGTTGAAGGCGTACCAGCGATGCGCGAGGGCGTTGCCGGGACGCAGTTCGATGGCGCGACGAAACTCGGCCTCCGCGCCCGTCCAGTCGCGGTCGTAATGCAGCTTGATGTAGCCGAGCGAGGCGTGCGCCTCGGCCAGATTCGGGTCGGCCGCCACGGCCCTGGTGGCTGCCGCACGCGCCCGCTCGAAGGCGTCGGCGGGCGGCGGCTCGACATACCAGTTGAGGAGGGCGTAGCAATCCGCGAGTTCGGCATAGGCGATGGCGAACCCGGGGTCGAGTTCGACAGCGCGCTCGAAGCGTTGGATGGCCTGGCGCAAACCGTCGGCGGTGCGGCGCGTGGAGAAGTAATGCCCGGCGACGTAAAGCTGGCGCGCCTCTTCGTTGTCGCTGAGGTGTAGCTGCGGCGCGCGCTCCGCGCTGCCGCCCTGACCTGAGAGCGCGCTGCGCATGGAGCGCGGCGATTCGCGGCGCAGGCGCGCGAGGCCGGGATTCTGCGTGCGGCGCACGAGTTCCACGAAGCGCGGGTCGTCGCGCAGCGGGTCGAACTGCGGCTGGACGCCCATCCACGTGATCCACGCCTCGCGGTCGGCGAAACTCTGTTCGAGCAGGGCGAAAGCCCGCGCGTGGTCGCCGAGTTGGGTGTAGACGATGGCGAGATGATAGGGCGAGACGTAACGCTTCGCCGCCAGCTCTTCCAACTCGCCGAGGACTTGGCGCGCTTGCTCCGCCCGACCGGCAGCGGCGTAGGCCGTGGCGAGCGTCGCCGTGATGAACGGGCTGGGGCCGGAAAATTCGATGGCCTGAGCCGCCGCGTCAATCGCCTCTTCATGATGCCCCAGTTGCCCGAGCACCCAACTGAAGCCGAAGTAGCCGAGGCCGTGCATCGAAGCCGTCTCGACCATCTCGCGGTAGAGGGCGTAGCTCTCCTCGTAGCGGCGCGCATAGAACAGGCAGAAGCCGAGCATGTGCTGGTTGAAGAGCGTGAGCGGGTCGAGTTCGAGCGCGCGGCGCACGAGCGGCAGTCCGGCATCGAAGTTGCCCTCCATGACGAGTTGCGTGCCGTGCCAGAGGTGTGCGGCGGCGTGGTGCGGATTTAGTTCGCGCGCGCGCTGGTAGTGCGCGATGGTGGTCTCCCAGTCGAAGTCGTGCGTGTGGACGGCAAAGCCGTAGGCGGTGTGCGCGTCGGGCAGCGTCTCGTCCAGTTCGAGCGCGCGCGCGCCCGCCTCTTTAGCGGCGGCGGAGCACTCTTCGGGCGGCATCACGCCGTAGATGCCGATCCAGTTGTAGTAGTCGGCGATGCCGGTGTAGGCGGCGGCGTAGTCGGGGTCGAGGGCGATGGCGCGGTAATAGCAGGTGATGGCCTTGGCGAAGCCCTCTTCGTTGAACGTGTTCCAGTGGTAGCGTCCGCGCAGGTAGACCTCGAACGCCTCTGCGTTGTCCGTGCCGCGCTTCGCCAACTGCTCGCGCTCGTCGCCCGTCAGTTGCGGCACGAGCGCGCCCGCCACCTGCGTCGAGATCGCGTCTTCCAGGCTGAGCACGTCCGTGTAGTTCTCGTCGAACTGGCCTGCCCACATCGTCGCGCCGTCGTAGACGTTGAGCAGTTGGACGGTGATGCGGATGCGCTCGCCCGCGCGCTGGATGCGCCCGTCAACGACGTAACTGACGCCGAGTTCGTGCCCGGCGGCGAACGGGTCGCCGATGTTCGCGCCGCTGTAACGAATGACGGAACTCGTCGGGCGCACGCTGAAACGTCGCACGTTCGAGAGGCGCGTGATGAGCGCATCCGCCAGACCGATGCCGAGGTAATTGTCGCCGGTCTCCTCCGTGCGCTGGATGTTGAGCAGCTTGAAGGGCAGGACGGCGAGCGTCCTCTCGCCCGTCACGCCGCCCTCGCCCGTCGCCGTCCGCGTATTCTTCGACAGGGCGGGGAAGACGAACGGCGCGGAGACGGGGCGGCCTTCGAGATGATGCGCGATGTCGTCGCGCAAGCGTTCGATTGACCCGTAACGACGCCCCGGCTCTTTGCGAAGAGCCTTGAGAGTGATGTTGTCGAGATCGCCCGCCAACTCGCGGCGCAGGTTCTCAAGGGTCGTGCCGCGCATCTTGCAGAGAAGTTCAAGCGTGGTCGCCGACTCGCCGCCCCCGCCGTCGAGCGGGATTATGTCTTCGGGGCGCATGACGACGCGCGACGGGTGCTCCGGTTCTTCCTCACAGATGACGCGCGCGATCTCGTGCGGCGAGCGGTTCGGGAAGTGATAAGGGCGATGACCGGTGAGCAGTTCGTAGAGCAGCACGCCCATGCTGTAGATGTCGCTTGAAGGGGTGGCCGCCTCGCCGCGCACCTGTTCGGGCGAGGCGTATTCGGGCGTCATCAGGCGCATGGCGGTCGCCGTCGGCGTCAGCGTGTCGGGCGACAGTTCCGGGTTTAAGAGTTTGGCGATGCCGAAGTCGAGAAGTTTCGGCGTGCCGTCGGCGCAGATGAGGATGTTCGACGGCTTGATGTCGCGGTGGACGACGAGGTTCTGGTGCGCGTAGGCGACGGCGTTGCAGAGTTGGACGAAGAGGCGAAGCCGCTCGTGGATGGTCAGCTTCTCGCCGTCGCAGTAGCGATAGAGCGGCTGCCCCTCGATGTACTCCATGACGAAGTAGGGCAAGCCCGTGTCGGTCGTGCCGCCGTCCAGGAGGCGCGCGATGTTGGTGTGGTCGAGCGAGGCGAGAATCTGTCGCTCGTTGCGGAAGCGGCGCAGGATGAAGTCCGTGTCCATGCCGCGCTTGACGAGTTTGATGGCGACGCGCTTTTGATACTCGCTGTCGGCGCGCACGGCCAGGTAGACCGCGCCCATGCCGCCGCGCCCGATCTCGCGCACGATCTTGTACGCCCCGACGCGCGCGCCCGCCATCGGGTCGTCCTCTAAATCGGTCGGTTGCGTGGTGCGAAAGGCTGCGCTGCCGGGGTTGAAGCCGCCCCCGGCAAACGCGGGCGCTTCGATGAAATCCCCCGCCTCTTCATACTGCGCGACGAGAGCCTCCACCTGTTTACGGAGCGCGTCGTCGGTCGCGCCCGCCTCGGCGATGAACCCGGGGCGTTCATCACGGGGCAGATCAAGCGCGGCCTGAAACAGTTCTTCTACTTGCTTCCAACGTTCGGGGGTCATAAAAGCGGTGAATGGTAAATGGTAAATCGTAAATGGTTAGGGAGCGGTCTTTCACCATTCACCATTTACTGTTTTTGTACTTGTCCGTAAAGCCATGCTTTTGCCATGCGCCACTGGCGTTTAACCGTAGGTGCGCTGACGCCAAGCACTTCGGCCGTCTCTTCGACCGACAGGCCGCCGAAGAAGCGTAGTTCGACAATGCGGCTCTTTTGCTCGTCCAGGGCGGCGAGCGCGGTCAGGGCGTCGTCGAGCGCGATGAGGTCGGTCGCGCGTTCGTCCGTCACGTCAACGTTCTCGTCGAGTGAGAGTTTGTGTACTTCGCCGCCGCGTTTCTCGGCGTTGTGGCCGCGCGCGTGATCCACGAGGATGCGGCGCATCATCTGCGCCGCGACGCCGAAGAAGTGTGCCCGGTTTTGCCATCTCACCTGGCTCTGATCTATGAGCCGGAGATAGGCTTCGTGGACTAAGGCCGTGGGTTGCAGCGTGTGTGCGGAGCGTTCGCGGCGCAGGTAGTTGGCCGCCAGACTGCGCAACTCGCCATAGACGAGCGGCAGCAGGTCGTCTAATACAGTCCGGTTGCCATCCGTCAACTGGATGAGCAAGCGGGTTACGTCATGGGGCGAGGATCTGCTCACAGGGGAAATTTCGATATCTCAGCTCTACACGGTCAACCATCTTCCGGCGCGTCCAAAGTGCAAGTATAAACGACTGTTTGCACCATATCAACGCGCGCGACGCGGGAAAAACGAATCTTGGATGATCCTTTTTGGGATTTCGTTTCGCGTAATAGAATAGGGACGGAAAAAAGCGCGCGGCGAGAGTTGACGCCTGCGCCCGCCCGTTAACAACAGTACAGCCCAAAGGAAATTGCCCATATGAACAACTTATTCCGACACACCTGCCTCGCCCTCATTTTATTCTGCGGCGCCGGTTTTATTACGACCGCGCGCGCCGACGTGAAGATCAAAGCCAAAAACACTATGGGCGGGCAAGTGTCCGAGCAGACCACCTACATCAAAGGCAAACGACAGCGCACCGAGTCGAGCGAAACTTCCGTGACGATCACCCAGTGCGACCTGAGAAGAAGCCTCCAACTCGGCGTGCCGACGAAGACTTACGTCGTGACGCCGTTTGATCAGAAAGCGGACGGCGACGCGGCCACGACCTCCGCCGCCGGGCAGAAGACGCCCGCGAGCGCGACCCCGGCGCGGCGCGGCGGCGTCATCACCTCCACCTTCACCGCGACGGACACGGGCGAGCGCAAAAAAATGTTCGGCTACACGGCGCGTCGCATCAAGACGGGCATCGTCACCGAATCGTCGCCCGACGCCTGCAACGTCAGCCGCAGCCGGATGGAGACGGACGGCTGGTACATTGACGCGGCCTTCGCGCTCGACTGCAACTACAACAGCGCCTCGGCCTACAACAACGCCGCGTCAGATGGCGGCTGCCGCGACGAATTCCGCATGAAGCAGGTGGGCGTGGCGAAGCTCGGCTACCCCGTTCTGGTCAAGACGACGCTGTTCGACGAACAGGGCAACGAGTCGTTCACCTTCACGCAGGAGGTGTTGGAGATTGCGAACGCCGTCCTCGACAGCGCGCTCTTCGACGCGCCGGCCGACTACCGGCAGGTGAGCGACGTGCGCGAGATGTACGGCGCGGCGGCGATGACTTCGCCCGCGCGCGACGATACCAATGATGACAACGACTCCGGCAGCGGCGGCGCGGCGAAAGCGAGTTCGGCGACGGGCGCGAAAAGGGCTGGCGTGGTGCGCGTCGGAGTGGCATTGACGAAGACGATAGCGGCGGCCGATTACGTTGACGCTTCGGCGTTGGCCGATGCGGTGCGCAATGTGTTGGTTAGTAATCTGAACGGTTCGGCCGTCGAAGTCGTCGCGCTCGAAGCGCGGCAGACGGATGGCGTCGAGTCGGAAGCCAGGCAGAAGGAATGCGACTACGTTCTCTACAGCACGGTCGCTCACAAGAAGGGCAGCGGTGGCGGCTTCGGCGGTTTCCTCAAGAAGTCCGCTGAGATCGCTGCGGGCAGCGGCGTTGCTTCTTCCGCGAGCGGCGGGCGCGACGGCGCGGCCGGTTCGTTGAAGGCCAGAGACGAGTTGACGCTTGAGTACAAACTGCAACGCGGCATGGACGCCGTCGTCGCCAACACGCTCAAGGCCAAGGCGAAGTCCGACGGCGACGACATCATCTCGCAACTCGCGGGGCAAGCGGCCACGGCGGTGCGCGCCGCCGCGACCACCAGGTAAGGCGACGGCTCGGGAAGCGGCGCGGGCAACAAGGAAACTCTCCCCGGCACACGGCGAGAGACAAAAGTGACGGGGAGGAAACGACGGCCTCCCCGTCACTTTTTTGCGCGCCCCGAACGAGACGGTCGAAAGCGTCGCAAGCGCGCCCGCCCCGCGTCGTGGACGCCCCCCGAACTATTTGCTATAAAAATGATAAAGTAGGATTTCACGAAACAGACCGCCCCGAAAATCTGCCTGGAATGAACAGATCGTTCCTGACACAGCCGGAAAGGCGAACCGCCATGCCCGGTCTTGAATTGCGTCTGCGCGAAAGCCTCGGAGAGATCGGAGTTAACCCCTCGAATGGCAAAAATATTGTTGGTTGAAGACGACCGCGACATACGCGATTTGATCCGCATGGTGTTGGAGATGGGCGGTCATGAACTTCACGAGGCGGTTAACGGCGAAGACGGACTCGCGCAGGCGAAGCGTCTGCGCCCCGACGCCATCCTGATGGACTTGAGTCTGGCGGGCACGATAGACGGACTGGAGTCAACCCGGCGATTGCGCGCCGACGCGGCGTTTGACCGGACGCCGATCATCGCCCTCACCGCCCACGCCATGCGCGGCGACCGCGAACACTCGCTCCACGCCGGCTGCGACGAGCATTGGACTAAGCCGATCATTGATCTCGACCTGTTCAAAGAGATGGTCGAACGCGTCGTCGCAGATGGACGCGGCGGCGGCAACGCGCAACCGCGCGCAGCGACAGAAGTTTAATAAGCCCCGTCAGGGCTGCCGAAGCGCAGCAGCCCTGACGGGGCTTAAACTTCTCCCGCCCTCGACCCGACCCTTCATACTTAATCCGCGAACCGGCGCTCGGCCGCGCCGGCTTCATGCTCTTTTAAGAGCGGCCGTGAATCATCCGGCGCATGCGGTCGGCGAAGAGCACATCAATCTTGTGCGGCTCGACGAGCGCCGTGACTTCGCCGAGGCCGAAAGACGGGTGCATCAACGTCTGTCCCGCGCGATACTGGCGCGTCGGATCGTAAGGCGCACCGGCCTGCGACGCCCGCCCACCCGTCATCTTGACGCCGCTCTTGAACGAACTGCGCGTCTGGCAGATGGGGCACGTCACGCGCGACACCTGCCCGCGCTTCGTGACGGACGCGACGACGTGGCCGCGCTCGACTTCACATTTCGTGCAGAGCTTCTCCACGCGCTCGCCGACGACATACGTCCGCTTCTCAAGTTTCCCGACCGCCACACCCGTCTCAATGTTCTCCGACATACACGCTTCCTTTCAAGTTGCTTCAAGCGTCTCTCCGTCCGAACGGGAGCGCGAGTCTGATTCAACGGCTCGGACGAACGCCTCGAAGCGGCGGTCGTCCGGCCTGTAGAGTTATCGGGGCGAAGTTAAGACCGCGACCCGGCGGCAGACCTACCTGCCGCGTCGCGGGCGGAATGAGCGACGCCCGGCGCTCGCGCCTGCGCGTTTAGCCCCGAAAGGCTTGGCCGCTCCCGGCGTCGCCGTCTTCACGCCGCCGAATCCCTGTAACAGGATGCGCTCGACGGCCTGACCCGTCAGGCGTTCGATGGCACGCATGCTCAGTTCCTCGACCGGCGTGACCAGCGTGATCGCGCGACCGCGGTTTCCGGCTCGGCCGGTGCGTCCGATGCGATGCACGTAGTCTTCCGGTGCGGCGGGCACGTCGTAGTTGATGACGTGCGAGATCGAATCAACGTCAATGCCGCGCGCCGCAATGTCGGTCGCGACGAGGACGCGGGTCTTCCCGTCCTTGAAGCCGCGCAGGGCGGCTTCGCGTTGGGGCTGCGTGCGGTCGGCGTGGATGCGATTCACTTTGTGCTCGCGCGCTTCGAGAATGTGCGAGAGGCGTTCCGCCCCGCGCCGCGTGCGCGTAAAGACGAGCACGCGCTCGAAGCGTTCGCGCTCCAGTAGATCGAGAAGCAGTGCCGTCTTCGATTCCATCGCCACCGGGTAAGCGGTCTGTTCGACCGTGACGGCGGCTGCGCCGCGCACGCTGACTTCGACGAGCTTCGGCTTGCGCATGTTCGAGCGCGCGATGGTTTCAATCGCGGGCGACATCGTGGCCGAGAAGAGAAGCGTCTGCCGTTCGGCGGGCAGCGCGGCGAGCACGCGCCGGATGGCAGGCCAGAAACCCATGTCGAGCATGCGGTCGGCCTCGTCCAGGACGAGCGTTTCGATGTGCGCGAAATTAACCGCGCCGCGCTCCATGTGGTCGAGCAGTCGTCCGGGCGTCGCGATCACGACGCTCACGCCGCGCCGCAAAAGGTCGGTCTGTCGCGACATCCCTGCGCCGCCGATGAGCGTCACGCAGCGCGCCGCCGATTTTTTCGGAAGGAGCGAGCGGTAGCTGGCTTCGATCTGCGTCGCCAGTTCGCGCGTCGGTGCGAGGACGAGCAGGCGTATGCCGGGGCGCGACTGCTGCGACATGCGTTGAATGATCGGCAGCAGGAACGCGGCCGTCTTGCCCGTCCCGGTTTCGGCGCAACCGATCAGGTCTGCGCCGCTCAGGACAACAGGAATCGCCTGTTGTTGAATCGGTGTTGGTTCGGTGTATCCGAGAGACTCGCACACGCGCACCAGCGCGTCTTCGAGTCCCAGTTCAGAAAAATTCATAAAATCCTTTGGCGCGGCTTCAACCATCTCTGGGAGCGCACCCGTCTATAAGTGAAAATTGGAAGCGCCTCCGGCGGCGTTTTTGGAACAATCGTCGGAGGCGCTTTGCTTGAGTAGTCACCGGCCGAGTTCTTGAGAGAACTTACCAGCGCGGTTCGCGGTTGCCGCCGCCACCGCCGCCGTAGCCGCCACCGCCGCCGCGGTTGCCGCCACCGCCGCCGCCATAGCCGCCACCGCCGCCACGGTTGCCACCGCCACCGCCGCCGAAGCCGCCACGTCCGCCGCCGCCGCCGCCGCGTCCACCGCGATCTTCGCGCGGGCGCGCTTCGTTGACGGTCAGGTTACGGCCGTTAAATTCCTTGCCGTTGAACTGCTCGATAGCCTTCTGGCCTTCTTCGTTGCTAGCCATCTCGACGAAGCCGAAGCCGCGCGAGCGACCCGTTTCGCGATCTTCTACCACCGAAGCCGACTCGACCGTGCCCGCCTGCGCGAACAACTGCTGCAAATCGTCGCTCGAAGTCTGGAACGACAGGTTCCCGACGTAAAGTTTCATAGACATGTGGATGTACCTCTCCTGTAGGAAGGAGTATCTGAGAGAAGCTGTCGAATCAAAGTGGCTTCGATGTAACGGTAGGCAGCGAAGGCTTGCGTTCGGGTGCTCAAGGGAGCGCTTCTAAAGTTGAAATCAGCCCACTCTCGAACCATCCAGAACGCCGCTCGGAAAACCTGTCTAGCGGGGCGCATCACCGTTGACGCAAGAGAGAAGGAATTTGCCAGTCACTATGATGCACTAAATAACCTCTAAGTTGCAAGCTGTCAGCCACTAAAGCCGACCCGCGAACACGCGCGCAGCGACTCGGCCCGCAACCGACCCGCGCGTAAAGCGGATGTCTGAAAATGGGCTGTCGGCCGGATCAATCGGGTATGTTTTAGTCATGCCTGACAAAAACAATAGCCGATTGATCCGGCCGACAGCGTTTAGTGGGAATTGGTCAACTCTTTGGACAGCCGTAAAAGTCGGCGGGTTACAGAGCTTGAGGGCTTCAAGGTAAAAGTGGGGTCAGTATGTCAAAAATCGTGCCGCCTTTTCCGCCTCCTCCGGCCTTGTTGCATGCATCGCAATTGGAACTCGGGCAATTCTCCCCCTCTGCTTTATTCCTCGTGACATTTTGACAGTAGCACTGGTCGCCGGGACAAAAAACACACGTATCGTAGCGACAGAACTCTATCCTATCGTTAGTGGTGTCAACGAGTCCGGTTGCGTTTTCGTAGATAATGAAAACGCCCGTATCGAGTTTCCGCCGGATAGCGGGGTCAACTGCGACGACTACAACGCGACTCATCTTATCGCTTGATTTTAGCTTGACTCCGTTCAACACCAGGGCTTGGAACCGCCGCGCCGAGAGAACGGGTTGAAGTTTCTTGCGAAGAGCCGTCTGGGAGGCGCGCGGGAAAACAGATCGTTTCAGCCATGTCGAGAATTCGCTCTTGCTGAGACCTTTGATTTGATTCATTTCCACGGGGACGACCGAGTCTCCCAGAAGGCCATTCAAAGCAGTCAAAGCCTCCTCTTTCGTCAATGTGGCCTGCGGCTGGCTCGTCGGACTTTGCGCCTGCGCCGGAAAGAGCGCGAAGGGCATGGCGATCAAAGCAATAAACAAGGCCGCCACAAACGGGCGACCTTTAATTCTTCCTCCAAAATTATATTGCTGGCCGGACGGCTCTCGTCTCAGGCCGGCAATTCGAGCCGCGACGTTTCTTAACTTTCTCTTCCGACGGGTGGTTTGTGATTCGTTCATGTGTGGGTTGTCTCCTTCGTTGGCAAGTAACGATGTGCCAGGCGGGATTGCTGGGTGAAGATGGTTAGAGCGATTCGGAATATAGTCTTACGACAACCCCGTGTCAAAAAAATCGAGCGAAAATGAATCAGGCGGTAGCTTATTACCGCGAAACAGTAGTGTTAATAAATTTTCGCATCCGTCGCTTGTCGCGATTGCTAAAGCGCCGCCGACAACTTAGAGCAGAGGCATTCATCCCGAGTGGCTACGCTCCCGGTGCTTACTGATCGCGGGCACGCCGATGCCGAACATCAACAAGCTGAAGGATGAGACTCGGAGGAGCAGGTCATCGTCGCCCGGCAACGTCTGGAAGATTGAACGGCCGATATCCGGCTGTTTCGGGCTGACGATGAGAAGATACAATCCCTCGCGCGGAGCGTCCTTTTCGCAACCCCGTCGGCGACCTTTCGATGATCTAGGTTAAGCGGGACAACACACCCCTCACATTCGACGCTGAAGTCGAGAAGTTGCGGGACGCGGTGGCGCAGGAGCAGATGAACTTCTAAGTCCCGGTGACGGCTTGCTTCCCCTACGCCCGCCGGGCAGGCTGGGTGCATCGTCCCGGACGAGGCGAAAGTGAGCGACCTGCGCCTGATGATGGTCAGGAGCATGCGCAAATTTCAGGCACAAGTGTGAGTCCAGGTGTGAGTCCAGCAAAACGGGCGTCGCGATGACGCCCGTAAGTCGTTTTGGATATTGGCTCCGCAGGTAGGACTCGAACCTACAACCCTTCGGTTAACAGCCGAATGCTCTGCCATTGAGCTACTGCGGAATATTTGGTGTACCCGGTGGGGCAGGGTGCGCCCGTCGCGAGTGGATTTTTATAGCAGAACGTTTGCGGGAGCGTCAAGCGAGGGGCACGGGCGCGGCGGGGCTTGCGCGCGGGCGCGAAGTGAGAGATTATTTGTCACCGCAATTCCAATGTAAGACAAGATAGCTCGTTAATCTTCGCGCCTGTGTGGGTGCCGGTGTGAGAGGGGTCTATGGAGAGACGCATCACGGGTTGGTTCAGTCATCGTTTGGGGAGAGAGATGCCGCTCGTGGCTTACGGGCATGCAGGTTATCCGTTGTTGATGTTCCCGACGGCGGGCGCGGATTTTCTGGAGTATGAACGTTTTCATCTCGTTGATGCGATCAAACACCTGATCGAGGCCGGGCGCGTCCGCGTCTACTCGATCAACAGCGTCAACCGCTACAGTTTGCTGAACGACGAGGCGTCGCCCGCGTGGAAGGCCGAGTTGTTGTCGCGTTACGACTCGTACATCACGGAAGACGTGCTGCCCTTGATCCGCAGCGATACGGGCGACCAGAACGCGCGACCGCTGGTGACGGGCGCGAGCCTCGGCGCGTTTCTGTCGGCCAACGCTTATTTCCGCCACCCTGACCTGCTGCGCGGCATGATCGCGATGAGCGGCAGTTACGACGTGCGCTCCTATCTGCGCGGCTACCACGACGAGAACGTCTACTTCAACAACCCGATGTCGTACCTGCCGAATTTGAACGACGACTATTACCTGCCGCTGCTGAGGCGCGCCGAAGCGATCTACATCGTGTCGGGGCAGGGGGCTTACGAAGCGCCGGAGCGCAGCCGGCAGCTATCCGAGACGCTCTCGGCCAAGGGCATTCCGCACAAGCTGGAACTGTGGGGTCACGACGTAGACCACGACTGGCCGTGGTGGCGCAAGATGCTGCCGTATTATCTGGAACAGATTCTTTGGTGAGACGGGTTGGGGAAAGGGAAAAGGGGAAGGGGTAAAGGAGAAACGACAACGTGCTTGTCTTTCCCTTTACCCCTTCCCCTTTTCGCTGATGCTATTCGGGGTCGTCCGTGCCCTTCTTGCCTTTCTTTTTCGGCTCCACTTCGCGTGGGCGCGTGGCGGCGGCAGGCGGGGGTGGTGAATCGTCGTCGCGGATGGGCACGAGCGGCTCGGCGCGTCTGGGCGCGCTGTCCGCGTCGGATGCCCCTGACGCACCGGCCGGCGGCGGCAGCGTCACCTGTTCGAGGTTGGGTTCGGAGTAGGCGGCCGGGAGGGTGCTGCGTTCGCCGCCGCCGCCGCCACCACGCACGCGCGTCTGCGCCATTTCGGCGGCGCGTTGTTCGGCCATCTCTCGCTGGCGTTGCTGGAAGAGTTCCTTGATGTCTTCGGGCATCTTCGGCGGCTTCTCGAAGGTTTCTTTCTCTTTGCCCTTCAAAAAGTCTTTCATGAAGTTGACCCAGATGGGGAGCGCGCCGTGGCCGCCTGTCATGTCGCGGCCGAGATTCCGTTTGCGGTCGGGGTATCCCATCCAGACGCCGGTCACGTAAGTCGGCGTGTAGCCGACGTACCACACATCCGTGTGATCGTTGACCGTGCCGGTCTTGCCCGCCGAGGGGACGCCGATTGCGCCCGCGTGAGTCGCCGTGCCGTTCGTCACCACGCCGCGCATCAAGTCAACCATGGTGAGTGCTACGTACTCGCTCGTCACTTTGTAAGTGGTCTTCTCCCACTCTTCGAGCACCACGCCTTCGCGGTCGAGCACGCGGCGAATGAGGTGATCCTCGACGCGCACGCCCTTATTCGGGAAGGCCGAATAGGCCGAGACCATCTGGTCGAGCGGCACTTCGGTCGCGCCGAGCGCGGACGGGAGATACGGAGCCATCGGCGCGGTGATGCCGAAGCGGCGCACCATCTGCGCGCCCGTCTGGATACCGACCATGTCGAGCAGGTGGACGGCGGCGACGTTGTAAGACTTGGCGAGCGCGGTCTTCAAAGGCACGTTGCCGTGGCCGACCGAGCCGTCGAAGTTGTGCGGCTGCCAACTGCCGCGCCTGATGGGCGTGCCGCTCACGCTGGATTCGGGCGTCAAGCCCCACTCGACGGCGGCCGTGTAGATGAAGGGTTTGAAGGCCGAGCCGGTCTGCCGGTAGGCCTGCGTCGCGTTGTTGAACTTCGACATGTAGAAGTCGTAGCCGCCGATCATGGCGACGACTTCGCCGTTCTTCGCGTTAACCGTGTAGAGCGCGGCCTGGATGTCGGGCACCTGCGTCAGTTCGACTTGCAGGCGACGCTCGTCTGCGTCAACTTCCCTGATCTTGAACTCGCACACGTCGCCCACGGTGAACTCGCTCTTCGGCTGGCGACCAGACCATCCCATGTCCTTCGTCGTCAATGTCGCCGTGTAGCCTCCGAAACGCACGGTCGCCTCGTTGCGCGCCTCGTCAATCTTCGTGATGAGGCCGCGCGCGTAGGTGTCCGGGGCGTAGTTGTTGCCGTACCATTCGGGCAGGACGAAGGCCGCGAGTTGCTGCGGGGTGGCGGCCCCCGCGCCGTTGTTGCTCTCGGTCGTGATGTTGGTGTAAGCCGAGCGCCAACCGCGGTGGCCGCGGTCGTAGGTGCGCAGTCCGGCGCGTATGGACTCGTAAGCCTTCTTCTGCGCCGCGGGGTTGATCGTGGAATAGACCGAGAGGCCGCCGAGGGCGACGCGCGTCGTGTACTTCTCCTCGATGTGCTGCCTGATCTCTTCGACCGGATACTCGAACCACGCGTGCGAGGCGGAGGGCGGCGGGTAATAGGCCGTGTCGGCGATCTTCAAGGGCTTCGCTTTGGCGGCGTCGGCTTCGGACTGTGAGACGAAGCCGTTGCGCGCCATCAGTTCGAGTACGAGGTCGCGGCGGTCTTTCGCGCCCTTGGGATTGACGGTCGGGGAGTATTGCGCGGTCGAGCGTGGGATGCCCGCCAGGAGCGCGGCCTCGTCGAGCGTCAAATCTTTGGCGTGCTTGTTGAAGTAGGTTTGCGCGGCGGCCTCGAAGCCGTAGGCGCGCGCGCCTAAGAAGATGTGGTTGACGTACATCTCCATGATCTGATTCTTCGTGTAGTAGCGTTCGATCTGGAGAGCTATCGCCCACTCGTTGATCTTGCGCGTCAGGGTCTGCTCGCGCGAGAGGAAGAGGTTTTTGGCGAGTTGCTGCGTGAGGGTCGAACCGCCCTCGCGCCGGTCTGCCGTAACGTTCTTCCACGCCGCGCCGATGATGCGGATCGGGTCAATGCCGACGTGGTCGTAGAAGCGCGCGTCCTCGACGGCGAGGATAGCG
>DATHAZ010000196.1:0-2779 GCA_035296445.1 Pyrinomonadaceae bacterium | reverse complement strand
ACGTAACAAGCGGACAGTCAATGTTCGCTTGTTTTTGTTTTTAGTCAACGCTCTTTCCGGCGTCAGTGCATCAAGGATGCAATCCCCACTCGGGCTGACGTTTAGTGTTAAGACCTCCTAGAGCCAGAGGTCGAGTCCCTTTCAAACCTCGCGGGACTCGCGCGCCGCCGGAAAGACTTCATCGGAACAGGAGAACCGACAAAAATGCTGAAATCCCTCTTTGGAGGGGGCGCTGTGCTTACAACCGCCCTCCTTCTGTGTTCTTTGACTTTTTACTCCCAGACGTTAGTCGCAGGAAACAAACCGGCCGCCGAGGACTCTCAGACCGCCATCAACCGGGCGCTCATCACCGTCTCACACGAAAGCGCCATGCTCTCCGGCTCACTCGCGGCAGTCATGCCCGTCATCGCCATCGCCGGAGTTTCAAAAGAAGCCGAAGCGGCAGCAAACGCCGCGCCCGCCCCGCCTCTGAACGCGAAGTCCGAAGCCGAAAGCCCCGCGGCCGAACCGGCGCAAAGATTTACGGCAACCGCCTACGCGCTACACGGACGCACGGCGAGCGGCCAGACGGTACGCCGTGGCCTGATCGCCGCCGACCACTCGCTGCCGCTCGGCACGCGCGTCCGTATAGACGCCGGGGCTTATAGCGGCGAATATCTGGTGGCCGACCGCGGCGGAAAAGTTCGCGGGCGCGTCATAGACATCTGGGTTCCCAGCAACAGCGAGGCCATCCGCTTCGGACGCCGCCCCGTCAAGCTGACGATCCTCAGTTACGGCCAGAAGAAAGCCAAGCGCGCACGTAAAACTGGCTGAGGGTCGGTTGAATTTCGAGCCGGGTAGCAATATAAAACATAAGGGAACGCAAAGGCCGCCGTCATGATTGACGGCGGCCTTTGTTCTTTCGGCAGGCGCGAGGGGGCGTCGCTCCGGTTGCGAAAACGGGTTGCGGCGCGCGTTCGGACGCGGTTAAGATGCGTCGCACCACAAAGCAATCACAATTTTGAAGGCCGACTCTCGCCCACCGCACATAGATGGAAGATGCCCGGAATACCTTTGCGCCCGCGCCGCTCGTCGAAGTCACACGCGGCTCGATCACGGAATCGCGCCACCGCGGCCACGTCGTCGCGGTGGACGCGGACGGGCAGGTAGTCGCCTACCTCGGCGCGCCGGAAGTCGTCACGTACCTGCGTTCTTCCGCCAAGCCGCTGCAAGCCGTGCCGCTCGTCTCGACGGGCGCGGCCGACCGTTTCAACTTCACTCCGCAGGAGATCGCCGTCGCCTGCGGCTCGCACAGCGGCGAGCCCGTCCATGAAGAGACGGTCGCCGCGATGCTCGCAAAGACGGGACTCAGCCCCGGCGCGCTCAAGTGCGGCATCCACGAACCGTTCGGCAAAGAGCCGACGCTTGAGTTGCGCCGGCGCGGCGAGAAACCACGCGTCTTGCAGAACAACTGCTCCGGCAAACACACGGGCATGCTCGCCCTCGCATTGCACCTGGGCGGCGCGCCCGAGACTTACGACGAGGCCGACAACCCCGCCCAACTCGCCATCGCCCGCACCGTCGCACAATTCTCCGGCGTGCCCGCGGAAGAGATCGCGGTCGGCGTTGATGGTTGCGGCGTGCCCGTGTTCGGCGTCTCGGTGCGCGCGATGGCCTTGATGTACGCGCGCCTCGTCGCGCCGCCCGACAGTTTCGACCAGCAAACGCGCGACGCCTCGCGGCGCATCGTGTCGGCGATGCGCGCGCACCCGGAACTCGTCGGCGGCACGCGCGAGCGGCTCGACACGGAGTTGATGCGCGCCGCTTCGGGCGTGATTTCCAAGGTCGGCGCGGAAGGAGTCTACACGGTGGGCGTCGAGCCTTCGGCGCGCTGGCCGCGGGGTCTGGGACTCGCGCTCAAGATCGAGGACGGCGAAGACCGGCGTGCGCGCCCGACGGTCGTCATCGAATCGCTCAGACAACTCGGCGTGCTGGACGATGCCGCGCTTAAGCGTCTAGCCCGTTACGCGAGGTTCGTCGTGCTCAATCATCGCAAGGACGAGGTGGGCGAAGTTCGTGCGTCTTTCGAGTTGAGGCGGTAAAAAAATGCGCCGGTTGGAAGTTCGTCGGGATTGGAAACGACGTTAAATCGTCCTGTTCCCTGTGGTTTGCGGACTAAAATAATTCAGGCATACACGGGTGAAGTATAATAACCGTACAGATTTTCGGCTTGGCTGGAACCGTCGCGATTTCCGCGCGGGCGGGGCGGAAAACCTCCGACCCTCATTTTTATTGACGAAAATTTGGATTTCAAAAGCGGCGCGACATTGGGAGGAGTTGTGGCATGACCGTTGCCAAGAGGAAGAACAGTTAATATTGATAATTGAGTAGATAGTGTTATCGGGTCGGCTCGGAGACGGCAGTGAGTGATAGCTTTGGGGGAGGCTTTCTCTCACTTCATGTCGGTAGCGGTTCTTTGGGGGAACAGAAACGTTACGGGCAAGCGGTCGAAGAGCTTTGGTTGCTGGGTTGCTGGTCACCGTCTGTAGTGCTTTGGGGGAACGCTACAGGCAGTCCGGCAGCCCGCAAACTTCATCGAGGGTAACGCTGCGAAGTGCTTTAAGTAGAAAAGCGCGGCGAGTGTTGGGGGACACTCGCCGCGCTTTTTTACGTTTACAGGAAGGTGGCTTTTTTGCCGCCGTGAACCTCCTCCTGCGCCCTCCTATTTATCACCCTGACCGATCAAGCGCGCCGGGTTGTTCTGCGTGCTCAACTCGTCAATGTTGAGGCGCAGCATGCC
>DATHAZ010000195.1:0-16818 GCA_035296445.1 Pyrinomonadaceae bacterium | reverse complement strand
GTGATGAGCACGCAGCCGACGGGCACGCCGTAGCCGTAGTGCGTGTCGGGCGTGATGACGACCATGCGCACGCCGGGGAAGCGCGTCGCGTTGACGATCTGGCGATAGAGGATGTCCTCCGCGTCGTCGAGTAATTGCTTGGTCAAGAAGAGGCGCACGGGCGTCGTGCCCGTGTCCTCCGTGTGCAGTTCGTAATAACCCTCGCCGTGCCAGCGCGCGAGATGCTTCCAGTTCTCTGCGTTCTTTAAGGTGCGCGCGACCTTCAGCGCTTTCGCGTCCGCGTCTTGTTTAGCCATCAGATTTATCTTCCCCTCGTCCCTCGTGTTCATCTAAAAAATTTCGTCCCTCGATTATAGACGCGATCTCTGCCGCCGTGTCTTCCGCATTTCGGTCTTCCGTGATTTCGATGCGCAACTCGGCGAGTTCATAGGCCGCGCGTCGCGCCTCGTAAAGTTGACGCGCTCGTTCGCGTTCGCGCGCGAGCGGGCGCGCGTCGGCGGATTTCTCTATGCGCTGCCAGCATAACTCGAACGGCGCGTCGAGCCAGACGGTCAGGCAACCGTGCGCGGCGACGAGCGAGCGATTTTCCGCCGACGCCCACGTCCCGCCGCCGAGCGCGACGACGCGCGCCTCGTCGCGCTCCAGGATGTCGCCGAGCGCGTCACGTTCGATTTGACGAAAACGCGGTTCGCCGTCGCCCTCTATGATCGCTTCGATGCTGCGGCCTTCTCGTTCGACAATCCGGTCGTCCGTGTCGAGCATCGCGCAACCGAGACGCGCGGCGAGGGCGCGCGCGACGGTCGTCTTGCCCGCGCACATGAACCCCGCGAGGACGATCCGGCGTTGCGGAGATGGCGCGTTCATCTCTCGATTACCGATTCGAGCACCGTGAAAAATTCGGGGAACGACACGGCGACCGCATCCGCCCCCTCCAACTCCGACTCGCCTTCGCTGATGAGCGCGGCGACGACGCACGCCATCGCGATGCGATGATCTCCGAAAGATTCGAGCCGCGCGCCGCGCAGGCGTGTGCGCCCGCCAACGCGCAGGCCGTCGGCGTATTCTTCAACCTCCGCGCCGAGCGCGCGCAAATTTCTAACCATCGCCTCGATGCGGTCGGTCTCTTTAACGCGCAACTCCGCCGCGTCGCGAATCTCCAGCCCGCCCTCGACCTGTGTGCCGACGACGCAGAGGACGGGCAACTCGTCTATCAAACCTGCGATCAACTCGCCGCCGAGTAAGTTCGCGCTCGAAGCCTCCGGCGCGAGACCCCCGCCGTGGCCGCGCACGCGCAAGTCGCCCACCTCTTCGCCCGACTCGGCGCGCCGGTCTATGACGGAGACATCCGCGCCGAGTCTTTGCAGCGCGTCGAGAATTCCTGTGCGCGTCCGGTTGAGGCCGACTTCCGCAAGCGTCACGTCCGATCCGGGGAGCAGCGCGCCCGCCGCCAACAGGAAGGCGGCCGATGAGATGTCGCCCGCGATGTTGCAATCCTGCGGTCGCAGGCTCGCCGGAGTTTCGAGAGAGACGAAGGGCACGGGGCGGTCTTCGTAATCTTTCAATTCCGTGCGCACGTCCGCGCCGAACAGGGAGAGCAGGCGTTCCGTGTGGTCGCGCGTCGCGCCGCGCGCTTCGACGACTTCGGTGCGCCCGCGCGCGTTCAACCCGGCGAGCAGAACACACGACTTGACCTGCGCGCTGGCAACGGGCAAAGCGTACCGGACGGGCGCGAGCGGCGCGCGCCCTTCGATGCAAAGCGGCGCGCGTCCCTCTGCGGACGAGACGCGCGCGCCCATCAACTCTAAAGGCTCGATGATGCGCCGCATGGGGCGCGAGCGAAGCGAAGCGTCGCCGGTGAGCGTGGAGGCGAAGGGCTGTCCCGCGAGTAGTCCGGCCAGAAGGCGCATGCTGGTGCCGCTGTTGCCGCAGTCGAGCGGGACGCGCGGCGCGTGCGTGAGGCGCGTCCCTGCGCCCTCGATCTCGACCGTATCGCCCTCGCGCGCGATGCGCACGCCGAGCGCGGCGAGGCAACGAAGCGTCGAGGCGCAGTCGGCGCTCGTCGAATAATTGGTGAGCCGCGAGCGTCCGCCCGCCCCGGCGAGCGCGGCGATGATGGCCGCACGGTGCGAGATTGACTTGTCGCCGGGCAGGCGCACGTGCCCTCGCAGTCTCAGCGCCGGTTGAATCCTCATGCGGCGATTTTAACAGAGGTCGGAGGTTAGAGATCAGAGGTTAGTAAAAGACTGCTTTAACTGATCTCTAACCTCTAACCTCTAACCTCTTTCTTGACAGTTGAGCGGCGCGCGTCTTAAATTGTGCAGGCTTCCGGTTTGCTTTCACATGTTTGACGCGCGGCAGCGGATGCCCGTCTGCCGGAGGGTTCTCTTTGAAGAGAGGTCTCATTCTGCCACTGTGACTGAAGAGACGACTGAACTGACATTGCCGAGCCGCATCGAGGCAATCGCCGAAGCGGCCGCCAAGGCGGACGAAGTAGCCGAGCGTTTGCAACTGAGCGAAGACGCCGCCTTCGGTCTGGACATGGCCGTGCGCGAGGCGGTGACGAACGCCGTCCTGCACGGCAATAAACAGGACGCGTCGAAGCCGGTCGAGATCGCATTCACGGACGCGGGCGGCGAACTCGTGGTGACGGTGCGCGACCGCGGGACGGGCTTTGACCCGACGGGCGTTGACGACCCGACGGCCGAGCAGAATTTGCTGAAAGCGTCGGGGCGCGGCATCCTGTTCATGCGCAACTTCATGGACACGGTCGAATGGTTGCCCCACCCCGAAGGCGGCACGGTCGTGCGCATGACGAAGAAGCGATAAAAATTTTGCCAGTTGTCCGTGGTCAGTTGTCCGTTGTACGTGACCGTCATGCGAATTACTAAAAGACTGATTTGAACAACTGGCAACCGACAAAGAACAACGGACTACCTTTTAAGGAGATTTCCTGCAATGGCTGAACTAAACATCAATGAGCGTCAGGCCGGAGATGTGACCGTCCTCGACATGAGCGGCAAGATCACCATCGGCGAAGGCTCGGTGGCGCTTCGCAGCGCAATTCGGAAGTTGATCGAGGAGGGCAAGAAGAAGATTCTCTTGAACCTTTCGCACGTCAGCTATGTGGATTCGAGCGGCATCGGCGAATTCGTCGCCAGCTTCACGGCCATCGGCCGCGAGGGCGGCCAGCTCAAACTGCTCAACCTGACGCAGAAGATTCAAGACCTCCTCGCCATCACCAAGCTGCTCACCGTCTTCGACACTTACGACGACGAGTCGAGCGCGCTCAACAGCTTTAAATAACAGTGACGGGTGACAAGTGACGAGTGACGAGTTAAGACTAAAACTTGTCTTTGCTCGTCACTCGTCACTTGTCACTCGTCACTTGAATTATGTTTCGCGCTGCTTTTCGCCGTCTGCTCGCGGTTGACGACCCGCCGGAGCGGACGGCGCTCGCTTTTTCCGTGGGCGTCTTTATCGCCTTCTCGCCCTTCCTCGGACTCCACACCATCATGGCGACCCTCGTCGCCTTCCTGTTCCGCTTCAACAAGATCGCCATCTACACGGGCACGTTTCTCAACAACCCGTTTCTCACCCTCGTCCCCATCATCGCCGCCTCCTACGCCGTCGGCGCGCTGCTCATGGGACGACCCGTGAGCCTGCCCGAAGAGGGTTGGAAACTCTTGCAGGAGCCGCACCTCTTAACCGCCGCTTACTGGCGACAATTGTTCGCGCACATGTGGGACATCGTCGTGCCCTTCTCCGTGGGCGGCATGGCTCTCTCCGTCGTTTGTTCCCTCGCCGCCTATCCTGTTACCTTAAAGCTGCTCCGCGCGCGGCAGAGGAATAAACAAAAGGATGAGGGCAAAGGGATGAGGGATGAACAAGAAAAACCTTAACGGGTTGAATGCTTTTATTCATCCCTCATCCCTCCGCCCTCATCCCTTGCTTTCGTTGGCATCCGGCGCGCCCGGTGCGGCATCTTTAAGTAGTGTTGTCGCGCAGTGATTTCAGAGTTCCTTACCCTTCGCGCAAAATTCAAACACAAGCGTTTGTTAATCGTATGAAGAAGCATTTATTCGTTGTCGCCGCCCTGCTCGCATTCGCCGGGACGGCCGTATTTGCTCAAAGCAACTCGCCTTCGGCCGCTTCGACTCCGAAGACGCCGGCCGCGCAACAGACGCCGACGCCGCGCCCGCAGTCAATGCGTTCCGGCACGCTGGATTTGTCGGATTACGGCGTGCGCATCGAGCCTGAGCCGCGCCTGCTGGTGATGATGGCCGCGCTCGACGCCGCCGGTTTCGACCCGACGCCCGCCGGACGCAAGCCCTCCGAGTTCCGCGCGCTCATCCGGCGCGATCAGGAAAATCTCGACGCGGAACTGCGCGCGCGCATGCGCCGCTTCTACGAGTTGAACAAACTCAAAGACCCCGTGGCGACGCCCGCACAGCAGGCGGCGCGCTACGTCTCGCTCGCCTACGCGCTCGGCCCCGCGCCCACCTTCGCCGCGCCCGCGCGCTCCGACGATCTATTCCCCGGCGTGCTCGACGTGCTCGACTTCGCGCCGCTCCTGCGCGAGTTCTACACGAAGTCGGGCGTCGCCGAGCGGCTGCCCGCCTATCTCGCGGCGCACCAGGCGGAGGGCGACCGGCTGCGACCGCAAGCCTCCGAGATGCTGCGCGCCGTGCTCGCGTATCTGCACACGCGCCCCGTCACAATCGCGGTCGAACGCGTGCCCGTGAAGAACCCTGCGGCGAAGCCGAAGAAGGACGCGCCGCCCGCCTTCGTCACGCGCGAGCGCGAACGCCGCTTCCGGCTCGTGCCCGACCTGCTGGCCGTCCCCGGCTCGATCAACTTCCGCGTCATCGGCGACGACTATTTCGCGGTCGTCCCGCAGGGGCTTGACCCGGCCTCGTCCGAAGTGCGCCGCGCCTACCTGCAATACGTCATAGACCCCGTCGTGCTGCGCTTCAACCGCGAGATTGCTTTGAAGCGCGCGGAGATTCGCGGTCTTCTGGACGAACGCGCCGCGAGCGCACCCGCGGGCGTGTCCCTGCCCGACGTGTTCGCTGCCGTCGCGCGCTCGCTCGTCATCGCGGCCGACGCGCGCATGAATTTCAGCGCGCGCGCGCGCGCCCTCGCCGAACAAACGAGCGCACGCCTCCAACGCGCGAAAGAGCCTGAGCGCGCTCGTATCATTAAAGAGTCGCAGGCCGACCGCGCGACGCTCGAAGACGAACTGACCGCGCAACTGGCCGATGCCTACGAGCGCGGCGCGGTGCTCGCCTTCTACTTCTCCGAGCAACTGCGCGATCAGGAGATCGCCGGGTTCGACTTCTCAGACTTCTTCTCCGACATGATGACGCGCGTGGACATCGCGCGCGAGCGGCTTCGTCCGGCCGAGTATGCGGCGGCGCGCGAGCGCGTCGCGGTTTTGCGTCGAGAGACGGCGCGTGCGGCGGCCAACCGCACGGGCGAGGAGACGCGCGCCGACGAGCGCAACGCCACGCTCGATAAAGCAATCGCCGACATCAACCAACTGCTGCGCGCGAGAAATTACACCGAAGCGGAGACGCGCCTGCGCGCCTTGATGGCGGAGCGGGGCGGCGAGCCGCGCATCTTCTTCGCGCTGGCGCAGGCGGCCAGCATCTCCGCGAGCGACGCCTTAGTCGAAAACGTCCGCGACGAACGCCTCGGGCGCGCGCTCGCCAACTATCGTCTCGCCATCAATTCCGCCACGTCCGAATCAGACCGCCCTCTCATCTCGCGCGCCTACACCGCGATGGGACGCATCCTCGCTTTCCTCGACCGCAGGGACGAGGCGATCAAAGCTTTCGAGGCGGCGATCAGTCTGGGCAACGTGCGAGACGGTGCATACGCGGATGCCGAACGCGAGTTGCGCGAGTTGCGGCCATAGCTTGTGCAATTAAAGATTGAACACGCCCACGTAAAAGACCGCCGCCCCGTTAATCGTTCAACGGGGCGGCGGTCTTCTTTGCCTGACATCTCTTCTCACATCTTCGAGCGGGGCAGTTAAAGAATCCACGTACCCGGTCGCGCCGGCGCAAGGGGCGCGTTGGGCGGCACGGCGTAAATGCGGGGGGCGGCGTGCGGCGGGCGCGGCGCGACGAGCGGCGTGATGCGCGGCATGGCGGGCATAGTGGGCAGGGCGGGCATCACGGGACGGGGCGCGACGTGGACGCGCGGCGCGATCAACGCCATCGGCGCGACGGCTTCGAAGCCGTCCGGCGTGAAGAACGTCGGGTTGTTCTGCGTGCGATCCGGCCTCACCTTGATGGTGCGGGTTTTCCTGTCGCGCACGATGGTCAGCGACACTTCGCCTTCGTCTTTGCGGTTGAGGGCGCGCGCGAGTTCGGCCGCATTTCCGAGGCGCGTGCCGTCAACTTCCGTCACCACATCGCCCGCCCTCAGTCCGGCCTTCGACGCCGGACTGTTCTCGGCGACGGAGGTGACGAGCAGACCGTTGCGCCCGGAAACGCCGAAGTAGCTCGCGAGTTGATCGGTCAGGTTTTGCGTGGTGATGCCGATGCGCCGGCCGCCCCCGCCCTGTATGAGCCTGAAGTTTTCGCCGAAGCCCTCGGCGTGAAACTTCTCCAGACCCTTGCGCATCTCCTCCGAACCGCGCTCCCACTCCTTCGCGCGTTTCTTCCACTCGTCCGAGTTGCGCGACCACTCCTCCGCGCGGCGTTTAAATTCGTCGGCGTTAAAGCCGAGCGCACGACCTTCGGGGAAGCTGAAATTACCGAAAGCCCCCGGCGCGAAACCCTCTCGCCGCGCGAGCGTGACGGACACCTCCTGCTCCGCGCCCGCACGGCTGATGGAGAGTCGCGCGGTGTGTTCGGGCGCGCTCTCGTTGATGAGGCGTTGCAGTTTTTGCACGCTCGAAACCTGTTCGCCGTCGAAGCGCAGGATGACATCGTTCTTTTGCAGTCCCGCCTTCGCCGCCGGGCTGTCGGCCGCCACGTCGCGCACGGCCACGCCGCGCGGCTCGCCGCCGAGGTTGAAACTGTTCATGTTTTCGCGCGTCACGCTTTCGACCGAGACGCCCAGTTGATTACCGCCGCCGTGGACGAAAACCTGCGTGCCGGAAGGATGCGCCCCGAGGCCGCCCTGCGCTTCCTGCGCGTGTGCGCCGAGAGCGGCGACGAGCGACAGGGCGAGGGAAAGAACCGTTTTTTTAACGAACATAAATACAATCCTCCGAGAGAGATTTCTGGCAATTTCACGAAGCGCGTGCGGCGCGGTTCCGAAAATTTTGCGCCGCCACGAAGCGCCGGTAGTTTTGCGCGACGGCGCGCACCTGGGTTAATTTCTCCGCGATGAAAATTCTCGACATCGGCTGCGGCATCAAGAAGACGCCCGGCAGCATCGGCCTCGACAGCAACCCGCGCACACACGCCGACGTGATTCACGATCTCGACGCCGTGCCCTACCCCTTTCCCGATAACGAGTTCGACGTGATCGTCGGCAATCAGGTCATCGAGCACATTGACGACGTGCTGGCCGTCGTCGCAGAGCTACATCGCATCTCGAAGCCCGGCGGCCTCATCCGCCTCGACACGCCGCACTATTCCGACATCGCTTCCTACACAGACCCGACCCACAAGCATCACCTGACGACCGAATCCTTCGCCTACTTCACGGGCAAGCGCCCCGACTTCGCCTTCTACAGCGAGGTCGAGCTTCGCCCGCGCGTCGTGCGCGTGACGCTCCTCAAACTCTGGCGCGCGCTGGGGCTGGAGATTCTCGTCAACAGTTGCAACCGCTACCCCGCGCTCCGTTTCATACGCCGCTTCTGGGAGACTTACCTCTGCTACATCATTCGCGGCAAGACCATCTACTTCGAGTTTGAAGTCATCAAGTGATTGCGCGCACGCCCGCGCTGTTAGGGTAGATGGAGGGCGGGCGGAAAAGGTTTCAATCTTAAAAGGAGCGCGTGAGTTGCGCTTCGGCCGAACGCGCCGCCGGGCGACGGCCGTGGGATGTCACGGAAATTTAAGGGCAAATCATTTGACCGGAATCGGCGTTTGGCTTATCCTCGCCGCTCCTCTTGAAAAATTCGCTCCTCGAATTTAGACGGATGACTTCGAGAACAGGCGCACACGACTCGCGCGCCCGACTATCCCGGGCAGAAAACTGATAAAGCAACTAGCCTCGACAGAAAACTGATAAAGCAGCCGGCTCTCAGCACGCACTGCACCACCTTCAATGCTCAACTTCTCAGGAGATTTCTCTATGCAACCCCTTCGCACGCGTTTCAAGTTCAGCACGCGCTTATTTGCCCTCGTCGGCACGCTGTTCATCTCGATGATGCTCGGCAACGCGGCACAGGCGCAGACGACGATTGTCAATTATGATTTCAATGCGGCCACCGCTTACCCGGCCGCCCCCACGGAGACCGCGCCGGGCGTCACCAGTTCCGCCACCTCCACCGAACCGTTCCTAACTTTCTCCGGAACTGCCACCGGCGCGCAGGCCTTTACCCCGAACGCCACAGGGCCTGCCATCGCGATGCAGAATTCCAGCGGCACGAATACCAAGTATTTCCAGTTCAACCTCGGCGGCGAGGCGTTATCCGATTACGCTTCTTATAAGATTTACTTTCAGGCGCAACGAAGTAACTCAGGGGCGCAAGTGATCACGCTGGCGTACAGCACGAACGGCGGCACGAGCTTCACGAATTTTCCCACGACAGGCGCTCCGGGAAACGGGAGTTTTAGCCAAATCCTGTTCGACCTGACCAGCGTCATGGCGTTGAACAACAAAGACAACATCATCTTCCGCCTGTTAGCGAGCGGCGCGAGCGGCACGGGCACTCTGCGAATTGATAACTTTCAGGTGCAGGCCGTGAACTCACCCCTGCCCACGCCCCAACTCATCATCAGCGAGTTTCGCCTGCAAGGGCGCAGCGGCGCGTGCGACGAATTCGTCGAGATTTACAACGCGTCCGACGCTCCCTATGTGGTGCAGTCAACCGACGGCGCTGCGACCGGATTCGCCGTAGTTTCGTCCAACGGCCCCACGGTGCTTTTCACCATCCCGAACGGCGACACCATCCCGGCGCGCGGCCACTACCTCGGCACTAACAACGGCTCGTCATGCACCGACGGCGGGGCGTACAGCAGCGGCACATACCCTGCCGGTAACGGCACCACCGCCACCGGAGACAGGAATTTCGTCAGCGGCGACACCCCGCTCAATGCCGGCATCGCGCTCTTCAACACGTCGTCCGCCACGGGCTTCACGACCGACAACCGCCTCGACGCCGTCGGCCCGACGACCGAAGCCAACACGCTCTTCAAAGAGGGCACGGGCTATCCCCAGCTCCATGTCTTTGCTCAGGAAAACTTCCATCCGAACTACAGCATCTACCGCGATCTGAGGAGCGGCCTGCCGAAGGACACGAACGATAACGACGCGGACTTCGACTCCGTCGATACCAATGGGACTGAGCTGTGCGATAGCACGACCAACTTCGCCTGCCGGCGGCTCGGCGCGCCCGGCCCCGAAAACACCTCGTCGCCCATCCAGCGCAACGCCAACATCAAGGCGTCGCTCATAGACCCGCAATGCACAGGCATGGCCGTCAACCCGGTTCTGCCGAGCGCGTGCCGCTTCGAGCGTCGTACGGAGATGGGCGGGTCGCCGACCTCTTTCGGCACGCTCTCCATCCGCCGCCGCTTCACCAACTCGACGGGCGCGACCGTCACGCGGCTGCGCTTCCGTATCGTGGACATCACTAACTTTCCGGAAGGCGAGTTGGGTAACGGCAGCGGCCGCGCCGACCTGCGGGCGATCAGTTCTTCAACCGTCACGGCCTTTTGCCAGAGCGAGAGCGGCATCTTCCATCAATGCTCCGACAACCCCGGCCCGACAACCGAGATTGTGGGCACGACACTTGAAACGGATGAGCACGGACAGGAGAATGGCGGCGGCTTCAACTCGACGCTCACGCTGCCGAATCAACTCGCCGACGGCGCGGGCATCAACTTGCAGTTCACTCTGGGCGTGGAAGCGAACGGCTTCTTCCGCTTCTTCGTCAACGTCGAAGCCCTGACCTCGGACGCCACGCCGCCCGCAGCCACCAAAGCTCAGGCGACCGGCAAAGCTCGCGCCTCGAAGTTGAAGAAATAAACAGCGGCGGCTTTCGTCCGCCCGCTCTCTCAACCGGCCGGAATACCCGCCGGGGCTTTCCGCCAAATCAAACCGGCCGCCGTTCATCAAGTGACTTGATGAACGGCGGCCGGTTTGATTTTATCTTGCGGTCGCGCCGCTTTGATTTTAACTTGCGGTCGCGCCGCCCCTGTGCGCCTGCTCTCAGTCGCCGGCTTGCCTGCGATAAACCTCCCGCCCGTCGCTGCCGAGTTCCAACGCGAGTTTATTCTCCGCGTGCGCAAGGTCTAAATGCGCCACCGCCTCGGACACGGCGAGGAAGCGATGCACGTCCTCCGCTTGCGGAAACATCTCGCGCGCCACCTCCCACGCGCTCGCGCCCGTTTTCGGCACGAGGCGGACGACCTCCGCCTGTCGCTCCCGAATCGCGCGCAGGTAACGCGTGAACAACTCCTCGAAATCCGCGACCGCCTCGCCGTGCCCACCGTGGACGAGCGTCGGCGCGAAACTACGCAACCGCGCCAGGCTCACGAGGTATTCCGCCAGCGACGGGAACCGGCGCGAAGGGTCAACCGGGTCGGGCGAGAGCACCGGGTTCGGCGTCACGCGTTTCAACACGCAGTCGCCCGCGATGACGGTGCGGTCGGCCTCGCGCAGGAAAGAGCAAGACCCCGGCGTGTGTCCCGGCGTGTGCAGCACGCGCAAAGCGCCGCTCTCGAACTCCAACTCCGAATCGTCCAACAGTTCCCCGTGTTCCTCGTCTTCGAGCGCGTCCGCATACTGGCGCACGCCCTCATACATCCGCCGCATCTCTTCGACTTCCTCGCCCGGCACTCCGGCGCGCGCGAGCAGAGCGCGGTGCTCCTCGTATTCGAGCCTGCCCTTTCGATGCCCCGTCTCCCAGCCGTGAACGAGCACCTCCGCATCCTTCGCCTCGTCGCGCAAAGACTTCGCCAGCCCGCAATGATCCTCGTGCGCGTGCGTCAGGACGATGCGCTTAACGTCTAAGACGCGAAACCGCGCGCGCCTTAAACCCTCGCGCAGAGCCTCCAACGCCTCGCGCGTCTTCGGCCCCGTGTCAATCAACGTCACCGGGTCTTCCGCGATCAGGTAGACGTTGACCGGCCCGATGTAAAACGGCGTCGGCAGAGAGATGGGGATGATGCGCATAGCTAATACAGAATACAGAAAACAGGAGTCAGGAGTCAGAAGTTCTAATCGCCGCGATGTAGCTCGCGAGAAGCTTACTGACCTCTTCGAGTTGCTGCATGTGTTGTTTTGTGTCTCCGTAGCCGAGATCGTTAGTCAGGATCAAGTAGTAGCGACACTCTTCTAAAGAACCTTGCGCGATGTTCATGAATCGTGCCTTGTCACTATATCCTTTCTTCTTAAAACCCTCCGCGATATTCGCGGGTATCGAAACCGCAGCGCGACGAAATTGTGAGGTCAGCCCATAAATTTCTTCACGCGGAAAGCTTTTGCTCAGACGGTATACTCCCAAAACAAACTCGTGCGCCTTCTGCCACACGATTAAGTCCTGAAAAGTACGCGCCGGCAAACGCTCCATTCTGACTCCTGTTTTCTGACTCCTGTTTTCTGCTTTTCAGTACGCGTAGCGATTCGCCTTGATCAACACATCGGCGATGCGCTGGCGCGCGGCGACGGTGTTGATGGGCGTCTGCTTCGTGAAGCGGCGCAGGGCGGCGAGGAGCGTCCTCAGTTCGTCGCCTT
This sequence comes from Pyrinomonadaceae bacterium, assembly GCA_035296445.1. GTDB lineage: Bacteria > Acidobacteriota > Blastocatellia > Pyrinomonadales > Pyrinomonadaceae > JAIVJZ01. The sequence continues at coordinate 4,953 of DATHAZ010000195.1, read as the reverse complement.
CGCTCATGGCGGCGAGCGTGTTCTTGGCGCGCGCTTCGATGCGTTGGACGGCGTCGTTGCAGAAGACCTGTACCATCTCGATGTAACGCGCGGCGGCCGTCTCGCCCCCCTTCGCGGCGAGTTTCTGCGCGCGCAGGATGGCCGACTCCATCGCGTACACGTCCATCGTGATGTCGGCCACGCCCATCAGAATCTCCTGCTCGTCGCCGAGTTTCGTCATGTACTTCTGCGCCGCCGTGCCCAAAGTCATGAGCGCGACCTTCTTCGCGTTCTGCGTGAGTTTCATCTCGGCGGCCAGCACGCCCTCGTCCTCGTCGAACGACGCGAGCGACGGCGACAACACTTCGTCCATCAACTTCTGCGCGGCGGGCAGAAGCGCCAAACGACCCGACATCGCGCTCTTCATCATGCGACCGGGGATCAGCATGCGGTTGATCTCGTTCGTGCCCTCGAAGATGCGGTTGATACGCGAGTCGCGGTAGGCGCGCTCGGCCGGGTAGTCGGCCGAATAGCCGTAGCCGCCGTAAATCTGCACCATCTCGTCGGCGACGAAATCGCAATACTCGGAGAGCGCCACCTTGATGATCGAACACTCCGCCGCGTATTCCTCGATGCCGCGCAGTTTCGCCGCTGCGTCCGTCTCGCCGCTCGTGGCCGTTTCGATCAGGCCGAGCGTGCGATAGACCATCGTCTCACCCACCCACGTTTTGATCGCCATCTCCGCCAGCTTCGACTTGATCGCGCCGAACGAAGAGATCGGGCGGCCGAATTGTTGCCGCTCGTTCGCGTAGCGCACCGCCTCGTGGATCATCAACTTCATCCCGCCGTTGCACATCGCGCCGAGTTTGAACCGGCCGATGTTCAAAATATTGAACGCGATCTTCGCGCCCTTGCCCGCCTCGCCGAGCAGGTTCTCGACGGGCGTCTTCGCGTCGTTGAGAACGAGCGCGGTCGTGCTCGATCCCTTGATGCCCATCTTGTGCTCGTCCGCGCCGTTCGTCAGCCCCTCCTGCCGCTCGACGATGAAGCCGCTGAACTTGTCTCCGTCTATTTTGGCGAAGACGATGAACACGTCCGCGAAGCCGCCGTTCGTGATCCACATCTTTTCGCCGTTGAGGATGTAATGCGTGCCGTCCTCGCTCAGGCGCGCAGTGGCTTTGGCCGCCATCGCGTCCGAACCCGACCCGGCTTCCGTCAACGCGTAGGCCGACACCAACTCGCCCGAAGCGATGCGCGGCAGGTACTTTTGCTTCGCCGCCTCCGTGCCGAAGTAGAGTATGGGCGTGAGGCCGATGCCGCTCTGCGCGCCGAGCGTCGTCGCAAAACTGGCCGAACGCCCCAGCAGTTCGCCGACAATCGCCCCGCTCGTCTGGTCGAGACCGAGGCCGCCATACTCTTCCGGAATGTTGACGCCGACCATCCCCAACTCGGCCGACTTGCGTATCAACTCGCGCGCGAGTTGCCAGTTGTGCCGCTCCAGTTCGTCGGTCGCCGGGCGCACCTCGTTGTCCATGAACTCGCGCGTCGTCTCCGCGATCATACGGTGCTCGTCCGTGAAATCCTCCGGCGTGAACACCTCTTCCGGCGTGCGTTCTTCTATCAGAAAACTACCGCCCGCGATTATCTTTTTCTCTTCGGCAACGGCTGACATAACGGCTCTCCTTATTTTATAGAAGTCTCAAGTTCTGGTTTCACGTTTCAAATTTCAAGTTTCAAGTTTCAAGTTTGCAAATCTCAGAACCCTACTCCCTGAAACCTGAAACCCGAGACTATTCTTCGATTCGCTCGAAAATGCCCGCCGCGCCCATGCCGCCGCCGACGCACATCGTCACCATCGCGTAACGCCCGCCGCGTCGTTCGAGTTCGCGCAGTGCGGTCGCGGTCAACTTCGCGCCCGTGCATCCCAGGGGGTGGCCGAGCGCGATTGCGCCGCCGTTGATGTTCACGCGTTCCGGGTCGAGTCCGAGCGTGCGAATGACGGCGAGCGATTGCGCGGCGAAGGCTTCGTTGAGTTCGATCACGTCTATCTGATCCTGCGTCAGCCCCGCGATCTTCAAGACCTTCGGGATCGCATAGACCGGCCCGATGCCCATCTCTTCGGGCGGGCATCCGGCCGTGGCGTAGGCCACGAAGCGCGCCATCGGCCTCAAGCCCAGAGCGCGGGCGCGCTCGTCCGACATGACGACGGCCGCCGCCGCCCCGTCGGACATCTGCGAAGCGTTGCCCGCCGTGATCGTCCCCTGCGCGTGAAACGCCGGGCGCAACTTCGCCAAACTCCCCGCCGAAGTGTCGCGCCTCACGCCCTCGTCGCGCTCGAACGTCGCCTCGCGCCGTACTTTGCGCCCGCGCTCGTCCAACTCTTCAAACACGACTTTGAGCGGCACGATCTCGTCGTCGAATTTGCCCGCGTCCTGCGCCGACGCCGCGCGGCTGTGTGAAAGATAGGAAAACTCGTCCTGCTCCTCGCGCGACACTTCATACTTGCGCGCGACGTTCTCGGTGGCGAGTCCCATGTTCAGATAAAAATCCGGGTAGTGCTCGACGAGGTAGGGGTTCGGGCGGATGGTGTGGCCGCCCATCGGGATGAGCGACATCGTCTCCAAACCCCCGGCCACGATCACGTCGGCCGCGCCCGTCCTGATGCGGTCGGCCGCAATCGCGATTGATTGCAGCCCCGACGAGCAGAAGCGGTTGATCGTCATCGCGGACGTTTCGACGGGCAGCCCCGCGCGAATCGCCGCCGCGCGCGCCACGTTCATGCCCTGCTCCGCCTCCGGCATCGCGCAGCCCATGATCACGTCTTCCACCTCGTTCAATTCCACGCCCTCGGCGCGCTTCAATGCCTCTTCAATCACGGCCGCGCCCATCTCGTCGGGGCGTGTGTCGCGCAAAGTTCCCTTCGGCGCTTTCCCGACCGCTGTCCTCACCGCCGATACGATCACTGCGTCTCTCATAATTCTTCCTTCCGTTAAAACTTCCTCAGACTAAAACTCGCCCGCGCGCCGTCGAGGGCGCATTTAAGACTTTTCAATCCCCACTTCGACTTCTTCGATGGGCAACAGCGCGCGCAAGTCCTGCGGGTCGAGCGAAACTAAAAAGCCGCGCTTGCCGCCGTTGATGTAAATCTTCGGCAACTCGAAGATCGTGCGCTCGGCATAGACGGGCAGGCGCGTGCGCGTTCCCAGTGGGCTTGTGCCGCCGACCAGGTAGCCGGTGTGCTTCTGCGCCTTTGCCGGGTCGCAGGGCTGCACGCTCTTTGCGCCGATGGCGCGCGCCAGATTCTTTGTCGAGACTTCGCGGTCGCCGTGCATCAGCACGACGAGGGGTTTGCGCGCCTCCGTCTCCATCACGAGCGTCTTGACGACCGCGTGCTCGTCCACGCCGAGCGCGTCGGCGGAGTGGCGCGTGCCGCCGCGTTCCTCGTAAGCGTAGAGGTGCGGCTCGAACTCTACTTTACGCTCGCGCAGCAGTCTGACGGCGGCCGTCACAGGGTAGTCCATCTCAACACTCCGGCTCAGACTTTAACCACGGCCGGCTTCCGCGCCGTGCTGTTTGAGGGCGGCGAGCGCGAGCGCGACGCCCGCGATCTCGCCTGCGAGAAGCACGTAGATCGCCGTGTTCGCCCCTCCGTCAAAGACCATCCCGACGACGCGGCCGAAAACAAATCCGGCGAGGATGACCGCCTGCGCCGCGAGTCCCGCGCGCAACCACGCCGCGCGCCGCGCGCACATCGCCCAGAAGACGCCCGCGCCCAGAAAGAAGCCGCCGTAGGTGGCGCGCGCGTCAATGCGTGCGCTCGGCACGGGGAGTTCGATGCCGACGAACGACGACGCCCACGCGGGCGCACACAGGAATGCGAGTCCGTAGACGAAGAAGGACGCCGCCGCGATCACGAGCGATGTCTTCCCCAGACTCATTTTCAAACTCCTTCCCGCGGAAGCCGGTTTCAAGTTTCAAGTTTCAAGTCTGAATGTTCTTCGTTCTTTAACTTGAAACTTGAGACTAATTCCTGAGCGGCTTGCCCGTCTTGAGCATCGCCGCCATGCGCTCCTGCGTCTTGCGCTGGCCGCAGAGCGAGAGGAACGCTTCGCGTTCGAGGTCGAGCAGATATTGTTCGCTGACGCGCGTCGGGTGGTTGAGATCGCCGCCCGTCAGGATGCGCGCGAGCCGTTCGCCGATCTGCGCGTCGTAGTCTGAGATGAAGCCGCCGCGCTTCATCTGGTGGATGCCGAGTTTCAAAGTGGCGAGCGCGGAATTTCCGAGCGCGAGGATGTCCGTGCGCGGCTGCGGTTCGGTGTAGCCGCCGCGCGCGAGCGCGAGCACTTCCTGCTTGGCGTCGGCGATCAGGCGATCCCCGTTCATCGAGATCGAATCCTCGTCTCGCAGGAAGCCAAGCTTGCGCGCCTCAGCGGCCGACGTGGCTACCTTCGCCAGCGCAATCGTCTCGAAGGCGCGTTTGACGAACGGGAACGGGTCGGCGTCGTCCATACCCTTCGGGATCGAGTCGAGCGCGCGCATGAGCATCTCCTTCGTCCCGCCGCCCGCCGGGATGACGCCGACGCCCGCCTCGACCAGACCGATGTACAACTCGGCCGACGCGCGTATGCGGTCGCCGTGGATCGTCACCTCGCAGCCGCCGCCGGGGACGAGTCCGAACGGCGCGACGACGACCGGCTTCGGCGAATAGCGCAAACTCATCGTCGCGCGCTGGAACTCGCGCACCATCAAATCAATGTCTTCCCAGTTCTCCTCCTGCGCTTCCAGCAGGATGAGCATGAGGTTTGCGCCGACCGAGAAATACTGCGCCTGATTGCCGATGACCAACCCGACGAAATTACGTTCTACTTCGGCGAGCGATTGCTTGATCATCTGGATCGTGTCGCCGCCGATGGCGTTCATCTTCGAGTGGAATTCCAGACACGCCACGCCGTCGCCGATGTCTATCAAAGACGC
>DATHAZ010000194.1:0-21711 GCA_035296445.1 Pyrinomonadaceae bacterium | reverse complement strand
GGGTAGCCCGTCCAGCCGCCGATGGGGCCGAGCGTGCCCGTGCCGCCGCCGCCGAGGAAGTTGTTGACGAAATCAGTGTTGCCGATGATCGTGCTGCCCTCGACGAAGATCGCGAGGATGAGCACGACGAGGCCGACGAGCGTCACCCAGAACGAGAGCATGTTGAGGACGGGAAAAGCCATGTCCTCCGCGCCGACCTGGATGGGGAGAAAATAGTTGCCGAACCCGCCCTGCGGCGCGGTGGTCAGCACGAAGAAGACCATGATCGTGCCGTGCATCGTGACGAGCGAGAGGTAGAACTCCGGCGTCATCACGCCGCCCGGCGCGCCGAGCGGAAAGATCGTTTCCAGAATCGTCCACTTGTGCCCCGGCCACGTCAGGTTCAGGCGCATCAGCACCGACATGAACATCCCGACGAACGCCGCGAAGATGGCGAGCAGCAAATACTGGATGCCGATCACTTTATGATCAATGCTGAAAATATACTTGCGGATAAAACCCGTGGGCGGGCCGTGGTGGCCGTGCGGCGCGTGCGCCGCCCCGGCGTGAGCTTCGGCCTCTGCCGCTTCTAACTCCGTTACCGTGGCGGCGTGCGGCTCGTTCGGGGTCGTGGCCTCTTCCATCTTAGAAATCCTCTCCCTTCGGGATGAGTCAGGCTCGGACAATTATCTCGATGCGGTGGTGGTTGCGCCCTGTTTAATTCCCATCGGGTATTCCTTGATCAACTGCGTGATGCGTCCCTGAAACTGCGCCTGCGGCAAAGCCACCAACTCGTCGTAGACGTTTGCGGGCAGCGCAATCAGGTAGCTCTTCATCTTGTAATGAAGCTGGCCGCAGAGTTCGGCGCAGGCGAGTTCAAAGCGGCCTTCCTTCGTCAGCGTGAAGTGCATCTTGATCGCCATGCCGGGCACCACGTCCTGCTTGTAGCGGAGTTCGGGCACGAACAGATCGTGCGTCACGTCTTTCGATTGCATCGTCAGTTCGACGGGACGGCCGACGGGCACGGCCAGCGTCGTCACGACCTGATCGTCTTTGGCGTTCGGGTCTTGCTCGTCCAGGCCGACGAAGTTCAACTCGGCGTCTTTGACCAGCGTCGGGTCGGTGCGGCCGAAGGTTTTGTCCGCGCCGGGGTAATGAAAGTTCCATTGAAACTGCTGCGCGACGACGTGAACTCTGGTCGCGTCCGCCGGAGCTTTGTTCAGGTGTAACTGCGCCCACACGCGCTGCCCCATCAGGCCGAGCGTGATGAAGATGAGCGCGGTGATGGCCGTCCAGACGATCTCCAGACGGTTGTTGCCGTGCGAATAGACGGCGCGCTCTTGCCGGTCGCCCCGCGATCCGTAACGCCAGACCGCGATGCCCAGTCCGACCTGCGCCGCCACGAACGAGATGCCGACGACGATGATCGTGATCAGGAATTGCCGGTCGTAGGCCGGGCCGTGTTCGGAAATGTACGGCGGCAGCCACCAGCGGCCGTTCACGAACAGCCACACCGATCCAATCGTCAACAACCAGATCAATACTCCGAGCGCACGACCCATGAAGTTATCCTCAGCGGTTGGTGAATGGTGAATGGTAAATAGTAAATGGTGAAAACCGGAGATCGCCCAACTCACCATTTACCATTCACTATTTACCATTCACTGGTTTATGACCATCAGAACAAAAAGAACGGGCAAGTACAGAACGGAAGCCAGCAGCACGCGGCGCGCGTTGCGGCGTGAGAGCGTGACGGCGGCGGCGATGCTGCTCCACAGAAAGAGCGCGCCGAGCAAGAGCGCGCCGAAGAAATAGATCGCGCCCGAGATGCCGAGCGCGGCTGGAGCAAGGCTGACCGGCACGAGCATGAGCGTCCACAAGACGATCTGCTGCTTCGTCAGACGCCCTTCGGGTTCGACCACAGGCAGCATCAGAATCCCTGCGCGCGCGTAGTCCTCGCGGTACATCCAGGCGATGGCGAAGAAGTGCGGGAACTGCCAGAGGAACAGGATGGCGAACAGCACCCACGCCTCAAGACCCACCTGATTCGTCGCCGCCGCCCAACCGAGGAGCGGCGGAACTGCTCCCGGAAAAGCCCCGACCAGCGTCGAGAGCGACGTTCTCGTCTTGAGCGGCGTGTAGCACAGCAGGTAGCCGACGATGACCGTCGCGCCGCAAAAGGCCGACAGGACGTTGACGAACGCCGCCAGATAAATCTCCGCGCCGACGGTTAAACCGAGGCCGAAGACGAGAGCCGCGCGGGGCTTGAGCGTGCCGAGCGGCAGCGGGCGGCGCGCGGTGCGTCGCATCAGGCGATCCAGATCGCGCTCCATCCATTGATTGAGAGCCGAGATGCCGGAGCACAGCAGGGCGACGCCCGCAAGCGTGTGCGCGAAGAGTTGGTAATCGAACGCGCCGCGCACCGAACCGAGCAGGAACCCGGCGGAGGTCGTGAGCGCGACCAGAAAAGTGATGCGCGGTTTCGTCAACTCGTAATAGGCCGACAACTTCTCGCGCATCTCGACGGGCGCGCCCGCCACCGCGGCAGCGGCGGGCGCGATGGACTGCTCGATCTCTTCGACAGCGATTGTTTCCATGAAATGCCTGTGGAGCGAAACTTAAATTTTAATGTTGATGGCTGAACTTAAATTCAAGTTTCGCATCCCGCGCCGCAGGGTGGCAAGCCGCTTTGCCACGCCGAAACATGAAATAAATTAGCGAGTCGGCCGCGCCCCTTTAATGTTTCGAAGCGAGCGGAAATTCTATCGCCGGCATCACTTCGAGCAGGCCGAGCGAAGCCGTCTTGCCCGCGGCGGCATCCACCGTGAAGTCCTGCGTCTTCGTCTCTTTCGCGCCGATTGTGACGGACTGCGACTTCTCGCCGTAGCGCTCGTGCCAGGTGGCGACGGTGTAAGTTCCCGGCGGGATGCCCTTGATCTCGAACGCGCCGTTCTCGCCGCTGACGGCGTAGAGCGGGTGCTTCATCACGCCGATGTTGGCCTTCATCCACGGGTGCTGGTTGCACTTGACGGGGACGACTATTTCGGCGCGTGTGAAGGTCTGGATGATCGGAGCGGCGTTGGCCGGCTGCGACTGGTTCCATTCCTTGTTGCTCTTCGGCGACGGGTGTACGTTGTGCGCCGTCGGGTCGCTGTTCAGCACTTTCAACTTCTGCCCGGCCATCATCCCGAGCACGTGCGGGATGTAGCGACAGCCTTTTTGATCGAGCACCACTTCCGTCGCCGGAACCTCGAAGGTGAAGCCGGTGATGCTCTTCCCGTCGGCGGTCTTACCGTCTTTGACGTAGACGAGCACGTTCGCCAGTTTACCGTCCTTGACCACCACGTCTTCGGTCTGCGGATTGGGGTTGGTCTGCGCGCAGGCAGCGTCTGCGTCCATGCTGATCGGCTTCGGCGCAGGAGCTTCGCCCGTGAAGTTGATCGCGCCGGTGATCGAGCCTTCGTTGCCGCTCGACTTGTAGGGCACGCCGGCCGTCTCGGTCGCCCCGCCTTCGTCCTCCGCCACGTCGTCATCGTCGCCGCCGCCGCAGGCAAGCATGAAAGAAAGCATCGCAACGGCGAGCATCAAGGTTAGAATCCTGAGTAACTGCTTGGATGGCATTGAGTGTCTCCTGAAATTAAATTTCTCCGATTCTACCAAGAACGACCGCTCGGCGGCGAATACCCGACGCCGTACTGGCGCGCGAACACGACCGCCTCACGCCGCTCGCGCCGCTCGCGCCAGCGCACAATGCTCCGCCGCTTTCCGGCCGGCGTGCGCCCCACGGACGCGCGCTGGCGATACTTCTTCGGCCGCGTCGCGGCCTTAACGCGCGCCGGGCGCGCGTGGTGCGTGCTCGACTGCGTGGTGGCGTTCGTCGTCTCGCCCGTCGTCGTCGTGCCGCCCGTGGCCGAGGGCGAGCCGGCTGCGAGTCGCGCCTGCTCGGCGGGCGTCAGTTGCAGCATGTAGCGAACGAGCAGGTCTGCGTGGTCGCCCTTGTACTCGTTGAAGGTGTCGGGCAGTTCGCCGTTGAACACCCAACGCTCGCCGTCGCGCTTGAAGAGTTCGGAAGGCATGGCCGTCCCCGGAATCACCTTCTGCGGATCGAGCAGCCAGCGGAACGTCCAACCGGGCTTGAGGCGTTCGCCCGCCTGTAAGAAGTTCGGGGCGGAGGCGTTTTTGTCGTGCGCCGGGTTGCCCGTCAGGTGACATTTCAGGCAGGGCGCTTGCTGCGACGTGAACAACTGCCGCGCGAGATTCCGCTCCTGATCGGTGAGCGGGGTGGTCGGCTCTTTGATGAACGGCTCCTGCTGCGACGAGACGGCGAGGAAGAAGCGGACGAGCGTGCGCAACTCGTTCGGCGAGAAGTTGAAGGTGGGCATGCGCGCTTTCAAATAAAGACGCACGCCGTTTTTATTCGCCCCCGGTTGCGGCGGCAAATCCTGGCTGTCGTTGTTCGGCTGCGACACGCCGTAATTGTTACCGCCGGACGCCGAAGACGCCGCGCCACCACTACCCTGTGGTTGACCGCTCGGCGCGCCACCCTGCTGCGGCTGGTTGCTCGCCGCGCTCCCCGCGCCCGACCCGCCGCTCCCGCTTGACTGATTGCCGCCGCCACTTGAGCCGCCGTTGTTGCCTCCCGTCCTGCCGGTGAGAGCGCGCACGGTCGGATCGGTCGCGCCGTTGCTGAGCGAGGGGTCAATCAGGAAACGCATCAGCCAGTTGGGGTCAACGCGCGCGCCTTCGGTCATCAACGCGGGCGGGAGTTGATCTTTGCCCTCGGGCGTCAGGTATTGCGGCAAGTCTTGCAGCACGGATTTCTGCCCGACCTGCACCGAGTGGCAGCCCATACAGTTGTACTTCTTGATGAGCCACCAGCCCTCCTGCACATCCTTGCGCTGGTCGGTCGCCTGGTAGAAGAACGAGGCCGGAACGTTTGCGCCTTCCGCGCCGACGCTGCCGAGCAAAAACGTGGTCAGCGCATTTTTCCATTCGGGCGTGAGATACGGGTCGGGCATGCGCAGGTGATCGCGCGGCTCTTTCTCTTTGCCCTTGTCGTAGATGCCCGGCTCTTCCAGCTTGTGCTCGAAGAAACCTTTGCGGTTATACCACTTCTCTTCCATGCCCTCTCTGCGCGGGTATTTTTCGCCGGTGAAGGGATTGACGTTCTTCTCCGCGTCGTGCGTAAGCAGGGCGAAGTCGAGTCGTTCGATAGGTGTCGCGCCCTCGGCGGTCAACTCTTTGCCGATGCGCTGTTCGTCCTCGAAGCCTTTGATCTCGTGGCAGTTGGCGCAGCCATACTGCTTGATCAGATACGCACCCTGATCCTTCAACTTCGGATCGTCCATGTAGGAAGCGTCAGGCCACTGCGTTCCCTTGCTGAGCGAGAAGAGATAGGTGGCGATGTCGCGCGAGTCCTGTTCGGAGAGACGGAAGTTCGGCATCACCGTCATGTTCTGCACTTGCAGTTCCGCGCCGTCGTTCGGGCATTTCGAGTGGCCTTCGGTGTCGAAGCGGTAAGGTTTGCCGTTCTTCTCATAATCAGCGCGCGTCAGGTCGCGTTTCTCTTTCGGGCAGAAGGGCGCCCAACGCTCGCGCGGGTTGTAAATCCAGCGGACGATGTAATTGAAATCGGCCTTCTCGCCGAGGCGTTGGAGGTTCGCGGCGAACGTGCCGCCGACCTGATTCTCCACGCCCTCGCCGATTGAATGACAGGCCATGCAGCCTTTCGTCTCGAACAACTCCTTGCCCTTGGTGGCGTCGCCCGGCTCCTGCTTCGGCACTTGCCCCTCGAAGCTCGACTGCCAGAGGTAAGCGGCAATCGCCGCGCGCTCGGTGTCGGCGTTCTGCTTGATGTTCTTCGACATTTCGTGTTCGGGGTTGAGATACCAGTAAGTCGGCATCTTCGTGCCCGGACGGAACGCTTGCGGGTCTTTGAGCCACGCCGGAATCCATTCCTTGCGCAGTTTCAGGCGCACGTCTTTCAGGTTCGGCCCGACCTTCTTCTGATCCTGCATCAGGTAGCGCGCCTGCACGTTCAACTGCTCGATGCGCGCCTCGATCTGGCTGTTAGTGACACGCAGCGAGACGGCGCGCGCGAGTTTCTCCTGCGCCTCCGTTTCGTCCGCGACCGTGCCCGCCTCGGCGTCCATTTGCCGCGCCTCGCGGTCGTTGGCGGCGAGTTGATCCTCCAACTGCTTGATCGTCTGGCGCGAGTTGGCGAGTCCGTCCGTCTCGCGGTCGAAACCCTCGTAGCGGTGACAGCCGACGCAGCCGCGCTCCTGGAAGAGGTCTTTCCCTTTTGTCAGGACGTTCGCGCCTTGCAGCACGCGATCCTGCGCGTGGCACTGCTGGCAGCCCGCCTCCATGTTCTCGCGCTCGTAGAGCGGGTGGAGCCAGAAGCGATGGCGGCCGTGGCCCTTCGTGATGCTCGTCGTGGCGCGGCCGTTGCCGCCGTGGCAACTCGAACAGCCGAAGCGTTCGGGGTTGTGAATCTGCAACAGTTCCTTGCTCGGGTGGCTGACGAAGGCGCGCGCGTTCGCGTCTATCTTCTTGCCCGTGCGTTTGAAGTTGGCGGCTTTCAGTTCGAGCGGCTCGCGCGTGCCGAGGTGGCACGTCTCGCAGCGATCAACGATCTCGTCGCCGTTGACGTTGATCTGGCGCAGCGAGTAGTCGAACTTCTCGTTACGTTCGAGCAACTTCTCTATGGTCTCGGCGCTGACGCCGATGACGTTGTCTTTGAGGTAGGTGTCTCGCTTCGCCGCCAGTTCGGCCGACTCCTTGAGCAGTTCGCCGCTCTCGGTCAAGAGCCGCGCCTTCTGGTCTTTGAGGGCGAGGTATTTCGTTTCGAGTTCGGTGTAGTCGAGTCTCTGCTCCTCGGTCTTGTCCGAGTTGGGATCGACCGGCATCTTGACGGCGACCTTCTTCCGCTTCTCCTCCTCCACATCCTTGCGCAGGTCGGTCTTGTCGTCCTCGGCCGAAGTCTCGACGTTGTAGCTGATGACGGTGATCCTGCCGCGCTTGTCCTGGAAAGGCTCGGTGATGACGCCGAGTTGGGTGTCTATGAACTTGACCTGCGCGTCTATCTCGCGCTTGCGCGGCTCGACGGCGGCACGCGCCTCGCGCGCGATGCGGTCGAGTTCCTGATACTCCGCCGACGCCTTCACGTCCTTCTCCGACTGCGTGCCCGTCCGCTTCAGGCGTTTCAAATAGCGGTTGTAGCGCGAGACGAATTCCTGCTGTATACCTTTCCACGGCCGCTGGCCGTAGGCCTCGTCGTAGAGCGCCCACGCGAGCGAGGCCATCAGCAGGAGCGCGCAGATGAGGAGGATGTTGCTCGTCGAACGGCTGATGATCGGATCGCGCGCCGGGGCTTCCGGCTCTCTCTTTTCCGGCTCTCGGCGAGCCAGCGCGTCCGCGTCGGTCTTAGGAGTCTCGGCCACCTTACGTCTCCCTCCAAGGATTCAGTCTCAGACGTTAAACCAGGGCGTCACCCACACGTACTTGATCGTAAAGGCCAGCCGCAGAATGATTTTGACCGGCAGCGCGATCAGCACCGAGATGGCGAAAAACTGGAACGTCAGGTATTGCAGCACGCTCGTGCGGGCGAGCAGGCTGGTCTCCAAGCGGTCGGGCGTCGTAGCCCACTGCTTAAACTCCCGCCATGACCTGAGATACTTCAACTTCAAAGGGCCTCGCTTCATCAGCCAGTGCAGGAACAGACCCGCCAGCAGGTAGAACAGGCCGACCACCATCGCGCCGAAGACGATCTGCAACCAGATGGCGGCGTCGCCGAAGTTGGCGCGCGTGATGCCGACAACGTCGTGCAAATCCTGGTTCTTGTCGAAGACGACAGCGTTGTGATCCCAGGTCTGCCCCGGCCAGAACCAGACCCAGCCCGGCCCGCGTATGAACGTCCCGATCACGATCAGGATGATCCATGTCACCCACCCGATGCCGAACATGGCGAGGGCAAAGCGGCGCTGCCGGATCGTGTAGTAGCCGTTGCCGAGCGGGTTCGAGTCAACGTAGGGGAAGACCATCAGCCCCACCATCATCAGCGAGGGCATCACGACGCCCGCGATCCACGGGTCGAAATAGACGAGCATCTCCTGTAGGCCGAGGAAGTACCACGGCGCTTTCGAGGGGTTCATCGTCAGATTCGGGTTGGCCGGTTCTTCGAGCGGCGCGTCGAGCGTGATTGACCAGATGAAGAGGATGGCCGTCACGATCACGGCGGCGAGGAACTCCACGCGCACGAGGAACGGCCAGACGTGCAACTCGCGCGCCCAACCCGGACGCCACGGCAGAGTCTTGCGGTGGTGCGTCTTGGCCTTCGCCGCGTCGCCTTCCAGTTCGACGATCAATTTGTCGTTCTCGCGCGCCTGCTTCAACCCATACCACGTGAAGAACGGGACGAGGAACAACATCGCCACAATCGGCACGTTGTCCGGCGCGGATGTGATGACCCAAAGTTGATGCCAGTCCATAAGAATTGATCCATTTGGTCATTTATTCATTGAATCAATGATTCAATGAATAAATGAATCATTTCTTCGTCGCTTTCATTTCCGCTTCGAGCATCACGGGCGCGGGGCCACTGATGCCGCCGTCTTTGCGTATGCGCCAGAAGTGGACGGCCATGAAGATCGAGGCGACGAGCGGGATGCCGATGCAGTGCCAGATGTAGGAACGCAAGAGCGCGTTGGCGTCCACGATTGAGCCGCCGAGCAGGCCGAAGCGCACGTCGTTATAAGGTGTCATGCCCAGTTGCGGGCCGAAGGGGCCTTCGCTGCCGAACAAGGGTGTGGCGCGCGCCATGTTCGTGCCCACCGTCACGGCCCAGAAGCCGAGTTGATCGTCGGGCAAAAGATACCCCGTGAACGAGAGCAGCAGCGTCAACACCAGAAGCACGACGCCGACGCACCAGTTGAACTCGCGCGGTCGCTTGTATGAACCCGTAAGCACGACCCGAAACATGTGCAGCCAGGTGGTGATGACCATCAGGTGCGCCGCCCAGCGGTGCATGTTGCGCAGGAGTTTGCCGAACGGCACGTCGTGTTCGAGGTAGAGAATGTCGCGGTACGCCTGCACCTTCGTCGGGTGGTAGTAGAACATCAACAGGACGCCCGTGAAGGTGAGGACGATGAAGAGATAGAAGGTGATGCCGCCCATGCCCCAGGTGAAACCGTAACGCACGGCGTCGCGGTTGATCTTCGCGGGGTGGAGGTGCAGGAAGACGTTCGAGAGAATCGCCAAGCTGCGGTTGCGCGGGTCGGAGCGGTCGTGAGAGACGCGGAAGATGGACTTCCAGAGTTGCGTCTGCTGCGGGTCTTTGTAGGTCTCGGCCTCTTTGACGGCGCGGTCTTTGAGCGCGAGTCCCTGTTCCCTGGTTTTACTGATGAAGCCGACCGTGGACGCATGGCCGCCCTCGGTCGTCGTCGCCACGTCGCCCGCGATGGCCTTCTTGCTTCCGGCGGGCACGCCGGACGCGGCTCTCAAGAGCGACTTGACGCCCTCCGGGTCGTTGGGGTCTGTGGGCTTCTGCGCCGCGCCGTTCCCCGCCTTCCCCGCGCCTTCCTTTTCGTCAGGACGTTCGGAATCCATCCCCATCTCTCCTGTCTTCGGGCACAAACACGAATCCGGCCGACAAATAAACTGCGTCCGTCGAAGTCTCCGCTAGACCGCTCGACTCGAACTGTGTTGAGACCGCTTGCCGTGACCTAATGAGAAACCCGCTTGAAGAGAAACCTGCTTGCTGAAACTTTACAGAGGTATGTATGCGCCGGGATTTTCGAATTTATTTTCGCCGCCCTTCGGCCAATCGTAGAGCCTGCCCGTATTGACGACGAGTTGCCCTTCGGCGTCGAGTTCGACGTGTGCGCGATCCATCGGGCGCGGGGCGGGGCCTTCAAAGTTGATGCCCTCGCTGTCGTAGCCGCTGCCGTGACACGGGCACTTGAACTTGTTTTCGCTGGCCTTCCAGTCGGGCGTGCAGCCGAGATGCGTGCAGACCGCGTTGATCACAAACAGGCGGTCGGAAGTTTTGACCACCCAGATGCGGTACAACTGCTGGTACTTCGTATCCACGCCGATGCCGTAATCGCCGGGGAAGCCGGCGCGGAAAACGCTCGGCGGCTCGAAGATCGTGCGCGGCAGGAAGAAGCGGAAGAACATCAACAAACTCGTCGCCATGAATCCGACGATGCTGGCCCAGACGATGCGACGGCGCATCTTGTTGATGGGCGGGTCGGGGACGGTGTCCACCACGGTCGGATGTTGTTTGGCGGCGACCGCCTGCGGGATGCCTTTGGAGACGCTCGCCGTCGGGGTCGAGGTCGTCTGCGCCGCACCCGGTGCGACGCGCGCGGCGGGCGGCGTGCCTGCCGGAACTTCCTGCGGCGGCGCGGTCTGCGCGGGAGTCGTGGTCGCGGCCGGCGTCTCGCTCGCGGCGGCTCCGGCGTCGCCTTTAGCGGCGGCCATTTTAGCGGCGGCCTTCGCCTTCGCCTCGGCGATGATGCGCGCGCGTTTCTGTTCGGGGGTCTCGTCGCCGGGCGCGTCGCCCGTCGCTGTGGTGGGGGTCGTGGATGACGGAGGTACGGCGGCAGTGTCGGTCTTGGCGGCAGGAGTCGCGCTTCCGGCCGTCGCGCTGCCTTTCGCGGCCATCCGGGCGGCGGCCTTCGCCTTGATTTCCGCCATCATGCGGGCGCGCTTCTCTTCGGCCGTCTCGCCGCCGCTCTCTGCCGGCGCGGAAGCTGTAGACTGAGATTCGCCCATCTCATTAGGGTCTTTTTCGCTGTCCAAACGAACCTCCGTGTTAAGAAATGTGAGGCGAGCGCGCTCACACGTTCAGGAGATAGACAAACCCCTTGTAGGACTGACCGCAGAGAGTTGGTAGGACTCTCCGCAAAAGAGGTGTAACCTCTCTCCGCGTCAGGTATTCGAGATGCTATGCGTTACTTAGAAGAGCCGCCGCGCAAATGAAATTATGGTAAATAGCTCCGGCGTGTTCGCATTTTATACCCTTTTCACGGCATTGTGGCAAGATGTATTTTTTGCGTTAACTTTATGCCGCGCCAAAGACGGAAGCATGCCGAAATGGACGAGACTACGGACACCGACGACCCGCGCAAAGCCCGCGTGACGCTCTACACGCGACCCGGCTGTCACCTCTGCGACGAGGCCAAACAGGCCATGCTCGCCGCCCGCTGCGAGGGAGAATACACGCTCCGGGAGATCAACATAGACCTTGACCCAGACCTCACACGCCGCTATGGTTGGGATATTCCCGTCATACTCATCAACGGAGTCGAGACGTTCAGACACCGTCTCACCCCATCCGAATTCAAGCGCGAACTCCGACGCGCGATTGATTTCACGGTCTAACTTCCGGGTCGCTCGATTCAACCGCCGCCGGCGGCCAGATGAAGCGAAGCGGCGCGCTCGTCAATCGTCAGGAACAGTCGCTGGCGCTCGTCCTCGTCGTTCGTCTGCCGGTAGGCGAGCAGTAGTTCCTTGAGCGCGGCGAGGTCGCGGTAGACGCCCGCGTCTTCGACGGGCGGCGTCAGATACGAAATCAACTCGGCGTAGGAACGGCGTCGCGCGATTGATCCTTCCGACGGGTTGTTGACGCTGTAGATGTAGAGATTCGGCAACTCGCCGATGAGGCGATCCGGCCAGCAACTCTCCGACAACCCCACCTGTTTCCCCGGCATGAACTCCAGAGCGCCGTGCGTGCCGACGTGTACCACCGAATCCGCGCCGAATACTTTTTCGATGAACGCGTAGAAGGCCGCGAAGCCGTGGTGCGGCGTGCCGCCCCGCGCCATCAACATCTTCATCGGGTCGCCTTCGTAGCCGAAAGTGGGCTGCACGCCGACGAAGACATTGCCGAGTTGCAAGCCTTGTATGAGAAGCGTCCCGCCGAAAGAGTTGATCGCGCCCGGCGCAGCGCCCCACTCCGCTTCGATCTCAGGCGCGAACGGGCAAAGACGCCTGTATTCTTCCAACGTCATCCGGTAAGCCACGTTCGTCGTCGCGCCGTAGGAGTCTGCGTTACCGCCGAGAAGGCGCTCGCGCAACTCGTCCGCGCTCTCCGGCACTTCGACGTTGTAACCCTCCGCCCGCAAACGCCCCAGCATCTCCCAGACGCTTGGAAACACGTCGAGGTCGGCGGCCGTTCCCACGTTGCCTTTGTTCGGCGGGAAGCAGAAAGCGACGAGCGCGAGTTTGACACGCTCGCGCGGCGCGGTCTGCAAATGATTCCAACGGGCGAGGCGGCGCGCGATGCGCCGGCAACGATCCGCGAGCGGGAGCGGCGACGCGCTCGCCTGTGACATGCCGCCGTAGACGAACGGCTCCGTCGCGCCGTCAATCTCCGGAATGGCGATCTGCATCCCCGCCTGCACCGGGTTCAGCCCCGTCCACGAATCGCGCCACGCCTCAATCGTCTGCACGTCCAGACTCACGGCCGAGCGGAAAGGCACGTTCAACTCGCGCAAAAACTCTACCGCCGCCTCGCTGTCGTTCATCGCCGGGCCGCCGACGAAGCTGAACCCGGTCAGCGACACGATCTGGCTCACGCGCGGCCGTAGCCGGGCGTCGGGCGTCGGGCGTTTTTCGACGAAGAACATCTCGCACGCCTCGCGGTTGTCCATGAAGGTCGAGATCGCGGGAATGGTCGCCAGTCCTTCGGCTTCGACCGCGCGGATGAGCGCATCGTAGTGCGCATGTGCGCCGCTCACGATCTGCGGTCGCATCAACAACAGGCCGATGGTCTTTTGCGGATCAAGTCTCACGCCGCCTTTGCCCGCGCGCCGCTCGTACCATGAACGATATGCCTCGAACGACTCGAACAACGCAGCGGCGTCGGGGTGATAGATGGCGACGGCGGGCATGGATTCGGGCGGCGGGAGTTCGACACGTTCAAAGCGTTCGTCGGCCGCGTAATGCTTGAGCGCGACGAGCAGCATCGCGCGGATGTTGGCCGGCGTGGGTTGCAGGAAGTAACAGAAGATGGAGAGGTAATTCTTCGCGTCGCCGAGGCGTCCGGCGTTCGGCACGACGCGCAACAGCGCGGGCAGGCGTTCGATGTAGCGCAGGTATTGCGTGTGGCTCGCGTGCTTCTTCCCGCGCCCGCGTCGAGCGCGCGCCTGTTCGCCCATCCATGCCCCCACGCGCCCCGCCAGACGCCGCGCCATTCCCTCGCTCGCCCCGCCTTCGCTCTCCTCCCGCGCTTGCTCCCCGTTTCCCTGCGCCGCCTCGCGCCCGAACCGCAGGCGTCCCATGCGCGTTCGCCGCATTAACTCCGGCATGCAGTTGATGACGATGACGGCGCGGTGCGTCGCTTTATATTTTTCCAGCAGCGGCACGAGCCGCGCCGCGTTCTCGCCGTCCGTGACGTGGATCACGAAGACCACTTGCGACTCGCTCAACTCGCGCTCGATCTCTCGCCATTGCGCTTCGTCGAGCGGCGCGCCGAAGTTGTAGGCCGCGACGCGCAATCCCGGCGCATGGGCGCGCTCGATGTCACGCTCCGCCTGCTTGAGCGGCGCGAGCAGGCTTGAGCCGACGTAAAGCGCGGTGATCTTAGGCGACGCCTTCAATACGATCCTCCAATCCGGTGAAGATGTCGCGCAGGCGTTCCAGCACGTCCGCCTCGGCCTGCCAGAAACCGCGCCCCTCGGCTTCGAGCAGTCGTGCGACGAGCGCGCGCGCCGAATGCGGGTTGAGTTCGCGCAGGCGTTCGAGCATCCGCTCGTCCAGCACGAAAGTCTCGGCCACTTCCGCATAGACCCAGTCGTCAACCGCGGCGGCCGTCGCGCTCCACCCGAAGGTGTTGGCGACGTGGCTCTCGATCTCGGCCACGCCACGGAAGCCGTGCTTGAGCATCCCTTCATACCACTTCGGGTTGAGCGTCTTCGTGCGCGTCTCAAGGCGGATCGTCTCTTCCACCGAACGCACCTTCGCCTCGCGCGAGAGCGTGTCCGAAAGATAAATGGCCGGGCGCGACTCCGTCTGTTTCTCGACCGCCTTCGAGACGCCGCCCAGATATTCGAAATAATGATCAACGTCCGTGATGCCGATCTCAAACGAGTCAATATTCTGATAAGTGGCTTCCACGCAGGCGAGCGCGCCGTTGAAAGCGGCGCGCGCCTCGCGCCCTTCGAGAGCGCGCCCCTCCGCATCGCGCCCGTAAGCGAAACACTTGCGCGTGACGAAAAGGTCGGCCAGCGTGTCGTCCGCCTCCCACTGCGAATCCATGACCATGAAGTTAACGTTCGTGCCGTAGTTGCCCGCCGCGTTGGAGAAGACGCGCAGCGCGGCCTCTTCAAACGGGCACGCATCCGCCTCCATGCGCGCCCGAATGTTGCGCCGCACGTAGTTGGCCTCGGGCGGCTCGTCGAGCGCGGCGACGCAATGCACGGCGCGGTCGAGCAAGCTCATCGTCGCGCCGAAGAGATCGCGGAATATGCCCGAGACGGTCATCACCACGTCAATGCGCGGGCGTCCCAGTTGTTCGAGCGGGATCGCTTCAACGTCGGTCACGCGGTTCATCCCGTCGCGCACAGGGCGCACGCCGAGCAGCCACAGGGCTTGCGCCACGCCCTCGCCCTGCGTCTTGATGTTGTCGAGTCCCCACAGGACGAGCGCCATCGCCGCAGGGTAGCGGCCGTGCTCGGTCAGGTGGCGTTCGAGCAAAAGTTTGACGACGCGCTCGGCGCGCGCATAGGCCAGATCGGAGGGCACGCCGTAAGGATTGACGGCGTGCGTGTTTCTGCCCGTCGGCAGGATGGCGGGGTTCTGCACGATGTCCGCGCCCGGCCCCGGCTCGATGTACTCGCCGCGCAGGGCACGCGCCAGGGCGTCCAACTCCTGATTGTCCTTTAACTGCGCCGCGATCTTTTCCAACAGCGCGAAGACGCGCCGCGATTCGACCGGCGACACGCGCGCCGTCTTCTCCAGCCACGCACACGCGACCTCGCTGCCATCCCTTAAAAAAAGCTCCACCGCGTCGCGCGTTATCGTCTCGACCTGTTCGCGCGCACGCAAACTTTCCTCGCTCAACTTCGCGCCATTGTTTGACGGCGGCGAGGCGTTGACGGCCAAGCCCTCTTCGATGATTCGGGGGAGTGCGCGTGCGCCCGTCTCCGGCCTGTCGAACGAGGCGACCATGCGCAGCAAGTCGGCGCGCTCGGCCTCGACGGACGCGCGGCCGAAGACGTGCAGCCCGGTCGGGATTAGACGTTGCTCGATCTCCGACACTTGCTCGCACAGTTCGAGCACGCGGCGGTCGCGCTCATCTTTAGTGAGCCGTTGTTGTTCACGAATTTCGCTCATGTTTGAATCGGCTGATGCAGTGGGACGGAGAGCCTCAACGGGCGCGCATAAAATAACCGGGGTGCAAACGCTTTGTAAATGAGAATTGCGGAAACGGCCTGCCCGCCCTCGTCGGATTCCCGTAAAGCCTTCGTTGATTACTTCAAAGAAGGCAAGTGTACGTAACGCCCGCAGAGAGCCTGCGCCAGCGCTAGTCCTTCGCCGCCGCGTGTGAAACGGTTCTGCGTGTCTACGACCACCGAGGCGACTCCGGCGCGTTGAAGTGCGACGCCGATCTTTTCGACTTCGCTTTTGATTTGTCGCCGTCTGCGCGCGGGGTCTGCATCCACCCGCCCGTCGCCCGGAACGTTCGCGCGGCCGTCGGTGAAGACGAGCAGGCGTATGCGCTGTGTCCCCACCCGCGCGGCGCGCTCGCTGATTTCGAGTGCGCGTAGCAGACCGGCGGTGAGAGGCGTCGCCCCGCCGACGGGGAGCGCGTCGAGCAGGCGGCGCGCCCGCGAGCTCGACTGGCTGGGGTGAAGCAGCACTCGCGCCGCGCGTTCGCGAAACGTGACGAGCGCGACGCGGTCGCGGTTGACGTAAGACTCGCGGAGCAGTCGCGCCAGCGCGCCCTTCGCCTGCGCGATGCGGTTGAGCGCCATGCTGCCCGAAGTGTCAACGGCGAAGATAAAGAGCGTGCCCACCCGGCGGCTGAAATGTTTGTAGCGCAGGTCGCCCGTCTCCACTTCAATCGCATGCGTTGACGCTGCGGCGCGGCGGCGAGACACCTGCGACGCGGCGGCCACTCGCAGGGTCGCGTCGAGCGCGATCTTCAAATCACCGTCATCGCCCGCGCGCCGCGCGACGGCGTGTGAATAACGCCCGCGTGCGTCGCTCGCGGTCGAACGCGAGTTTGTCCGGCGGCGCGCGCGCGTGGCGGGCTTTGCGGGCGACTTCTTCGCGTCGCGTTGCCCGTCAAAATAGTCGGGCGGAAGTTTCGCATCGAGCGGGGGCGCGGGTCGTGTCTCGGCTTCCGGCGTGTGCGGAGCGAGCGAGGCGTCCGTGCGGTGCGGGTCGTGCCTCTCGACGCCTCCGCCCTCGTTGTTCCCACCAGTCTCAACAGGGGTGGGGGGCGGAGTTTTTTTCGTGTGGCGTTTCCGCGCGACCTCCTGCACATCCGGTTCGTTTGCGTCGCCCGTCGGATCGTTTGCATCGCTCGCGCCGAACAGTTCCCGCGCGGCCTGTTCGATCTGCGAACCGCCGTCGGTTTGTTCGAGCGGGTCGCGGCGCAGGCGATGGCGCAGAGCCATCGCGGCTACGCGGCGCACGTCTTCCGGCGCGACCTCTTTCCGATTTTCTAATGCGGCCAGCGCACGCGACGCGCGCGCTATGGTCAACTCGCCGCGATGCCCGTCAACGCCGAGACGCCCGCACAACTCGGCGATGCCGCGTACAAGTTTCGTCGAGAGTCGCACGCCGCCGGACGCTGCGCGCGCACGGACGAGACGGCGTCCGAGCCGCGCCTGTTCCGTTTCCCACCCGGCGCAGAAGGCGGCCGGGTCTCGGTCGAAAGCTTCGCGGCGCACGATTATCTCGACGCGTTCTTCCAGATCGGCGGCCGTGCGAATCTCCGTGGAGAGGCCGAAGCGGTCGAGCAGTTGCGGGCGGAGTTCGCCTTCTTCCGGGTTGCCCGAACCGGCCAGCACGAATTCCGACGGGTGCTCGATTGACACGCCCTCGCGTTCGACGCGGTTGCGCCCCGAAGCGGACACGTCGAGCAGCAGATCAACGAGATGATCTTCGAGCAGGTTCACCTCGTCTATGTAGAGAAAGCCGCGATGCGCGCGGGCGAGCAACCCCGGCTCGAAAGTCTTGACGCCTTCCCTGATCGCGCGCTCCAGATTGATCGCGCCCGCGACGCGATCCTCCGTCGCGTTCAAAGGCAGTTCGACAACCGAGACGGGCGCGCGCTCCTTCGGTAGTGCGCCCGGCGCGGCGAGGCGCGCCTCGCAGTCCGCGCACAGGTTCGATTCCGCCGCCGGGTCGCAGCCGTAGAGACAGCCGCGCACTTTCCAGAGAGGGGGCAACAGTTCGGCCAGCGACCGCACGGCCGTGGACTTGCCCGTGCCGCGATGTCCCATGATGAGCATGCCGCCGATGGAAGGAGTGATGACGTTCAGCAGCAGACCAAGTTTCAACTCCTCCTGCCCGACGATGGCCGTGAAGGGATAGACCTGCCGCCGGGGTGGTGTTTGCGCGATCCGTTTTTTCGATGTGTCGTTGCGTCTCTTCATCTGGTCGTGGCCGGGGGCGTCGCCCTGAAACACAGTCGCGCGGCAGCGTGGGCGTTCGCGTGTGCATCCGTCAAAAAAGAAGTTCGACCCTCAAATGAAACGCGTCGAATACGCGCGCGCTCATCCGAGACGGTCGGGGATTGAGGTCGGGGCGACTCGCAAGGCCGCGTAACGTCTCGTCAACAGGTGGCCGATAAGCGAGAGCGCGGCGACGCCGCAGAGCGACAACACGACGGACGCGCTCACGGCATTCGCCGCCGAACCCGCGCCGAGGGCTGTGTGTACGGCCGTCGCGTAGACGTAAGATTTGAGACCCATCGCCACGAGCGTCGCGAGAAGAAAGCGCGCCGGCGAGATGCGCGCAAGACCCGCCGCGTAGTTGACGACGCCGTGCGGGGTGGGCGCAAGACGCAGGCCGAAGAGGGCGAGAAAACTCGAATGAGTTGACAGGAAACGCTGCACGCGCCCGTCGCGAAAACGCTCGCCCCACGAGCCGCCCACGAAGCGCGCGAACAGGTAGCCGCCCGCCGCCCCGGCGACGCAGCCCGTCGTCGTAATTATTGTTGACAGGTGAGGCGGAAACAGGAGCGGAGTGAGAATCAGGAAATATGAGGCCGTCAGGCAGCAAGTCAAACTCGCGGCCATGATGAAGATGATGAGGAGCGCCGTGAAGAGGCTCGCGCCGCCGGCCTGCCATTGCTCCGGCGCAGACCACGCACCGCCGCGGCCGTACAACACGAGCGCGACGACGGCCGCCAGCAATACGACCGCGACGCGCCACGCCGCGCGCCCGCGACGCCTCCCGACCTGAAACTCCCCATCCGTAGTTTCTCGCTCTGCCATTCGCTCGCTCAATGTTTTTCGTCGCGCAGGTTTCGCGGCGTCGCGTTAAGGCTCGATAGACATACGCAGCACGGCGTTCATCGGCTGCCGTTCGGTCTTCCCCGTCTTCGAGACGATGATGAGCACTCCGTTCTCGACCGTCACGCGGCGAATGCCCGCCATGTCGCGCTCGAACGTTTCGCCGTCGCGCATGACGATGACGAGCCTCACGCTGGCAGGGGCGGGCGGCGCGGGAGTTTCCGCGGGCGACTCGGGAATTGACCCGGTCGTCGCCCCCGGCGCGTTGGTTCTTCTCGCCGCGTTCGGGTTTCTGTTGGCGCGTGCGCGCGGCACACGAACGGGGCGCGCGCGTTCAGGCTGCGTGGGTTGTCCGCCGGCGTCTTTGCGCGCGCTGTCGTCCGTTGTGTCGGGGTTGGTCGCCCCGGCCTTCGGAGCTTCGTCGTTTCCGGCTTCGGTGTTCGGTGGATTCCTGCGCGCCGTCTCCGAGCGGGATGTTCTACGCGAGCCTGCTCTCGTCCTCGCGGGTCTTGGATTGGTTGGGGTCTTCTTCGCCGCGACCGGAGGCGATACAGGTGTCGCTTCGGGCGTCGCCGCCGGTTCTTCCCTGGCAACCTCTACGGCCGGTTCTTCGATGCGCGCCCCGACCGAGGTGACGCGTTTTACTTTCCTGTTCGCGCCCGTCGCGACCGCAGCGGGCGACGTATTCGCGGCGGTTGACTCTTCCGTGGCGGTCGCCTCTGTAGCGAGGCGTGCGGCGGGTCTGAACGCGCCGCCGAAGCGGATACGGTAAGTTCCCTCCGCGTCGTTCGGCGTGCGCGCCTGCACGCGCAGAATGAGCGGTTCGTCGCGACGCAGGTAGATCGTCTTCGTGCTGCGGTTGGAACTCGCCCCGGCGTAGAGCGTCACCTTCGTCAGCGGGCGCAAATTGCCGGCGAGGAAAATATCCACGTCGCCTTCAAGGTTGTAGCTCTCGACCGTGATTTCGAGGTCGCCCGGCAGGCCGTTGAAGGTGTAGAAGAAGCGGGTCGAGCGCGCGTCGCCGATGTCGAGCGGGGCGATGCTCCCGGCGATTTCGTTCGAGACGACGGGCGTCGGTGAGTTCAGATCAATAGACTGCGCGCGAGATGTCGCGGCCGCCAGCATGACGAGAGCCGCCGCCAGAATCAGTCTTTGCGTTCTGAGTTGGAGTTTGAAAGCGGTAAAAGGCATCGGCGTATCGCAAGAATTAACTGAACGGTTGAGAGTTTAACAGCCTCTCCGTTTGCGGACAAAGCCGACGCGCGGACGAACCGCGGGAAATGGGAGAGGGCGACGTGGATATGTCCACGCCGCCCTCTTTTGATTTGGATGCCGAAGGGGGGACTCGAACCCCCACGAGTTACCTCACACGCCCCTCAAACGTGCGCGTCTACCAGTTCCGCCACTTCGGCTGATTGAATTGTCAAAGTCACTCGCCGCCCCGTCGAAATCAGGGGAGACGACCGAGTCACGGTCTTACTTATTCTGCTGCTGCGGCGACGACTGCGGCGTCGCGTTATTCGTGTTGCCATCCGTCGAGTTGGTATTCGCCGCTGGCGCGGTCGTTTCGCCGCCGCTCTGCGTCGTATCCGTCGCGGGCGCGTTAGTGTTCTGCGCGGGTGCGGCGGGCGATGCGGCCGGTTGCGCCGGTGTCACCTCTGACTCGTCGGCGACGACGGAGCGCGAACCCGTGACGATGGGCAGCGAGAGCACCAAGGCGACGAGCATGAAAAGCGCGGCGGCGACAATCGTGATCTTCGCGAGGATGGTCTGCGTGCCGCGAGGCCCGAAGGCCGTGCTCGACACCGAACTCGTGAAGAGCGCGCCCGCGTCAGCCTTGCCCGGCTGCAAGAGCACGGCGACGACCAGCACGATGCACGATAGAATAAATAACCCGTATAAAAGATAAGTCAACAAGTCACGATCCTCGGTTCAAAGAGTTTCAGGTTTCAGGTTTCAAGTTTCAAGTTAAGGAATGAGCAACATTCAGACTTGAAACCTGAAACCTGAAACTTGAAACTTACACATTGTAACGCACGATCTGCGCGAACGTCTCGGCTTCCAGACTCGCGCCGCCGACGAGAGCGCCGTCAACGTCCGTCTGTTTCATCAACCCGGCGATGTTGTCCGGCTTGACCGAACCGCCGTAGAGGATGCGAAGCGCGTCGGCCAATTCGGGCGAATGCCTCTCCGCGAAAACGCGCCGGATAAACGCATGCATTTCCTGCGCTTGTTCCGGCGTCGCGGTGTGTCCGGTGCCAATAGCCCAGACCGGCTCGTAGGCGATGATGATACGGGCGAGGTCGGAGGATGTCAAACCGCGCAAGCCACCCTCGACCTGACCGCGCACGACCGGCTCGGCGTTCCCCGATTCACGCTGCGCCAGCGTCTCGCCGACGCACATGATCACCGTCAAATCCGACGCCAGAGCAGCCTGCGTCTTCTGATTGACGAACGAATCGGTCTCGAAATAATACTGCCGCCGCTCCGAGTGGCCGACGATCACGTGCGTCGCGCCCACGTCTTTCAGCATGTCGGCCGCGATCTCGCCCGTGTGCGCGCTGTGCTTTACCTCGGTCGAGCAGTCCTGCCCGGCGATGCGTATGTTCGATCCTTCGAGGCGGTCGGCGACGGTCTTGAGCGACGTGAAGGGCGGAGCGATGATCACCTCGCAATGATTCACGTTGGCGACGAGCGGGCGCAGGCTGATCGCCGTCGCAACCGAATCGGCGACCAGTTTGTACATCTTCCAGTTTCCGGCGATGACAGGTTTTCGCATATCGAAGCTGTTAGCCATTAGCTGTTAGCAAATCCAAAATCCAAAGCGAAAGCGAAAGCGAAACTTGATAGCTGTTTTCTTCCGGCTAATAGCTAATAGCTAACAGCTAACAGCTATTTATCGTTGAGTGCGGCGACGCCGGGCAGTTCGTCGCCCGCGAGAAATTCGAGGGTCGCGCCGCCGCCCGTGGAAATGTGCGTGATGCGTTCGGCCACCCCGGCCTGCGTAATGGCGGCCACCGAATCGCCACCGCCGACGATGACCGTCGCGCCACGGTCTGCGGCGTCGGCGACGGCGCGCGCGACGCCAATCGTGCCCTCGTCGAAACCGAGGTCCTTCTCTTCAAAGACGCCCATCGGGCCGTTCCAGATGATCGTCCGCGCGTCGGCGAGAGCGCGCGCGAAATGCGCGATTGTTTCGACGCCGATGTCGAGGCCGACCAGACCGGCGTTCGTGAATTCGATGGGGATGGTCTTCTTG
>DATHAZ010000193.1:0-30048 GCA_035296445.1 Pyrinomonadaceae bacterium | reverse complement strand
CCTCTGTCTTGCGCGCAGAACCGCCTCGCGCGCCGCCTGTGTGAAAAGTGAAGGGACAGCCCCTCGCCCGAGAGCTGCCCCTTCACTATTGCACCGGCACATGCTCAGTGGTTCTTAGCGGCGATAGCGGCTGCGCCCTGTCGTCGCGGTCGCGCAGCTTGTCAGTGTACAACGCCGGTTCACACTTCACCCCTTCCTTACTCTTTACAGCTTAGCGATAAATTCTCCTGCCGTTCGGCAAGACGGTGACGAGCCTGCCGTCGCGCGTGCGATAAGTGCGCCCGCGGCTGACTTGCGGGTACGACTGGCGGCTGCGCGAACTGCGCACGACGCGCCTGCCGTTCGGCAAGACGACCACGCTGCGCCCGTTCTGGCGATGCACGACCGTGCGCCCGTTCGCGCCGCGCACGATGGTGCGGCCGTTCTGCGTGCGCACGACGCGGCGGTTGTTCGGGTAGACCGTCACCGTGCGCCCGTTGCGCGTCCGGTAAGTTGTCTGCGCCGCGGCCGTCAACGCCGTGCCGACCAGCAGCGCGCACATCATCAGAATTACTTTCAGTTTATTTTTCATCATTGTCCCTTCGTTGAAATTTGAAGGGGAGAGTTTGGTTTAGAACAGGGAGACCACGCCCCGTATTTCGTTCAGGTTCTGCTGACCGGAGCCGCGTCGGCGTTGCGACGCATGCGCCGCTCCTGCCGCTTCTGCTCACGCTGCTGACGCTGGGCGGTAAGCTGCGCTTTCTGTTCGGCCGTCAGCACGTTGTACATCTCCGACATCATGCGCGCGTGCGCCACTTCGCGTTCGACCTGCGCGTTGGCTCTCGCCTGCGCCGCCGCGCGAACCTCGGCCTCGTTGAACGTGCCGCCGTTGAAAGCACCGAACCCGCGCTCGCGCCCGCCGCCGCCCTGACGTTGTTGCCGTCCGGCTTTCGCGGTCTCGCGGTAGCGCGCGGCGATCTGCTCGATCTGCGCCTTCTGCGCGTCCGTCAAATTGAGATTCTCGGCGAAGCGACCGAAGCCGCCGCCGCGCATGCCGCGCATGCCCTTCTTGTGGCCGCCGTGTTCGCCGCGACCCCACGCGCCGCGATCTTTGCCGCCTTCCTGCGTTCCCTGCGTTGTTCCCTGCTGCGCGAATCCCACGATCCCCGACAGCGCCATCGTCCCGGCCAGTGCCAGTCCGCCGACAATCTTCCGTGTACGAGTTAGTTGCATCTGTGCTGATCTCCAATGATGTTAAGTGAATTTTCCAGGCCGCATCGGACACAGGAGAGAATGAAGCCTCAATCCGGCCAACCAGGATGCAAGACGAACGAACGGGGCGGGCGGTTACAAGTTTTTAGTGATGAGTGATGGGTGATGAGTGATGAGTAAAAAGCCGTTCGTCTTAACTCATCACTCATCACCCATCACTCATCACTATTCGTTCGGCACGAGCGCGAGGCGGAAGCCCATCAGCGACCATTCGGCTTCGCCCTCGACTTCGCTGATGTAGGAGAAGTCGCCGGGCGCGTTCGAGCCGACGGCGAAGCAGGTGGCGTTGCCCTGCTCGTCGCGATAGAAGCCGAGTTCGAGCGTCTCGGTCTCGCTCCATTCGCGATGAAAGATCGTGCCGACGAGGTTGAAGACGGCGGGCGGGCAGATCGTCACGCGGTAGCCGGCGGGCAGCAGGCGGCGCACGCGCCAGTCTTCGTTGACGACGCTCAGGAAAGTACGCAGAGAGAGGTAGTTGTGCGCATAGCGCGTGCCGTTCATCATCCCGGCGCGTCCCATGTAGGCGGCGAACGGGTCGGCCGTGGCGTCGTGGCCGTAAGGAGTGCCGTAGAACTGCCGGTTGCCGGGAAGGTAACGCGGCTTCGGGGTGGTCTCCACGCCGACGACGAGTCCCTGATGCCTTGCATGCCCGCGCAGGAGTTGTTCGCGGTAGTTGTGCCCGTGCTCGCGCTTCTTCGTGAAGTCGCGCGGGGCGGACGGGTAGAGGCGCGCGATGTAGGCGTCGTCGAGCGGCACGGCTTCCGCGGCGGGGATGACGTGCCATTCGATCCGGAAGTGACGCAGCCCCTCGTCCACCTCCGGGCGCAACTCGAACTTCGCCGCCACGCCCGGCGCGACGAGTTCGCGCCCCGCGTCGAGACGGAAAAACTCGCGCAGTTTTTCCGTTCGGTCTTCCTGCCAGTTAGACATATAATCTTTTCCCTCGTGTGACATTTTCGACTACTGTAATTCATCTATTCTCAAGTTTTCCATACGTGTGCGGCAAGCCTGAGAGTAAATTTAAACATCTCATTGACCAAATGCGTTGAATCTCGCCCGGGCGATGAGAAATCTGTAACCGGAAAATGCGCCCCGACGTTTTTACACAAATAAGCTCACAAGGTTTATTAAAGTTCGGAAGGTTTAATCCGGTTCTTCGTCAGGTTTCAAATAGGTCTATTTTATGTCTGTCTCATTCATCCCCCGGAACACACGCGCGGGCGCGCTTCTGTGTTTGCTGCTGCTCGTCGTCGTCGCGCTGTTCGGCGTGAACTCCTGCGGGCGTTCCGCATCGAAGGCCGACGCCAAAGCCGACACGCGCGCCGAGGAAGGCGCGGGGAAGGGCGGCGCGGCGAACGCGTCCGAAGCCCCGCCCGTCGCCGTCACGACGGCGAAGGCCGAGGCGCGCGAAGTGCCGTCTTACATACAATCAACGGGCAGCCTCGTCGCCGAGGAGACTTCCGACGTGGCCTCGCAAGCTTCGGGTCAGGTCGTAGCGACGCCGGTCGGCGTCGGCGCGTTCGTCCGTCAGGGCGACGTGCTCGCGCGGCTCAACGACAGGGACGCGCGCCTGCGTCTGCAACAGGCGCAGGCCGGGGTGCAACAGGCCATCGCGGGCGTGAGACAGGCGGAGGCGCGTCTGGGTCTGCGTCCGGGCGGCAGCTTCGACGCCAGCGTGATCCCGGAAGCGCGCGCCGCGAGCGCGGGTCTGGAACAGGCGCAGGCCGAGTTGCGTCTCGCCGAGGCGAACGAGCGGCGTTACCGCGCGCTCGTCGAGACGGGCGACACGGCCGTCTCCACCTACGATCAATTCCGCACGCAGCGCGACACGGCGCGCGCGCGCGTCAACGCCGCCCGCCAGCAACTCGAATCCGCGCTCAACACCGCGCGCCAGAGCAATCAGGCCATCCAGACGGCCGAGTCGGCCGTCGCGTCGGCGCGCGCGCAGGTTGCCATCGCGCAGAAGGCCGTGGCCGACGCTACCATCCGCGCGCCTTATGCCGGTTACGTCAGCAACCGCCCCATCGCCGTCGGCGAGTACGTGACGCCCGCCGGCATTATCGCCACGGTCTTGCGTACCAACCCGATCAAGTTGCAACTGCAAGTGCCGGAGGCGGAAGCGCCGTTCATCACGCCGGGCATGGGCGTCTCGCTCGAAGTTGACGCGCACCGCCAACGGAAATTCGCCGGGCGGGTGACGGCCGTCAACCCCGCGATTGATCCGGTTTCGCGCGCGGCCACCGTCGAGGCCGCCGTCGAGAACGGCGATAACGCGCTGCGCTCCGGCATGTTCGCCACCGCACGCATCGTGCGCGCGGGCGGCAGCCGCACCGTCTACGTGCCGCGCTCGGCCGTCTTCTCCGACCAGAACACGCAGTCCTACCGCGTCTTCGTGATTGACAAAGACATGGCGAAGTTGCGCGTCGTGCAGATCGGCACGGAGGAAGGCGATTTCATCCAGATACTTTCCGGCGTCAACGCCGACGAGACGGTGGCGACCAGCAACCTCCAACAACTTTTCGAGGGCGCGCGCGTCAGGGGCAATTGATTCATTGATCCATTTCTTCATTGAATCAATGAACCGATGTATCAATGAATCAATCTCCGTGGAGATAATTTTATGCAGAAGTTGGCCGAAATTTGCGTCCGTCGTCCGGTCTTCGCCACCGTCATCATTTTGATCCTGACCGTCGTCGGCGGTTTCTCTTTCTTCACGCTCGGCGTTGACCGCTTCCCGAAGATTGATATTCCGACCGTCTCGGTTTCGACGAGCAACCCCGGAGCCGCGCCGCAGGAGATCGAGACCGAGATCACGGACATCATCGAGGGCGTCGTCAACACCGTCCCCGGCATAGACGAGATGCGCTCCAGTTCGGCGCAGGGGCGGTCGAACGTCACGATCAACTTCAACCTGGAGAAAGACCCCGACCTCGCCACGCAGGAGGTGCGCGACAAGGTCAGCACCATCATCAACCGCCTGCCGGAGACGGCCGACCCGCCCGTCGTCCGCAAGGCCGACCCCGACTCGCAGCCCGTGCTGGTTTACGCCATCAGCGCGCCGCGCTCGGCCATCGAGTTGACCGACATCGTCCAGAACCAGATTCAGGAGCGCGTCGAATCGGCCGACGGCGTCGGCGAGGTGGTTGTCTTCGGCGGACGCCAGCGCGAGATCAAAATTTACGTGGAACCGGATCGCCTGCGCGGGTACAACCTCTCGGTGACGGAGGTCAACAACGCATTGCGCGCGCAGAATCTCGAACTGCCCGGCGGGCGGCTCGACGAGGGCGCGCGGACGGTGACTCTGCGCACGCTCTCGAAGGTGACGAAGGTCGAAGACTTCAACGATATTGTCATCGCGACGCGTAACAACTACCCGATCAAGATTCGTGACATCGGGCGCGTCGAAGACAGCGGCGTTGACCCGCAATCGGCCGCGTCCCTGAACGGCGTGCCCAGCGTCTCGCTCGGCATCCGCAAGCAATCGGGCGTGAACACCATCGCCGTCATCAACGGCGTCAAGCAGCGCATGGCCGAGATCACGCCGCTCCTGCCGCAGGATTTGAAGGTCGTCGTCACGCGCGACCAGTCGGAGTTCATCGAAACCAGTTTGCACGCCATCGAAGAGCACTTGGTCGTCGGCGGCCTGCTCGCGGCTCTGATCGTCTTCCTGTTCCTCTGGAACTTCCGTTCGACCGTTATCGCCGCGCTCGCCATCCCGACCTCGATCATCTCGGCCTTCGCCATCATCGCCGCGCTCGGCTACTCGCTCAACCAGATGACGATGCTCGCGCTGACCCTGATGGTCGGCATCGTGATTGACGACGCCATCGTCGTGCTGGAAAACATCTACCGCTTCGTCGAAGAGAAGGGGATGCACCCGTATCAGGCGGCCATCGAAGGCACGCGCGAGATCGGGCTGGCCGTCATGGCGACGACCCTCTCGCTGCTCGCCGTCTTCATCCCCGTCGGGTTTATGACGGGCATCGTCGGCCGCTTCATGTCCTCGTTCGGACTCACGTCGGCCGCCGCCATCGCCGTCTCGCTCATCGTCTCGTTCACGCTGACGCCGATGCTCGCCGCGCGCTGGATCAAGCCGCCCAAAGAGTCCGTCACGCCCGAAGGCTTACCGGCGGGCGCGGGCGCGGCTGCCGGCGGCGGAGACTCGGACGACCACAACAAACACGCGACGCCGCTCGGCGATCCGGCCGACGCGGAAACCGTCCCGGCTGTGGCGAAGGAGCACTCGTCGTCGAAGGGCGGCCGTTTCTACCGCCCGATTGACCGTTCGTACATGTGGATGCTGCGCTGGTCAATGGCGCACCGCTGGATCATCGTCGTGCTCTGCGTCGTGGTCGTGGCCTCGATCTGGCCGCTCTACAAGTACGTCGGCTACAACTTCCTGCCGGACGAAGACGAGTCGGGCTTCTTCGTGAGCCTGCGCGCGCCGCAGGGCACGAGTCTCCCGGCCACGCAGTCCGTGCTTGAGCGCGTGGCGCGTGATGTGCGCGAGCAGATTCCGGGCGTCGAGTTAACGCTCGTCAACGCGGGCGGCTTCGGCGGCGGCGGCCAACCGAATCAGGGCAACATCTCGGTCAGGCTCAAGCCGGTCAAGGAGCGCGAGTTTTCGCAGACGCAACTGATTCAGCAGACGCGCGACCTGATCCGTAAGCGCAAGTATCCGAAAGAGTATGTCATCAACGCGTCGGGCGGTTCATCCATCGGCGCGGCCATCGGCGGCGGGGGCGGCGGTGGCGGCGGTTCATCGCTCGGACTTTTCATCAGCGGGCCTGAGATTGCCAAACTCGACGAATACTCGAACAAACTCGTCGAGCGCATCAAGAAAGACAACAACTTTCGAGACGCCGACCGCTCGCTCCGGTTGAGCAGCCCGGAACTGCGCATCATCATTGACCGCCAGCGCGCCGCAGACCTCGGCGTGCGCGCCGGCGACGTGGCGCAGGCTTTGAACACGCTCGCGGCGGGGGCGCGCGTCACCACCTTCAGCGAAGGCTCGGATCAATACGACGTGGTGGTGCGCGCGGGCGAAGAGTTTCGCCGCACGCGCGAGAATTTGAGCAACTTCACGGTGGCCTCGGCTAACGGCGGCACGGTGGGGTTGGAGAAACTCGTGCGCCTCGAAGAGGGCGACAGTCCCGCTTCGATTGATCGGCTGAACCGGCAGCGGCAGGTGACGATCTCCGCGAGCCTCGCGCCGAACGGTTCGGAGGCCGATGCCCTCGTCGCCGTGCAGGGTTACGCGCAGGAGTTGAACATGGAGGCCGGGTATCGCACGGGCGTCACGGGTCAGTCGAAGGAATTGCAGCGCGCGAACCAATCGTTCATGCTGGCGTTCCTGCTCTCGTTCGTCTTCATGTACCTCATACTCGCGGCGCAGTTTGAATCGTTCATCCACCCGGTGACGATCCTCCTGACGCTGCCGCTCTCGATCCCGTTCGCGCTCCTGTCAACTCTGATCGCCGGGCAGCGTCTGAACATCTTCTCCGCGCTCGGCATCCTGCTCCTGTTCGGCATCGTCAAGAAGAACGCGATTCTCCAGATCGACCACACGAACGAACTGCGCTCGCACGGCATGGAACGATACAGCGCGATCCTGCAAGCCAACCGCGACCGCCTGCGCCCGATCCTGATGACGACCATTGCGCTCGTCGCCGGCATGATCCCGCTCATCCTGGGGAGCGGCGCGGGAGCGGCGACGAACCGTTCCATCGGCGTGCTCGTCGTCGGCGGGCAGAGCATGTGCCTGCTCCTGACGCTTCTCGCCGTGCCGGTCTTCTACTCGCTGTTCGAGGACGCGAAGGATTCGCGCGTGTGGGGTTACGCCGGGTCGCGTTTCAACAACTTCAAGGGGGGCGCGGGTCGCCGTTTCTCCGACGCTTCCGCGGCCGCCACCGCGACGCTCACTCGTCGCCCGAAGGTCGCAAAACCGCTCACGCGGCAGGCCGCAAAGGATGGTTATGCAGATAATGTTTCAGGCGATTGAGCGCAACGGCTCGACACTTCGCGCCTTAAGTTCCGGCTTCGCGCCTTTGCGTGAACTGATTTTCTCGCAAAGGCGCAAAGCTAAAACCAGAGGCGCAAAGGTGATTATGAAACGCACTTTAAGTAGGACGAGTTTGGGGCGCGCCGGATTTGCGTTAGTCGTTGCGACAGCGACGTTGTGCGCGCCGTCGGCGGCGTTCGCGCAGAATCAAACTCAACAACAGCCGCCCTCTTCCACGACGCAGCAGTCGCCGCCGGGCACGACGACGCAGCAGAGACGACCCGGCGCGCTTCCGCCCGCGACGACGGAACTGCCGCCCAACTCCGCGACCGCGCCCGTGCGTCCCGCGAACGAGGCGCAGCAGAGCGTGCAGCCGCAGACGGGCGTCGAGCAGCAGCGGCAGGCCACGACGCCCGACACGCAGGGGCCGCGCCCGCCTTCGCCGCAAGTGCCGAACGCCTCGCAGCAGGGCGCGCCCGCCACCGGACAGACGCAGACGGCCACGCCCGCCGGAACGAACGCCCCCCAGACGCCCGCAGGCGGCACGACGCCCGGCGGCACACAGACTCCGGGCACGGTCGGGCAAACTCCGGGGCAGAACGTCGGCGCGTCCGCGGGCATCGCGCCCGCCGAGTTGCCCAGCGAGCCGCCTCCGGTCGCGCCCAATTTTGAAGCCGCGTCGCGCCCCCTTCCTTCGGCCGAGCGCGTGGGCGTGGACGTGTCCGAGCAGTTGCCGCTCACGCTCAACGAGGCCATCGCGCTCGCCTTGCAGAACAACAACGACATTGACGGCTCGCGTATCAACGTCGAGATCGCCGAGTTCAATTTGAACGCGGCGCGCGGCGTCTACGACCCGCTCTTTTCGTCCGAGAGTTATTACGAATCGCGCACGACGCCGACGAGTTCGACCATCAGCGGCGGCGCGAACGGCTCGGTCACGCAGAAGGATTTGACGGGCGCGATGCGCCTCGGCGGTTTCTCCCCTTTCGCGGGCGGCAACTATCAACTCGACTTCTCCTCGACGCGCCTGCTGACCACCAACCAGAACGCCACGCTCAACCCGCAGTTCCCGACGGCCTTCACCTTCACCTACGCGCAGCCGCTCCTGCGCGGCCTGCGCTTCGACAACAACCGCCGCACCATCGAGATCGCGAAGAAGAATCTTTCCCTCACCGACGCGCAGTTTCGCCAGCGCGCCATCGAAGTGATCTCGCAGGTCGAACAGTCTTACTGGGATTTGGTTTTCTCGCTCCGAAATTTGCAGGTGCAGATTGACGCCGTCAGGCAGGCGCGCGTGCAGGTGGAGAGCAACCAGCGGCTCGTCGCGCAGGGCGTGCTCGCGCCCATTGACATCGTGGCCGCCAACACGCAGGTGACGACCTTCGAGCAGAGCGTCTACACCGCGCAGGAATCCGTGACGCGCGCCGAGAATACGCTCAAGACCTTGATCCTCGCCGACCGCACCGCCGCGCTCTGGTCGCGCCCGCTCACGCCGGTCACGCCCGTCAATCTCGAAGCGCCGCGCGTGCCGCTGGAGCAGGCCGTCCGCGCCGCGATTGATAACCGGCCGGAACTCGCGCAACTCCAGACGAGCGCGGAGATCAACCGCATAGACCAGCGTTTTTTTCGCGACCAGTCGAGGCCGCAGGTAGACCTCGTCGGCACTTACACCTCCACCGGCCTCGCCGGTTCGACCGTCACGCCGACGATCAATCCCAACACGAGCGCGAACGCCCAATTGCGCGCGCGCGTCAACGAACTCTCCGGGCTGGCCGGACTCCCGGCGCTCGACACGGGCACTGGTACGACGGGCAGTACCGTCAACCCGAACCTCGTCGGCGGCTACACGACATCGCTCTCGAACCTGCTCGCGCAGGACTACCCGACCTACCGCGTCGGTGTGCGCGTCGAACTCCCGTTTCGCAACCGCACGGCGCAGGCCAACCTCGGCCGCTCGCTCGCCGAAGGTCGCCGCATCACGAACCAGCGCGCGCAGGCCGAGCAGTTGATCGAGGCCGACGTGCGCAACTCCACGCAATCCCTGCGTTCGGCGGAAGCGCGGCTCGCATCGGCCGCCGCCACGCGCTCGTCGGCCGAGCTACAGT
Source organism: Pyrinomonadaceae bacterium (assembly GCA_035296445.1). Classification (GTDB taxonomy): domain Bacteria; phylum Acidobacteriota; class Blastocatellia; order Pyrinomonadales; family Pyrinomonadaceae; genus JAIVJZ01. The sequence goes on along the minus strand of DATHAZ010000193.1, from coordinate 20,691 downwards.
TCGAGAGCGAGCAGCGGCAGTTTCGCGCGGGCACGACGACCGTCTTCCTCGTCCTGCAAAGACAGAACGAACTGCTGGCCGCGCGCGGGCGCGAGCTACAGGCGCAGACCGATCTCAACAAGGCCATCGCCGAGTTCCAGCGCGCCACCGGCAACACGCTCGGCGCGAACAACGTCATGGTGCGCGCCACGCGCGAACTTGAACTGCGCCCGGAAGCCACCGCCGACTTCGACACCTCGGTCGTGTTGCCCGCGGCGTCGAAGCCGCGCGCGGGTGAGACGACAATGGGCGGCGCGCCGACGGCAGCGGGCGGCGCATCGTCTGCGGCGACGACGACAGCGTTGACGCCGGAGTCCAGATCGAATGAGCAATAAACTCGCGCGGTCGTCTCCCCGGCGGGCGCGAAAGTTTGAGGGCGCGCTTTACGGTTGCGCGTTCGCGGCGCTCTTTGCGCTCGCGGCGTGTGCGGGCGGTCGGGACGAAGCGCGCCGGGGCGTCATCATCGTGAACGCGCCCGTGGCGGGCGAAGTGCGTCGCGTGCTCGTGCGCGAGGGGATGGTGGTCGGCGCGGGCACGCCGGTTGTCGAAATCGCCGTGCGCACGGAGGCGCGGGAGAGCGCGCCGCAGACTAAGGCTGAAGACCCGGTGGCGCGCGCCGGTAGAAACATCGGCGCGGCGCAGGCGGGCATCGAGGCGGCGAGAGCCGAGGCTGTGCGCGCGGAAGTGGAGGTGCAACGCCTGACGCCGCTCGTCGCTTCGGGCGACGCGCCACGAGCGCAACTCGACGGCGCGCGCGCCGAGTATGAACGCGCGCAGCGTCGTTTGCAGGAGGCGCAGAGCGCGGCGGCCGATGCGCAGTCCGGCCTTGTCGCCGCGCGCCGCCAACCGCAAAACACCGCCGCCGCGCCTGTCGCCCCGGCGGAAAAGATCGTCGCGGCCGAGGCCACCGGCGCGGGGACGGTGAGCGTCGTCAACGCGCGCGTCGGCGACCGCGTGACCGCCGGGCAACCGCTCGCAACGCTCCGCGCGGCACAGTAGTAGTAGTAACCGCGTCATCTCGCCGGAGTTCGAGTTCAATGGTTTCCGAAGTCTCCAACATCGGCCCGCGCGAACAGCGCAAGCGGCGTCTGCTCGGCATCGTGGCCTTGACGGTGGGCGTGGCGGCGGCCTTCCTGCTGGTGGTGTACGACGCGCCTCGCCTGTTGCGCGCCGTCGTCTTTTTCCCCGTCTGGCTAGCCGGTCTGGGCTTATTGCAGGCGCGCGAGAAGACTTGAATCGCGCTCGCCGCGCGGGGCGCGTGCAACCTGGATGCGGCCGAAGAGAGCCTCGAAGATGAAAATCTCGTCGCGCACCTGCGCGGCAAAGCACGCCTGATAAACCGGCGCGCTCTCGTCACCGCCGTCGCCATCACGCTACTCACGCTGGCCTTCCCGCGCGTCTGAATTAAAGAGTTGGCGTCACGCGCAAGGCATCAGCCGCCACCGACACGAAGGCTGCGGTGGCACGCGTGACGGGGATTTCAAATCTCAAATTCGAGATCGGGAATACGCCACTCCTGGCCTCCTGTTTCCGCCCGGCCGCGATTACCTCCCGCATCCCTCATTTGACTTTTGAGCCTCTAACAGTGCTATTTTCATAGCCCTTCACCCGCCACCGGAATGTCGAGGCGCAAAAAGCGAGGCGGATAGCCCCGGCCAGTAAATCGGCGTTTTACGGCATCTAAACGGTGACGGCAGAGGGAATTTAAGGACAAGTTCAGGGACAAATTGAGACATTTGCTGGCGTCGAAGTGTGACGCCCCGGTCAGTTGAAGGGAACGGAATGACGAAGAATTTAGTGATAGTCGAGTCGCCTGCGAAGGCCAAGACCATCGGGAAATATCTGGGCGCGGACTACCGCGTGATGGCCTCGCTCGGCCACATCAAGGACTTACCGTCGAAGGGTCTCGGCGTTGACGTGGAGAACGATTTCGCCACGTCTTACGAGGTGATCCCCGACACGAAGAAACGCAACAACAAGAAGACCGTCACGGAACTGAAGAAGGCCGCGCGCGAAGCCGACGCCATTTACCTCGCGGCCGACCCCGACCGCGAAGGCGAAGCGATCTGCCAGCACCTCGCGGAAGAGATCGTGCCGAAGCGGCCGAAGAAACCTTCCTACCGCGTGATGTTCAACGAGATCACGAAACGCGCGGTGCAGGAGGCGTTCAAAGACCCGAAGCAGATTGACGAGAATCTCGTGGACGCGCAACAGGCCAGACGCGTGCTCGACCGCCTCGTCGGCTACAAAGTTTCGCCGCTTTTGTGTCGCACGGTCGGAGGCCGCCTGAGCGCGGGGCGCGTGCAGTCGGTCGCGCTGCGCATGGTGGTCGAGCGCGAGCGCGAGATCGAAAAGTTTCTCAAGACGGAATACTGGACGGTGACGGCGAACCTCGCGGCCGCACTGCCGCCCGCCTTCGACGCGCGCCTCGTCCGCGTCGGCGAACAGACGGTGAAGACGGGCGGCTTTGATCAGGACGTGAAGAAGAGCGAGGTTCTGATCGGGACTGAGGCGCAGGCCGCCGAGATCGTCGCGGAGGCGGAAGCGCAAAGCTACCGCGTCGCCGAGGTGACGACGAAGGAGCGCAAGCGCAACCCCGTGCCGCCCTTCATCACGTCGAAGTTGCAGCAGGAGTCGGCGCGCAAACTCGGCTTCGCGGTGAAGAAGACGATGATGGTGGCGCAGAAACTTTACGAGGGCGTCGAGATCGGCGCGGAGGGCGCGGTCGGCCTCATCACCTACATGCGCACGGATTCGACGCGCGTGTCCGAGACGGCCTTGAACGAGGTGCGCGATTTTGTCGGCACGCAGTACGGCGCGCAATACCTGCCGGAGAAGGCCATTCACTACCGCTCGAAGAAGGACGCGCAGGACGCGCACGAGGCCATTCGCCCGTCCGACGTTTCGCGCACGCCCGATTCGCTGGCGCGATATCTTTCGAGCGAAGAGTTGAAACTGTATCGCCTGATCTGGCAGCGGTTCGTCGCCTCGCAGATGATGCCCGCCGTGTTCGACCAGACGACGATTGACATAGAGGCGGGACGCTTCATGTTCCGCGCGAGCGGGTCGGTCTTGAAGTTCGACGGCTTCCTGCGCGTCTACGAGGAAGGGCGCGACGAGAAATCCGAAGAGGACGAGGAGGCGGCGCGCAAACTGCCACTGGTTCAACAGGGCGAGACTTTGAAGCTGAACTCCATCCTGCCCGAACAGCATTTCACCGAACCTCCGCCGCGCTACAGCGAGGCGACGCTCGTCAAGGCTCTCGAAGAAAAAGGCATCGGGCGGCCTTCGACCTACGCCGCGATCATGACGACCATCCTCGACCGCGAATACGTGGAAAAGCACGAGGGGCGTTTTCACCCGACCGCGCTCGGCACGACGGTCAACGATTTGCTCGTGGATAGTTTCGGCGACCTCTTCAACGAATCGTACACGGCGCGGATGGAGCAGGAACTCGACGAGATCGGCGAAGGGAAGTTGAAGTGGACGGCGGCTCTGCACGACTTCTACGGGAAGTTCGCGAAGGACTTGAAGGTGGCCGAAGTCGAGATGAAGAAGAAGAAGGTGGAGTCCATCCCGACCGACGAGAAGTGTGAGAATTGCGGCGCGGGGATGGTCATCAAGTTCGGACGCTTCGGCCAGTTCCTCGCCTGCTCGAATTATCCCGAATGTCGCACGACGCGCGAGATCGCGAAACCTTCGACGGGCGATGCGGTTGATGCGGCGGGCGCGTCGGCGAAGACGGGCGCGGGCGGCGACGGCGTGGCAGAGGGCGAAGAGGCGGAAGTCTGCGAGTTGTGCGCGAAGCCGATGGCTTTGAAGCGCGGTCGCTTCGGCCAGTTTCTCGGCTGCACGGGTTATCCCGACTGCCGCAACATACGCAAGATTGATCGTAAGGGCGTGGTGGCCGCCGCGCCCGTGCCGCTCGACGAGAAGTGCCCGGTTGACGGCGTGCATCTCGTCCGCCGGCAGGGACGCTTCGGCGAATTCGTCTCCTGCTCGAACTACCCGGCGTGCAAGTTCATCAAACGCGAGACGACGGGGATCGCCTGCCCGCGCGCGGGATGCAAAGGCGAGATCGTGGTGAAGAAGACGAAGCGCGGCAAACTCTTCTACGGCTGCTCGGAGTATCCGAAGTGCGACGCGGTTTACTGGGACAAGCCCATCAGCGAACCTTGCCCCGAATGTCGCGCGCCGTTCCTGCTGGAGAAGACGACGAAGAAGGGCACGACGCGCTCGTGCGCCAACGAGGAGTGCGGCTACAAGACAGAGCCGCCCGCCGCCGCCTCTGCGCCGCCCGCGACCGATCCGGCTGCGAGCGGCAACGGCTCGCGCCTCGCGCGTTGAGAGTTCGGGAACCGAGTTTTGATCACGCAGCGGGAGGACGGGTTGAAAGACCCGTCCTCTTCGAGCGTTAGGGGACGGCCTCCGGCGCGCTGAAACTTTCCCGCCGGGGTTAGAGTATAATCAAACTCCTTTCGAGGGTATTTTCCGCTCGCCTGTTCGCAGGTTTAAATTTTCAGTCAACAACTTCAGGAGTCCATTCTATGTTCCGACGCAAGATCGCAGTCGCGTTGCTGCTGGCCTGTTCAGTTCTGTCAAACGGTTTCCCGGTCGCGGCGCAGCAGACGACCGCCGCGCAGCCGACGCCCGCCCCGGCGCAGACGACGGCCGCGCCCGACCCGAACGACCCCATCGCACGCATCAAGGATGAGGGCATGAACCGCTCGCAGGTGATGCAAACCCTGAGCTACCTCTCCGACGTGATCGGGCCGCGCCTGACCAACTCGCCCGGCATGAAGCGCGCCAACGAGTGGACGCGCGACCAGATGACGAAGTGGGGCATGCAGAACGCGAAGCTCGAAGCGTGGGGGCCGTTCGGGCGCGGCTGGACGCTGAAGCGTTTCTCGGCGGAAGTGGTGGAGCCGACGACCATCCCGCTCATCGCCTACCCGAAAGCCTGGTCGCCCGGCACGAACGGCGCGCTCAACGCAGAGGTCGTCTACCTGGACGCTAACGACGCGGCGGGTCTGGAGAAGTATCGCGGAAAACTGAAAGGGGCGATTGTGATGTTGGCTCCCGTCCGCGAGATCAAAGCCCACTTCGAAGCGCAGAGCACGCGCCTGACCGAGAAGGATTTGCTCGCGCTCGCCAACGCGCCCGACCCGGCCTCTCTGCCGCCGCGCCCGCAGTTTCAACCGACGCCCGAATTCATCGCGCAGTTCATCTTAGGGATGCGGAAGACGAAGTTCATCACAGACGAAGGCGCGGCCATGATCCTCGAACCGGGGCGCGGCGACGGCGGCACGATCTTCGTGCAGCAGGCCACAGTGCCCCCGGCGTCAATTCCCGAGACGCTCGACCCGGCCGCCATCCAGACCTTCTTCCGGCGCGGCGTCTCGGCCTACGACAAGAGCGCGCCCGCGTTCCCGCCGCAGGTCGTGGTCTCCGGCGAGCACTACAACCGCATGCTGCGCATATTGCAGGCGGGCGAGCGCGTGCGCATGAACGTCAACCTCGAAGTGCAGTTTCAGGATCAGGACTTGATGGGCTACAACACCGTCGCCGAAATTCCGGGCGGGGATTTGAAAGACGAAGTGGTGATGCTCGGCGGCCACATGGATTCATGGCACGGGGGCACGGGCGCGACCGACAACGCCGCCGGTTGCGCCGTGGCGATGGAGGCCGCGCGCATCCTGATGGCCTTGAACCTCAAGCCGCGCCGCACGATCCGCGTCGCGCTCTGGAGCGGCGAGGAGCAGGGCCTGCTCGGCTCGCGCGCCTACGTCAAACAACACTTCGGCGAGATCGTCCAGCCGACGCCGCAACCCACGCCGCCCGGCGCGGGCGAAGGCCGCCCCACGACTGCACCGACTCCCGCGCCGCGCGGTCGTCTCGTCACCAAACCGGCCTACGACAAGTTCGCGGGCTACTTCAATCTCGACAACGGCACGGGCAAAATCCGCGGCGTCTACCTGCAAGGCAACGAGGCCATCCGCCCGCTCTTCCGTTCGTGGCTCACGCCCTTCCGCGACATGGGCGCGCAGACGCTCTCCATCTCCAACACGGGCGGCACGGATCACCTCGCCTTCGACGCCATCGGCCTGCCCGGCTTCCAGTTCATACAGGACGAGGTGGAGTATGAGACGCGCACGCACCACTCGAATCAGGATGTCTTCGACCGCATACAGGCCGACGACATGAAACAGGCCGCCACCATCATGGCCGCCTTCGTCTACCAGGCGGCCATGCGCGACGAGAAACTACCGCGCAAACCCGCCCCGCCCAGGTAAGAAACGAAGGGCAAAGGGTAAAGGTGAAAGGGGAAGACGGGAAGCATTCACGCTCTCCGTCTTCCCCTTTCACTTTTGCCCCTTGCCCTTTACCCTTTTACTTCTTCGCCGTCACATACTCCATCAAATAGCGGCGCAACTTGTCGCGGTTGGTTCTGCGGTATTCGACGTAGTCCTGCGCGATGCCCTGATCAACGCGTGCGAAGAGGATGTAGGCTTCGAGCAGTCCGTCGTCGTGCAGCTTGACGAGGCGAGCGAGCGAGGGGTCGAGCGTCTTGATCTTCTTGTCTTTCGTCTGCGTCTTGACCGATTCCACCACGGCGCGCAGCGCATCCGCCTCTTCGCGCAGCGTGTGGCGATATTCTTTCTCGTTCGGAAACTCCTTGGCGAATTTGGTCATCGCCCACGCTGCGCGGGTGATGCCGTAAGCCATCCACGCGGCCGAGCCGTCGTTTTTACCGAGCGAGTCGGGCGAGATGTTGATCGTCATCTTATTGTCTTTGAGCGGGGTCACGTCCGTCGGCACTTTGATGTCGGGATGGGCGAGTTCGACTTTGGCCGCCTGCCCCCACCCGATCAGACCGGCGCGCGCGAGGCGGTTGAAAGGCTCGGCCACGAACGCCTCGACGTAGCGGGCGCGCGCCTCTTCGAGTTTGCCCGCCTTCATCAGCGGGCTGGCCGAATAGCGATAGGCCGTCTCGCGGTCGGGGTCTATGGCGATGGCGCGCTCGTACCACTCGGCGGCTTTGAAGTCCTGGCCTTTTTTGAAGTACATGTCGCCCGCGAAGAGAGCAGCCGCGTAGAGTTTCGGGTCGAGCGTAAGGGCGCGCTGGTAAGCGGCCAGCGCGGCGTCGAGGTTGCCCTTGACGAAGGCCGCCTCGCCCTCATGCATCGCCGCGTCGGCTTCGGCGTTAGCGGAGTATTTAGTCTCCTCGCCGCCGTCCGCCGGGATGCTTTCGAGGATGGATTCGATAAGCGGGTTCTTGTAACCGGACTCGCGCGCCTTGAGCATCGCGGCGCGGGCGCGGATGCGCGATTGCTTGCGCGCCGCCGCCTCCTTGAGCGTCTGCGACTGCGCGAGGATGGCGAAGCCGAAGTAGAACATCACCTGGCCGTCTTCGGGGTTGCTGTTCGAGAGCCGTTCCAGTATCGGCAGGGCTTGCGTCGCGTCCGAGTTTTCGATGAGTTTGATGGCGCGCTGTTTCTCGGCTTCGTAGTTGGCCGCGCCCTGTGCGTAGAGACGGGGCGACGCGATGCCCGCGAGCAGTGTGAGGACGAAGAAGATTGCGACCGGGGCGGCGAGAGACGCGCGCTTGGCGCGGCGTTGAGTTGCAAACATTGCACTACTCCTTATGCGAGTTGAAGAGTTTTCCGAAAAGTTCGGCCGGGGATTAAAGAGTCTAAGGACGGGCGGCGCGGGTGTCAATGAGTAAGGAGAAAGGGGAAAGGTAAAGGGTAAAAGGTAAGGGGAGACGCACCAGCATACGCCGCCACGCTTTATCTCAGACGCTGTCACCGACACTCAATCTGCCGGTTTCTGTCGCCCTTGCCCTTTACCCTTTACCCCTTCCCCTTACGTATTGATGCCCGATGCCGCGCCGTCGGCGAGGCGCGCCCAGCCTTCGGGCGTGTGGACGAAGTTTTCGATGGAGGCCGTCGAGAACGCGGCGCGGTCGGGTTGCCACGCGAGGCGTTTGATCTCGATGTACGGGTGCTCGACGCGGACGACGTTGAAGGAGTTGACTTCGCCGCGCACGCGCGTAGAGGTGGCCGTGCCCGCCTGCACGACGAGCGCGGAATAGCCGCTGATCTTGTAACGCTTGGCGGTGTGCCCCGTGTGGCTGACGTGCAGGTGGCCGGAGAGCAGCACGTCCGCGCCGCAATTTGCCAGAGCCTCCATTGCCATCTGCGCGCGCCCCACGAGGTCTGCCTCTCGTTCATGGCCTTCCGGGATGTCGAAGGGATGATGCGTCACGATGAACTTCGTCACCTCGTCGGCGTAGGGGCAGAGCCGTTCGCGGATGCGCGCCACCTGCCCCTCGTTGACGCGCCCGTCCTTGATGGTCAGCGAGCGCGCCGTGTTGATGCCGAGCACGGCGATCTCATCGTCCGCGTAAAACGGTTCGAGGTCGTCCGTGATGTAACGCCGGTACTTGTCGAGCGGTTCGAGGAAGCGCTGGAAGACGTTGTAGAGCGGCACGTCGTGGTTGCCGGGCACGATGATCTGCGGGTGGGGCAACTCGTCCAGAAACTCGCGCGCCTCCTGAAACTGTTCCGTGCGCGCGCGCTGCGTCAGGTCGCCCGACACGACCACCACGTCCGGCTTGATCTCCGCCACAGTCGCCGAGAGCGGTTCGATGATCGCCTGATCAATTCGCCCGAAATGCAGATCGGAGAGATGTACGATGGTTCTCATAATAGGTAAATGGTAAATGGTGAATAGTGAATGGTGAATAGAACGAACAGATTTTATCCATTCACTATTTACGATTCACTATTTACTTTCTTCGGAGCTATGACCCGCAGCGCGCCCGGCCGCACCGCGTAGTGGAGCGGCGAACGCATGATGGTGACTTCGCCGTCCGTGGCGACGCGCAGGCGCGTGCGGCGCGTCTCGATCCAGACCTCTTTGGTGCAGAGCGCGTCGAAATCTTTCGACTCGCGCAGCCGCCCGAAGAGCGCGCTCGCGGCAAGACGCACGAGTCCCCAGCGTCCGATGTCGCGCGTCAGGTGCAAACTCAGATGCCCCGCGTCGAGGCACGAGCGCGCGCCGAGGTTGAAAGCGTCCATCTGATATTCGTTGTTGCCGATGAAGACGAAAGGCGTGCGGCGTCGAAACTCCTGCCCGTCGTCCGCGCTGAGGCGCACGCCGAAGAGCGGGTAGCGGCGGAAGATTTCGACGGTAGCCCAGATGGCCGCGAACCATTTGCCGCGCCCCAGACGCTCTTGCTGCTTCTCGCGGTGGCGGACGATTGAAGGGTACAGGCCGAGACTCGAATTGTTGATGAAGATGCGCCCGTTGACATCGCCCACGTCAACCCTGACCACCTCGCCTTCGATGATGTTGCGCGCCGCGCCTTCGAGGTCGAGCGGGATGCCCAAATCTTTCGCGAAGTGATTGAGCGTGCCGAGCGGGAGCACGCCGAGCGTCTTCTGCGTGCCGACGAGTTCCGAGGCGACGGCATTGACCGTCCCGTCGCCGCCGCCCGCGACGACGATTTGCACGCCGTCGTTTGAAGCGGCCGCGCGCGCCAGTTCGACGATCTCCGTGCCGCTCTGTGCGAGCGAGACGTGTGCATCCAGATGACCGTCGGCGGCGAAAATCTCCGCGAGCGTCGCGCGCGCCGCTTCCTGATCGCCGTTTCCGGCCGACGCATTCAGGATGATCTCGACGCGCACGGGCGCAAAAGACGCCCCCGCGCGCGTCGCCGTCTCTCTCGGCGCGTCCGGGCTTACAGTCAATTGCGCTGCCGGTTCAAGAGCCATCGTTTTAAAGCCGCCAGCAGGGAAGTGAAATTTAAAATCCCGGACGTGGAATTCCGCTTTCCGTGATTGCGGATAAAAGGAAGGGCGAGCCACTCGCGCCGCTCGCCCTTCCTCGCCTAACTTCTCTCGCCCGATAGCGTCACTCAATGCCGCGCGCCAAACGCCGACGACCGTCGAGAGTGATGCGCCGGACGCGCCCGACCGTCTCCTTCAGGAAGCCGAGCCGCTGCTTTGCGTCTCGCGGCTGGTGGCCGCGCCGGACGAGGCCGCCTGATGTTCGAGCTTGCTGCGCTGCGCGACTTCGCGCTGCGTCGAGAGGTCTATGCCGATCAGGTCTTTCAGTTTGCCGAGCAGCGCGGGCAGCACGACGGCCTGCGCCGTTTTGGAAAGCTCCTCGACGAAGCGGTTGCCGAGCGTCGCCGCCTCGGCCTGCAAACGGTCATAAGCGGGCGTCTCCTTGAAACGGTCGAAGATGCCGGGTTTAGCCGGTTCGTTCGACGCCGAGGGCGACACCTCGTAGCCGCTGCTGTAGGAAGGCCGCGAATCCGCAGAGGCGGCGGAAGATTGCTCTTCATAGCTGCGACTGCTGCTAGTGCTGCTGGTCGCGGCGGGCGGCGGTTGCGGTTGCGAATAAGCCGTCGAGCCATACGCGCCGCCGAGGATGGCCTGCGGGGCGAAGCCGCGCTCGCTCGGCGTGCGGACGTGGCTTTCGTCCAGATCGTAGTCGTCGCCCTCGGACTCGTAATAACGTTCGGGCATCTCGGATTCGCCGCGGCCGAACGCGCCGCCGACGCTGTAGCCGACGAGTAGGCCGACGCCGAGCGCGGCGATAGTGAACTCGACCGGGCGGCGGCGATACTGCTCGCGCCAGTCGAGCGATTGCGAGATTGATTCCCTGACGTTCTGGTATTGAGTTGTCACCGTGTCCTTGATCTCCGTAACGGTCTGTGTGATTGATTCGCGCGCCTCTTCCATGCGACGCTGAAGTTCTGCCTTGGTCAGTTCGTCGTCGGCGGTATCGGTTGTTTCAGGCGCGCGCGCCGTGCCTAAAGTTCTTTCTTCAGCCATTGTTTATCCTTTCTGAATTCCTCGATGGTTCTCTCCGGCGCGGGGTTGATCGCGGCCAGACGATTCTTCATGACGACGACGAGGATGCCGCCGATGACGAGGTACAGCACGCCCGTCACAACGAAGCCGAGCGCGTAGCTGATCGGCGGGGTGAAAGAGTAGAAGAAGAGACGCGCCATGAAGAACGCGATGGCAACGTTCAGGAGTGCGAACCCGACGGCGGCGATCATGCCGCCCACCGCGATCATCGCGATCTTGCTGCCGTAGGAGGCCGCCTCCTCTTTCAATTCGACCTTGACCAGACCAAGCTTGGCGTCAACCAGCGTCATCACCTGGTCGCCGAGCCGTCCGACCATGGCGGGCAAGCCCTCGATCTCGGTCTGCTGCGCATTCTGCGCCGTCGCGGGCGCGGCAGCCGTCGCACGCCTCTCTAATTCAGCCATCTCTCACCTCTCCTCGTTGTGAAAGTTGCAAAATGAAGGTTTCAAGTTTCAGGTTTGTGGCTGAAATGTGCTTTTAATTTGTAACCTGAAACTCGAAACCCGAATCCGAATTAACGGCGGTTCGAACTCTTGAGGAGCAACCCGATCAGGAAGCCCGCCGCCGCCGAGATCAGGAGAGCCTGTCCCGGTTTCTCGCGCGCGTAGTTCTTGGCGTCTTCCGCCACCTGCCGGTAGTCCACGTTCTGCAAGTCTTTGAGCTTGTCGCCCGCCACGGAGATTTTGTCGCTCACGTAGTCTTTGGCGGTCGAGGCCGCGTCGGTGATCTTCTGGCCGTACTCCTGCGCCGTGCCGGCCAATCCCTCGCGCGCCGTGGCCGTGCCCGTGCCGCCCGCGCCGCCGGTCGTGGAGAGCGCGCCGCCGCCGGTCGCACCGGTGTCGCGCGTCGTGCCTTCGTCGGTTCTGCCCGAGCCGGCCGAGAGGCCGCTGCCGCCCGTCGCGCCCGCACCGCCCGTCGTGCCTGTCGTGCCCGTGCTGCCGCCCGTGTTTTGGGGATCGTTGTTTCCGAAGTTTTGTGACATGTCCGTTATCTCCTTAGCTTTCGATTGATAGTCGCTCTTTGAAATTACTGCGTGCGCGCGAACCGTTTAACGCCCGCATATCTTTGCTTTTCCAGTGTCAGGCGAGCAAACAACGTGCCGACGAGTCCAAAACCGGCGGCGACATCGAAAGACGCCCTGACACGCAAGTCCGCAAGTTTCCCGGCGCGAGGTTAATATTCACTTCGTTGTGAAAAGGTACGCGGCATTATAGCGCGAAGGTCTAGAACAATACAGGCGCGGGGAAATTTCGCGCCCGGAAAATTTCCTGAAACCCGCTTGACATGGCACGCGTACTTTGGTAAGTAAGCACTTACTTTTAATCGAGACGGGACGCGAAAGGCAGCTAAGCGAATGAATCGAAGCTTGGAGACGAAGGGCGCGGGGGGAGCGGGCGGCGACGCCGCGCCGGTCGCGGGCGCGGCGGCGACGAACGCGCCCGGAGGCGGGCGCATGGCCGGCGAGGATCGCCGCAAGCAGATTTTGCTGGTGGCGATGCGGCTCTTTTCGCAGCGCGGCTTTCGCGGCACGACGACCAAAGAGATCGCGCAGGCGGCTGGCGTCTCCGAGGCGATGGTCTTCCGCCACTTCGCCAACAAGGAGGAACTCTACAGCGCGATCCTCGACCACAAGGCTTGCGCCGACAACCTGAAGTGCCCTTCGGACATCGTGCCCGACGCGCTCGCGCAGAGAGACGACCGCGCCGTCTTCAAGGGTCTCGCGCTCGCCATGATGCGCCACCACGAGCACGACACGGAATTCCTGCGCCTGCTGACCCACTCCGCGCTCGAAGGCCACGAACTCGCGCACATGTTCTGGGATCGCAACGTGCGCGGCATGTACGACTTTCTCGGCTCCTACATTCGCGAACGCCAGCGCGAAGGCGCGATGCGCGACGTTGATCCGGCCATCGTGGTGCGTGGTTTCCTCGGCATGGTCATACACCACTCGCTCAACAACCTGCTCTGGGACACGCGCCGACGCCTGCTCGACATTCCCAACGAGCGCGCCGCCGCAGAGTTCACGGAGATACTGCTCAGGGGCATCGCCGCCAACCCCGTCCCGACGCCCGCGCCGCGCGGCGCGGGTTCGGGCGAGACGCGCAGGCAGGCGGCAAACGGCAAGAAGAAAAAATAGGCAGCACGGCGGACATTTTATCGGAAACGGGTTTTGTGTAATTCGCGCAAGTCAAGACTTGCGGCATCGGATAAATGAAGAGCCGGTTTGTAATGAAAGAAGCGGTTGACATGATCTCTCGAAACAAATTCACACTCCCCGGCGTCGCACTGTTCGTCCTGGCCTTGAGCCTTTTGGCGAGCGGGTGCGGCAGATCGGCCGAGTCGAAAAACAAGCAGGCAGCCGTCGCGAACGCCACGCCCGAAGTCGTGCAGGTTTCGACCGCCGCCGCCATCACGCGCGAACTGCCGCGCTATACGGAGGCGACGGGCAGCCTCGCCGCGGACGAGCAGACGGACGTTGCGCCGAACGTATCGGGTCGCGTTGTGGCCGTCGGCGTAGACCTCGGCAGCTACGTGCAGCGCGGCGCGGTGCTCGTGCGCCTCGACGACGCGGACGCGCGCCTGCGTCTCACGCAGTTGCAGGCGCAGGCGCAGCAGGCACAGTCGGCCGTCAGGCAGGCGGAGGCGCGCATCGGTCTCAGGCCGAATCAGGCGTTCAACGCGACTCGCGTGGCCGAAGTCGGCTCGGCGCGCGTCGCGCTCGAACTGGCGGAGAAGCAGTTGCGCCGCTTCGAGCGTCTCATCGAATCGGGCGACGTGTCGCGCGCCTCTTATGACCAGCAGAAGGCGCAGCGCGACGGGTTGCAGCAACAGTACGAAGCGGCGCTCTCGGCGGCGCGGCAGAACTACGCGGGCATTGCGACGGCGCGCGCCGCCGCGAGTGCGGCCGAGGCGCAGGTGGCGCAGGCGCGCAAGGCCATCGCCGATACGGTCGTCTATGCGCCGATCAGTGGCTACGTCGCGGATCGCCCGGCGGACGTGGGCGAGTACATCACGCCCTCCTCGAAGGTGGCGACCATCGTGCGCACGAACCCGCTGCGCCTGCGCATAGACATCCCGGAACAACTGATCGGGTCAATCTCGCCGGGGCAGGGCGTCTCGGTCTTGACGAGCGCGTATGCCGACAGGGCGTTCGCCGGCCGCATCGCGCGCATCTCGCCGAACGTGACGGCCGCCTCGCGCACGCTGACCGTGGAGGCGCAGGTGGAAAACGGCGAGGGACTGTTAAAGCCCGGCCAGTTCGCCACCGTGCGCATCTCGCAACCGTCGGGCACGCCCGCCGTGCTCATCCCGGCGCGCGCCGTGCGCACGGAACAGGACACCAGCCGCGTCTTCGTCGTCAAAGACGGGCGCGTCGAGGAGCGCGTCGTGCAACTCGGGCAGGTCGAGGGCGAACTCGTCGAAGTCAAAAGCGGAATCGGCACGGACGAGTTGGTCGCCACCTCGGGCGTCGAGCAATTGAGGGACGGCGCGGCCGTCAGGCAATAAAAGCTATTAGCCGTTAGCTCTTAGCTATTAGCTTTTGTTTTGCTAACAGCTAACGGCTAACAGCTAACAGCTATTAGAGGCATCATGCAAAAGTTAGCTGAAATATGCGTCCGCCGCCCCGTCTTCGCGACGATGTTGATCCTGTCTTTGACGGTGGTGGGCATCTTCTCGTTCTTCTCGCTCGGCGTTGATCTGTTTCCGAAGATTGACTTCCCGACGATCACGATCACGGTCGTCAACCCCGGCGCCGGCCCGCGCGAAATCGAGACGGAGGTGACGGACAAGATCGAAGCCGCCGTCAACACCATCAGCGGCATTGACGAACTGCGCTCGACCTCCGTCGAAGGCGTCTCGCAGGTCTTCGTGCAGTTCCTTCTGGACAAGAACGCCGACATCGCGGCGCAGGAGGTGCGCGACAAGATCAACCTCGTCGTGCCCAACCTTCCCGAGACGGCCGAAGAGCCGGTCATCCAAAAACTCGATACGGACGCCGCGCCCGTCCTGCGCATCGCCGTCAGCGCGCCGCGCAGTTTGCGCGAAGTGACCGAGATCGCGGACAAGCAGATCAAGGAGCGCATCGAGAGCATCAACGGCGTCGGCAACGTCGAGATCGTCGGCGGCTCGCGCCGTGAGATTCAACTCAAACTCGACCCGGACAAGATGCGCGCCTTCAACGTGACCGTGCCGGAAGTGGCCGCGGCCGTGCGCGCGCAGAATCTGGAAGTGCCCGGCGGGCGCGTGGATGAAGGCGCGCGCGAACTCACCGTGCGCACGCTGGGGCGCATCACGAACCCGTCGGATTTCAACCACATCGCCATCTCGACGCGCGGCAACTACGCGGTCAAACTCAGCGACATCGGCTATGCCGAAGACGGTTCCGAAGAACTGCGCACGAGCGCGCGCCTGAACGGCGAACCGGCCGTGACGCTCATCGTCGCCAAGCAGTCGGGCACGAACACGGTCGCCGTCGCCGACGAGATCAAGGCGCGTCTGGAAGAGATCAAGCCGACGCTGCCCGCGAACGTGCGCACGCAGGTCATCGGCGACTCGTCCATCTTCATCAAGGCGGCGGTTCAGTCCATCCAGACCCACTTGATCGAGGGCAGCATCCTTGCCGCCATCGTCGTCTTCGTCTTCCTCTGGAACTTCCGCTCGACGCTCATCGCCGGTCTCGCCATCCCGACCTCGATCATCGCCACGTTCGGGCTGATGGCCGCGCTCGGCTACACCCTGAACATGATCACGATGCTCGCGCTGACGCTGATGGTCGGCATCGTGATTGACGACGCCATCGTCGTCTTAGAGAACATCTATCGCTTCATCGAAGAGAAGGGCATGCCCCCGTTTCAAGCGGCGATTGAGGGCACGCGCGAGATCGGGCTGGCCGTCATGGCGACGACCCTCTCGCTGCTCGCGGTGTTTCTGCCCGTCGGCTTCATGGGCGGCATCGTCGGCCGCTTCATGTCCTCGTTCGGCTTGACGGCATCGTTCGCCGTCGCCGTCTCGCTGATAGTTTCGTTCACGCTGACGCCGATGCTCGCCGCGCGTTTCATCAAACGCAAGAAGCCGCAGAGCATCTCGCCCGGCGCGGGAAGCGCGCCTTCCGAGGGCGACGCGCCCGCGCTTCTGGCCGACGAATCGCGCGTGGTGGCGGGCGCGCCGGAGCGACAGGAGCACACGGAAGTCGCCCGCGAAGAGATGGGCAAGTGGATGGAGGGCGACGACGCGATGAGAACGTCCACGACGCCGCTCCACGCACGCGCGTCGGACGCGCCCGACGAAGGCGACGCCGACAGGGTGCGCGAGCCGAAGAAGGCGCACAACTCGAAGGAGGGGCGTTTCTACCGCCCCGTGGATCGCGCCTACACGGCGATGCTCAAGTGGTCAATGGGGCACCGCTGGGCGATTGTCGGCCTGTGCGTGCTGGTCATCCTGAGCATCGTGCCGCTCTTCATGTTCGTCGGCAAAAACTTCCTGCCCGTGGACGACCAATCGCAGTTCGAGATCAACATGCGCGCGCCGGAAGGCTCGACGCTCGCGTCCACCTCGACCATCGTCGAACGCATCGCCAGAGATGTGCGCACCCTGCCGGGCGTCACCGACACGCTCGTCACCATCGGCGGCGACAGCCAGCAACTCGTCAACAGCGCGAACATCTACGTCCGCCTCTCGTCGCTCGGCGAGCGCGATTTGTCGCAGGAAGAGTTGATGGTCAAAGCGCGCGAACTGTTGAAGAACTACCCGCCGGAGTTGCGCACGAACATCGGGCAGGTGCAGGCCATCTCCGGCGGCGGCCAGCGCAACGCCGACATTCAATACATGATCGCCGGCCCCGATCTGCAAACGCTCACGAAGTATTCCGACGAACTGCTCAAACGCATGCACACGATCCCCAGCGTCGTTGACGTTGACTCGTCGCTCATCGCGGGCAAGCCGGAACTGCGCGTCCAGATTGACCGCGCGCGCTCCGCAGACCTCGGCGTGCGCGTCGGCGACATCGCGCAGACCCTGAACACGATGGTCGCGGGGCAGAAGGTTTCCACCTTCAACCAGGGCACGGATCAGTACGACGTGCGGTTGCGCGCGGTGGGCGAAGCGCGCGCGAGTAAAGAGGAGTTGGCGCGGCTGTTCGCGCCCTCGGCGAAACTCGGCATGGTCAGTCTCGACAACCTCGTGCGCGTCGAAGAGGGCAGCGGCCCGTCGGCCATTGATCGTTTGAACCGGCAGCGGCAGGTGACTCTGACGGCCAACGTCGCGCCGGGCGGCTCGCAGTCGGCCGTGCTCGCCGAGTTGGACACCGCCGTCGCGGGGATGAACCTGGAAGCGGGCTACCAGACCGGACTCGTCGGCCGCTCGAAAGAACTCGGGCGCGCGGGCGGCTACTTCCTGCTCGCCATCACGCTCTCTTTCATCTTCATGTACATGGTGCTCGCGGCGCAGTTTGAATCGTTCATCCACCCGGTGACGATCCTCCTGACGCTGCCGCTCGCCATCCCGTTCGGCATACTTTCGCTCTTGTTGACGGGGCAGACCGTGAACATCTTTTCCGGCCTCGGCCTGCTCCTGCTCTTCGGCGTCGTGAAGAAGAACGCCATCTTGCAGATCGATCACACGAACGAACTGCGCGCGAAGGGTCTCGACCGGTTCGACGCGATCATACAGGCGAACCGCGACCGCCTGCGCCCCATTTTGATGACGACCATCGCGCTCGTCGCAGGGATGATGCCGCTCGTCATCTCCAGCGGGCCGGGTTCGGGCACGAACCGTTCAATCGGCGTGCTCGTCGTCGGCGGGCAAAGTTTGTGCCTGCTGCTGACGCTCCTCGCCGTGCCGGTCTTCTATTCGCTCTTCGACGATCTCGCGCGCAGCCGCGTGTTTGCGCGCATGGGCGCAGGGCTCGGCGGCGCGTTCGCGTGGGCGCGTCGGCGCACGGCTGCGGCGGCCGGGACGATCACTAACAAGTTTTGAGCACTACGGGAATTTTAACTTTCAGCGGTTCGGACTCATGAATCATTATTTGACGAAAAAGTTTTTCGCGCTCGCGCTTCTGCTCGCCTCCGGCCTGACGGCCCCGGCGCAGGAGCAGGCTGGCGCGCGCCAAAATTCCGCGGACGCCGCATCGGCGCAAACCGCGTCGGGACAAGTGCGCTCGTCGGACATGCCCTTGATGGGCACGCTCGCGAGCGCATCCACGTCGCAGCAAACGCAGCAGGGCGCGGCCACGCGGCCGGAACAACAGCGCGCGAGCGCGCAGCCGCAAGCGACGCCCGCGCCCGCTCAGACGCCTGCGCCGACGCCGCTCCCCGTTGTCGCGCCGACGCCTTTGCCAAACCTCGCGCCGACACCGGCCGCCGAGCCGATGCCGCAGACAATTGTCGCGCCGCAGCAGTCGCTTACGACGCAGCCGCTTGCGACGCCTGCGCCGATGCCGCAACCGACTCCCGCATTGATATCGATGCCGCAGTTGCCGGGCGCGCCTCCGGCGGCGTCGGGTGAAGCGCAAACCTTGTCGCCGTCGCCGCGAATCACGACGCCGTCGAACGCTCCGGCGGAGTCGTCTCTCGCCGTGCCGTCGGTCGCGGCCGATTATCGCGCGACGCTCGCGGCGACGCTGCCCGCGCTCGAACGCGTGGGCGTGAACATGGCCGAGCAGCGTCCGCTCACACTGCGCGAGGCCATTGAACTCGGTTTGCAAAACGGCAAGGACATCGAAGTGGCGCGCACCAACGTGCGCGCCGCCGAGTTCGACCTGACGGCCGCGCGCGGCGCATACGACCCGCGCTTCAACACTTCGACTTTTTACGAGCGGAGCAAAACGCCCGTCGCCAGTTTCCTGAGCGGCGGCGAGGGCGGCGCGGTCACGCAATCCGGCTTCGGCGGCACGGTGCGCTTCGAGGGTCTCACGCCGCGCGCGGGCGGCAACTACCGCTTCGACTTTTCAAGCAGCCGCCAGACGACCAACAGCCTCTTCAACGCGCTCAACCCGCAATACCCGACGGCCTTTTCCTTCACCTACGCGCAGCCGCTCCTGCGCGGCCTGCGCTTCGACGCCACGCGCCGCCAGATCGAGATCGCCAAGAAGAATCTTTCCCTGACCGACGCGCAGTTTCGCCAGCGCGCCATCGAGACGATCACGGGCGTGCAGCGCGCCTACTGGGATTTGGTCTTCACGCTGCGCAACCTCCAAATCCAGCGCGACTCTGCGCGCGACGCGCGCACCCAACTCGAACACAACCGCCGCCTCGTCGCCGAAGGCCAACTCGCGCCGATTGACATCGTGGCGGCCGAGGCGCAGGTGGCAAACTTCGAGCAGAACGTCTACGTCGCGCTCGACGAGGTGGGGCGCGCGGAGAACGCTTTGAAGAATTTGATCGCGGAGAACCGGCAGTCGGAAGTGTGGCGGGTCGCGCTCGTGCCGACGGACACGGTTGACGTGCAGCCGCCCACGGTCGCGCTCGAAGACGCTATGCAGGCCGCGCTCTCGACGCGCCCCGAACTGCAACAGTCGGACGTTGCACGCGAGATCAACGCGCTCGACGAACGGCTCGCGCGCGAGGCGACGAAGCCGCAGGTTGATCTCGTGGGCACATACGGCGCGGTCGGCCTCGCGGGCGCGTTCGACCCGGTGACGAGCGTCAACCCGTTCAGCGCGTCGAACGACGCCTTGCGCGCCCGCATCAACCAACTCTCGGTGGCGAGCGGCCTCGATCCGTTGCCCGATCCGCCGCAGCAGACGATCCCCGGCACGCTCGTCGGCGGCTACCCGCAGTCGCTCGCCAACCTCGGCGCGAACCGCTTCAACAATTTCCGCGTCGGCGTGCAACTCAACCTGCCCCTGCGCAACCGCACGGCCGAGGCGCAACTCGGCCGCACGCTCGTCGAGCGCGACCGCATTCGCGTGCAGCGCGAACAACTCGAACAGTTGATTCAGGTGGACGTGCGCAATGCCTTGCAGGTGACGCGCACGGCCGAGTCGCGCCTGCGCGCGGCGGCCATCCAGCGCGGCGCGACCGAGCAGCAGTATCAAAGCGAGCAGCGCAAGTTCGACGCGGGGCAATCAACTTTCTTCCTCGTCCTCGAACGCCAGAACGCGCTCGCCGCCGCGCGCGGAAACGAACTGCGCGCGCAGACCGAACTCAACAAGGCCGTCGCCGAACTGCAACGCGCCACCGGCAACTCGCTCGAAGCCAATCAGGTACAGGTTCGCGTGCGCTGACCGTTCCCCCGTCAACGCATGCGTCGAAGAGGGCAGTGGCAAGGACAGCGCTGCCCTCTTCGCTTTTCGAGCCGTCAGTAAACCGCTTACCGCCCGCCTTCGGACTGTTGCGCGAACGGCGCGTCTCCGGCGAGGAAGCGCGCGGCGCGTGGGTGCAGCGTGTAGCGGCAATGATCCGTCTCCAACACCTCGCCGTCGGTGTTGACTTTGATCGTGCGCGCGAAGCGGAGTTCGAGTTCGCGCGCGCGGAAATAGCTGACGCGCGGGTCTGCGAGGTGATCGCCCGCCGAGACGCTCGTCAACAGGCCGATGAATTCGAGCGTGGGCATGGCTTCGACGAGGCACACGTCGAGTAGCCCGTCGTCAATCAAGGCGTGCGGGGCGATGAGCCGCCCGCCGCCTACCATGCGCGAGTTGCAGACGGCGAACATCTGCACGTCGAGCGCGCTCTCCGTCGCGCGGCCGTCGTCTCCCAGGAGGCGCACGGAGGCGCGCACCGGTTCGTAATCGAGGAGCACCTGCGCGCCCCCGACGAGGTAGGCG
>DATHAZ010000192.1:0-2336 GCA_035296445.1 Pyrinomonadaceae bacterium | reverse complement strand
TCACCACGCCGGCCAGCCCGCGCACTTCGGTTGTCAAGCCTCGGACTTCTTCCTGAAGTTTCTCCTGATTCTCTTCGAGCCTTTCCAGATGCTCGGCGAAAACTTCCTGGCGTTGCATCATGAATTCCAAAACCTTCTGCAACTCTTCGTTCGTCATAGTGTTGCTCCTGCCTTTGTGAGGTTTATGCGCCAGGCATTTAACGCCATAGCCTGCGCTGCAAATTTGTGAAGCGTTCGATGATCTCATCCTGCGTCCGGTGCTGTCCATCTTCGACGATGCGACGGCCGCCGACGACCACATCGCTCACGGCCGTGCGCGCGAGTGAGAAGACGACGGCAGGCAGCAGCGCGTCCGTCCCCGCCCCGGCGATGGAGGGATCGTCGAGGGCGACGGTGAAGAAATCCGCGGGGCGTCCGGTTTCGAGCGCGCCGCCGCTCGCGCCGATGCCGGCCGCGCCGTTCGTGGTGGCGCAGTCGAAGAGGCGCGCGGCGAGCGCGGAGAGGCTGTTCGTCTCGTCGTTTGCTTCCGGGGAGGCGTGTGCGGGCGTCGCGTTTGCCCGCGCGTTCGTAGCGGGCGCGAGCACGGCGCGTTCGAGTTTTTGCAGGCGCAGGTGGTATTCGAGTTCGCGCGCGTCTTCGAGAAGATCGATCTGCGTGTGGCTGTCCGTGCCGAGCGAGACGCGGACGCCCGCGCCGAGCAGCAAATCGGCGGGGACGATGCCGTCGCCGAGGTTGCGTTCGGTCGTCGGGCAGGCGCAGACGTGCGCGCGGGCGGCGGCGAGCGCGTGCGCTTCTTCCGGCGTGATGTGGACGGCATGAACGGCGGTGAATCGCTCGTCGAGCAAGCCTTCACCGGCGAGCAGCGCGACGGGCGTGCGGCCGTGTTCCTCCCTGCACGCGGCCACCTCGGCCGGTTGCTCGGCGACATGCATGTGAACGGGCATCGCGTGCGCGGCGGCGAACGCGCACACCTCGCGCAGGTAAACGAGCGGCACGGCGCGCACGCTGTGAGGCGCGACGCCGACCCACGCGCCCGCGTGTGAGTTGTCGGCCTCCTTATTTCCGCGCGCGTCAGCGTGTCCCCGCGCTTCGCGTGCCAGATCGTCCTTGAGAGTTTCGGTCTGCCTGAGAAACGCTTCGGGGTCGGGTTCGATGAAGCGCGCCTGTCGCGCGTCGGGCGGCTTGTTCCAACCCGCGCGCGCGTAGGCGACGCGCAGGAGCGCGATGCGTATCCCCGTGTCCGCGGCGGCGCGGACGACCTGCTTCGCCAACTCGTTCTCGTCCGCGTAGCGCGCGCCGTCGGGGGCATGGTGCAGGTAGTGAAACTCGCCGACGGACGTGATGCCGCTCGCGGCCATTTCGAGAAAGGCCATGCGCGATGCATCGTAAGTGTCTTCGGGCATCAGGCGGGTGGCGGCCGCATACATCATCTCGCGCCACGTCCAGAAGGAATCGTGCGCGGCCGAGCGACGTTCGGTGCGCCCTCGGATGACGCGTTGAAAGGCGTGCGAGTGTGCGTTGACCAGGCCGGGCAGAAGGGCGCGCCGCTTGAGGCGCACGACGCGCGCCGTGAGACTCGCGTGGTCGCGCGTGAGTTCGACGATGCGCCCGGCGCGGTCTGAGACGAGGGCGAGGCCGCTTTCGAATCGTCCGCCCGTGTAGACAAAGTCGGGCAGCCACGCCGTCAATGTCGAATGATCGTCCGGCAAGTGTGTTCTTCTCGTCGCGCCGGGCAGGCGCGCTGTTCATGAAGCCGTTATGAAAAAGCAGGCCGCCGTCAACAGAAACGTGAACAATCCGAAGCGGCGGCGCACATCAAAACCCTCGACAGCGGCGAGAGATTCCGTGCCGTGAGCATACAACAGGAAGGCGAGGGGTAAGAAATAGTGAGTTGTCCGTTGTCAGTGGTCAGTTGTTTTACCTCTTGCGTAAGCTGAGACATTTCATCTTCCGCCCGCTACCCGTGAACCGCGAACAACTGCAACTGACAACTGACAACTGACTATTGACCAACGAGCGGCATCTAAATATTCATGAACACGACAGTCGGCAATTTAAGAACATACGCGGGGTTTGCGAGGCGATTCGGGCGGCGTTTTGTGGAAGAGCGTTTGCGGGAGAGGCGCGTTGCAATCGCGCCCGTGCCGCACCGCCCGCGTCCCTCTGACTGGCGCGACGACCGCCTGACGGTGGCCTGGCTCGGCCACGCGACCGTGCTCATCAATTTTTACGGGACGTGGCTCGTGACCGACCCGGCGCTGAGAGCGCGCGTCGGCGTGCGCGTTCCCGGCGTGCTGACCGTCGGGCCGCGCCGTCTCGTGCAAGCCGCGCTGGCG
>DATHAZ010000191.1:0-33041 GCA_035296445.1 Pyrinomonadaceae bacterium | reverse complement strand
GCGTGCGGGTCGAGCCTGCGCCCGCTTCGGATTTGAACCAGCCGACGGTCGTGTCGTTGTCGTGCGTGCCGGTGTAGACGGCGATGTCGCGGTGGTAGTTGTGCGGCAGGTCTATGTTCTTGCTGTCGCCGCCGAAGGCGAACTGGAGTATGCGCATGCCGGGAAAGCCGAAGTCGTCGCGCAAAGCTTCCACGTCGGGCGTGATAACGCCGAGGTCTTCGGCGAGGATGGGGAGCGTGCCGAGGGTGCGCTTGATGGCCTCGAAGAGTTCGCGCCCCGGCGCATTTACCCATTGGCCGCGCTCGGCGGTCGTGTCGCCGCCCGGTATCTCCCAACTCGCGGCGAACCCCCGGAAGTGATCTATGCGCAGGATGTCCACCGTGCGCAGCATCGCGCTGACGCGCGCGATCCACCAGCGGAAATCATCGGCGCGCAGGCGTTCCCAATCGTAGAGCGGGTTGCCCCAGAGTTGGCCGGTCGCGCTGAAGTAATCGGGCGGCACACCGGCCACGACGCGCGGGCTGCCGTCCTCGTTCAACTTGAAGAGTCGCGGGTGCGTCCACACGTCGGCCGAATCGTGCGCGACGAAGATCGGGATGTCGCCGACGACGGAGACGCCCCGCTCGTTCGCGTAACGCTTGAGCGCGTGCCACTGTTTGAAGAAGAGGAATTGATAGAACTTCTGCGCGCTCACCTGTTCGCGCAAGCCTTCGCGCGCGGCCGCAAGCGCGCCCGGCTCGCGCCTGACCATCGGCGGCTCCCACTTGTTCCACGCCACACCATTGCGCGCGTCTTTCATCGCGCGGTAAAGGGCGTAATCGTCCAGCCAGGCGGATTCGCGCTGGCTGAACGTCTCGAACGCGCCGCGCAGAGACGTGTCGGTCGCGTGGTGGAAATGTTCAAACGCGCGCCGCAGCAGTTTGTTTTTGAACTCGATGGCCGCGCCGAAGTCTACACGGTCGGGCGGGAGAGAGGGCGCGTCGTCGAGGTCGCGTTCATCCAGCAAGCCTTCGGCCAAGAGGCGTTCGGGGCTGACGAGCAGGGTGTTGCCCGCGAAGGCCGAGAAGGATTGATAAGGCGAATCGCCGTAGCCGGTGGGACCGAGCGGGAGCACCTGCCAGAGCGTCTGCCCGCTCGCGGCGAGAAAATCTATGAAGCGATAAGCCTCCGCGCCCAAATCGCCGACGCCGTAACGCCCCGGCAGGCTGGTCGGGTGCAACAGGACGCCGCTCGAACGTGAAAAACTCACAGACGAACCCCTCAATCGTAGAGATGGACAGAGCTAATTTTCCGGTGTCTCGCTTGAGACTACTTTTACAACAGAGGCCGCTTATCATCAAGCGTAATGGACTGGCTATTCGTGGGCTTCGACGGTCGTGATGGTCTGCACTTTGAAGGCGACCGCCGTCCGCGCCGGCACTTCAAAGGTGATCGTTCCCGCGGCATTTTCCCTGACCGCACCCGCGAACAAATTAGCCTTCTTCATTAACGATACGAGTAGTTGCGGGCTGGTGACGTTAATAAACGCGGCCGGAAAGGCGACTTGCTTCGGCGTGGCAGCGCGATTGAAAGCGAGCACAATCGTCTCATCATCGGTTTCGCGCGCGAAGGCGTAAACGTCTTCGTCGGAGAAAAGATCAATGAGGCGTCCGTGGCGCATGGCCGCGTGCTCGCGCCGGAGTTGCAGCCAGTCGCGCGTCCACTCGAACATGCGCTGCTCGCGCGCGGTGCGACCGCTCTTCTCAAAAGCGTTGCGCGCATCATTGGGGAAGCCGCCGGGAAAGTCGCGCCGGTTGTCGGGGTCGTCGCCACCTTCCATGAAAATCTCGTCGCCGTAGTAAAGCTGCGGGATGCCGCGCACGCTGAAGAGAAACGCATGATGCAGCATCGAGCCTTCGAGCGTGATGCCTTCCGTAGAGGCGACGCGGCGCACGTCGTGGTTACTCGTCATCGAGACGAGGCGCGCCGTGGCATCCGTGTAGAGCGAGTCGTTTCGGAGCATCGAGCGCAGCGCGGAGGCCGGGGCTTTACCGGCGAACACGTCGAGCGACGTTTGCCAGAGCGGGAAGTCGAAAAGCGCGTCGAGTTTCGTGTCTATGCCGTCCCAGCCCTCGCGCCCGCCCATGAAGTAAGAGACGTGTATGGGGTCGCGGTCGAACACTTCGCCGACCATCCAGACCTTCGGATACTGGCGACGAAGCGCGACGGAGAGGTCGCGGATGAAGGCGCGCGGCATGTACTGGATCGTGTCCTGCCGGATTCCATCAAGCCCCGTGATACCGACCCACCAGAGCGCGTTCTGGATTTCGTAGCGCGCCACCTCCGGCTCTTCCTGATTCATGTCGGGGAGGTCGTCGGAGAACCAGCCGTCGAGCGTGGGGCGGCGGGCGGCGTCGGAGGCGTGGGGCGAGAGCAGGAGGTCGCCGCGAAAAGGGTTCTGCGTGTGGCGTGCGAGCGTGCCGTGAAACCAGTTGTCGAGCGGCGGATCGCTCACCCAAGGGTGCTGCGAGCCGACGTGGTTGGCGACCTGATCCTGAATGATCTTGATGCCGGACGCGTGCGCCTTTTCCACCAACTCGCCGAGCGTCTCCATGTCGCCGAAGCGATCTTCGACGGCGTAATAATCAATCGCGTGATAGCCGTGGTAGTAGGTGTTCGGACACCACGGCTTGTCGCAGGTCTTGATGCCGTTCCAGTTGTCGTACCAGGGATTGAGCCAGAGCGCGGTGACGCCCAACTCTTTCAGGTAAGGCAGGCGTTTGATGATGCCGCGCAGGTCGCCGCCGTGAAAGGCGCGCGCATTTCCACGGTCGGTCGCGGCGCGCGGCGCGCCCTGTGGGATGTCGTTCGACGGGTCGCCGTTCGCGAAGCGATCCGGCATGATCAGGTAGATCACGTCGTCGGTCGTGATGCCTTGAAAGTGCGTGGCCGGATCGAGCGGAGCGTTCAGGCGAAAGGGGATCAAAGCTTTCCCGCCTCGCGTCTCCAGCGCGAGCGGGTAATCGCCCGGCCGCGCGGCGGGGCTGATGTGGACGCTGACGAAGACGTAAGTGCCCGCCGTGTTTGTGACGACCGCGCTCGTCTCCGTTCCCGCGCGCGTGGGCGTGACGCGCGCGCCGTGCAGGTTCGCGCCGCGCACGAGCAGGCGGACGGGGTTGATGGTGTGCGCCGCCCACCACGAAGGCGGCTCGACTTTCGAGACGGCGGGCGCGTTCGAGACGACGGGGGCGCGGGAGTTTTGCGCGCGAATGGTCGCGGCGAAACAGAGTGGCGCGACGATGGCGAGAACGAAAGACCGTGCGGTAAGCGTTGCGGACTTTGTGAGTGGCATGCGCTGGCGTCGTTCCTCGAAAACCTGTGAGCGGGTGGTGTTGTCAGCTAATTGCCGTTGAACGTTCGCACCAGACGGACGAGCGCGGCAATCTCGGATTTGGAGAGTTGTTGCCCGAAGGCGGGCATTCGCTGCTGGTTGCGCCCGTCGCGGATCGAAGTCGTCAGGCGTTTATCGCTCGGTCGTTCTTTCTTCCACCAGGCGGCGTCGGCCAGATTCGGTGCGGCGAAGGCTTTGCCCATCGCCGTCTGCCCGCGCGCGTCCGCGCCGTGGCAGCGCGCGCAGTTGTTTTCATACAAAATTTTCGCGCTCTCAAGTTGTTTGCCCGTCAACTTCTTCTGCATGACGGACGCCGCAGCAGACGCGGAAGATGCGCGCGCGCGGTGTGCGAAATAGCCGCCGCCCGAAGCTACTGCGAACAGCATCAACACGACGGCCGACAACTTCCCTCTTCTTCCCATGTTCATGCTCCGAGGTTTTCGCCGCACGCGCGGCGCGCACGCGCGTCGCAAGGCTCCCGCCCGGTTAACTTATGCGCGCGCCGGGGCGCACGGGCACGCCGGGCAGAGACCGTTAGCGCGGCGGTTTGACGCCCTCGCCGGAGACGGAAGCCGGGAGGGGCGCGGGGGCGGCCGTGTCCTCGGCGTCCGCGCCGGTCGCCGCCGCCTCGCCGCCGAGCGGCGTCGGGGCGTGTTTGCGCGCCTCTTCAAAACGCTTGAAGATGGCGAGTTCCCTGTCGGCGTCCGCCTTGCGTTTGAGCCGCGAGTAGGCCGTGAAGAGTTGGTAATGGACGCCGGGGTCGTCGGGGTTCAGCGCGACGCCGCGTTCGAGGAGCGGCACGGCCTCATCGTAGCGTTTCAGTTTCACCAGCAGGCGACCCAGATCGTGATGCGCGGCGAAATTCTTCGCGTCGAGCGCGATGGCCTGACGCAGCAGACGCTCTGACTCCAAGACCTCGCCGCGCTGGTTGGCGATGTAGCCGAGGTTGGTGAGCACGTCCGGGTTGTCCGGTTGCAGCGCGAGCGAACGCCGGAAGGCGGCGATGGCTTCGTCGTAACGGCCTTCGGCGCGCGCCGCATAGCCGATCAGGTAATAGAGGTTGGCGTTGTCGGGAAAACGCTTCAAGGCCGCATCGAACACCTCGCGCGCCGTCTGGTAGTGCTTGCTGCGGAAGTTCGCGACGCCGAGGCGTATGTGGTAGATGAGTTTCGCGGCGTCCTGTTCGACGGCGCGCCGGTAAAACGGGATCGCCTCGTCGGTCGCGCGTCGTTTGAGCAACTCTTCGCCGATCATGAAATTCGCTTCGGCGAACGACGGGCGCAGCGCGAGCGACTTGCTCCAGAGGTCTATGGCCGCCTGCGCCTCGTTGCGCGCGGAGGCGATGAGGCCGAGACGGTAGTAGGGTTCGGCGGCGGCGGGCGAAAGCTCCGCGGCCGAGCGCAGGGCGCGCGCCGCGTCGTCGAGGCGGTCGAGATTATAGAGCGCGACGCCGAGGTTGTAGAGCACCTCGAAGGTGCGCGGGCGGAGCGCGTCGGTGCGCTCGAAGAGCGGGACGGCGCGTGCGTATTCGCGCGCTTCGGCCAGGCTTAGCGCGAGCGTGAACAGCACACGCGGATCGTCGCCCGCGAGTTTCTCCACCCGCGCCGCCAGTCGCGCCGCATCTTCGCCGCGCCCGTCGTGCCCGTAAGCATTGGCGAGCGTGAGCAGGAGCGCGAGATCGCCCGAATCGGCGGCAGTCGCGTTGACACCCACCCCGGCGGCGCGTTCGAGCAGGGGGATAGCGCGTTTGTAGTCGCCGCGCGCTGCGTAGAGCGCGCCGAGGTTGAAGACGGCGAAGGCGTTCGAGGGCGCGATTCTGAGCGCGGCCTCGAAACTCTCTATGGCCTGCTCGACGCGATTCGTGCGCGAGAGCAGCACGCCTAGATTGGCGAGCGAGGGCGCGTGCCGCGGAGCTAACCGGAGCGCCTCGCGATACTCGCGCTCGGCGTCCGCCGACCGCCCGCTTTGATCGAGTATGACGCCGAGCAGCGAGCGTGCGTCGGCATCTCGCGGCGCGACGACCACGGCCTTGCGCGCCGCCGCCTCCGCTTCGGCGAGTTTGCCTGACTGCAACAGCGCGGCGGCTTCACGCAGCAAAGCCCCGGCGTGCGCGTCACGGCGCGCCGGGGCTTTTGACGGTTGCTGTGTCGCGGCAGCCTGCCTCGCGGCCGGGCGTCTCTCCTGCGTTGCGCGGGTGAGAGACAGGGCGGGCGCGCAGATTCCGGCGAGCAGGAGGCACGCGAAGAGGCCCGGCGCGTGAGACAGGCCGCCGCGAAAACTGCGCATGATGCGTGGGTAAAACATTAGATCAGCAGCCGGAAGTTTTAAGCGGCCGGCAGTCGCCACGGCAAATATTCCGCCCGGGAGAGCGTTCAAGATTAACGTCAGGAGACGGCGAACTCAAGCGTCACGGCGACAGCCCGAGCGCGGGCTATAAAGCAATCGAGTGGCGAGCGGTAGTGCCTGCTCGCCACTCGACTGGAGACTAACGGGATCGAGCCGCCGTTTAGAAGATCAGTTTGATCGCGAACTCGATTTGACGACGCCGCTGCTCGTTCAGGTCTCTGCCGAAATCGCCCCCGTTGTTGATGTCGCCGTTCGGGAAGGAACGGTTGACGCGGTTCAACACGTTGTAGGCGGAGAAGCGGAACTGCGCTCTGAAATCCTCGCTGATCCAACGCGCGGGGAAGTTCTTGAAGAGCGACGCGTCCCAATAGAATTGCTTGTCGCCGCGAAACACGTTGCGCCCGAGCGAGCCGAAGCGCGGCCCGTTCGGATCGCTGGCGAAGACCGGCGTCTGCGCCGCGCGGAAGGCGAGGCGGTTGAGTTGCCTGCCGGCGGCGCGGTCGGCCGCCGTCGGCGTCGGGTCGCCGATGATGTCCACGCGCCCGCCGTTGGCGGTGACGTTGTAGACGGGGCCGCTCTGGAGCGTGATGATGTTGTTGAACTGGAAGCCGCCGATCAGGAAGTCGAGCGCGGCGGGCATGTCGCCGCCGAAAGCGCGACCGCGACCGAGCGGCAGATCGTAGACGTTGGCGAAGGTGAAGCGGTGGCGAACGTCCGTGTCGGAGTTGCCGCGTTCGAGTTCCGGCCTGAGCGGGTTGTCGGGGCCGCAGTCGCGCGCGCTCGCGCCGTTGGAGCAGATGCCGCCGGGCGAATCGTCAATGGCGTGCCCCCAGGTATAGGACGATAAAATTGACAGGCCGCGAGAGAAGCGTTTCTCCAGTTTGGTTTGCAGGGCGTTATAGCTGGAACTGCCCGTGTAACGGGTGGCGACCACCTCGTTGATGCCCGCCACTTCGCGCGAACCGGGGCCGCCCTGATCACCCGCCGTGCCGATGTTACTCAGCACCAGCAGGTTTCTGCCCGCCGAGCCGACGTAGCCGACTTCGGCCAGCCAGTTCGGCGCAAACTCGTACTGCGCCGTCAGGTTGTACTGGTGGTACATCTCGTCCTGACGGTTCGGGTCTACGAAGAGCAGACGCCCGCCCGTCGGCGCGGCGAAAGTCGTTCCCGGGGCGGCCACCGTGCCGACCGACGTGGGCACGCCCACGTCGAACAGGTAGCGCGTCGGGACGCCGGCGCAACCCGCCCCGGTCGGGTTGGTGATCGGGTTGCAGTTGTAGCTGGAAGCGCCCGTTCCCGGATTGGCCGTGAGGGGCTGCGCGCCGCTCACGTCGGTGGTGTAGAGGATGCCGTAGCCGCCGCGGATCACCACGGACTTGTCTTCTTTGAGGCCGCTGTAGGCGAAGCCGATGCGCGGCCCGAAGTTGTTCATATCCGTCTGGGCGAGGTCGCGCCCGCCAGCCACGCCGTCGCCCGCGACGTTGAGCCTTCCGGTCGCCGGATCGAAGTTCGTCTGCGCGTTGAATCGTTCGGTCGGCGCGGTGAAGATGTCGTAGCGCAGGCCGAGATTGAGCGTCAGGTCGGGACGAACTTTCCAGTCGTCCTGCACGAAGAAGGCGATCTCTTTGCTCGACTGGAAGAAGGGGCCGCCCGGGTCGCCGCGCGTCAGGAAGCCGGGGCTGTAGCCGAGCAGGAAGTTGGCGAGCGACGAGCCGGTGTCGTTCGGGCCGATGCCGTTGTAGTTGCCCGAGACGAAGCCGCGGTCAATCTGGATGGGGTTGCCGTTGGCGTCGTTCTGGGTCGAGAAGACGTTCGACGTGCCGTACTGATAGTTGCCCTTCGTGCCGCCGTTGCGCCCGCCGTCGTAGTTGCTGTTCTGGCGGACGCGGAAGTCGCCGCCGAATTTGAAGGTCGAACGGCCTTTGACGACCGTCACGGCATCCACGAAGTTGAAGTTGTTCGAGAGGAAATAGAAGGGGCCGCCGTCGCCCGTGAACTCGGTGGCGCGGTCGGTGCCCGTCAGGTTATCCACGATGCCGACGAGGACGATGCCGCTCGACGTGTTGCTGAGGTTGATGTTGCGTGCGCCGAGGTTGGCCGAGACGTTCGGGGAGAAACCGCCCGTGCCGTTGACGCCCGTGTTGAAGATGCCGATGGAGACGCGCGTCACGCCGAAGCGCGCATCGTTGACGACCGAGGGCGAGAACGTGTGGGTGTTGCCCATCGTGAAGCCCTTCGAGTTGCCGAACTCGTCGCCCGCCGAAGGGCCGGCCGGCAGATCGTTGCCGTTCGGCGAAGAGCCGAGCGGGAAGAAGTTGTCGCGCGAGCGCGCCGTGTCCGACTTGCTGTAACGGGCGAAGAAAGAGTTGTTCTCCGTGAAGCGGTGATCGATCTTGATGTCGTAGCTGTCAACGTTGGCGCGCTCCGAGCGGTTGGTGCTGAAGTTGCGCCCCGCGCCCGGCAGATTCGGCAGCGGGAAGGCGTTGAGATAGTTCTGAGCGAACGGCGACAGCGCGCCGCAGGTCGGGCAGTTACGCAGGTCGTTGCCGGGGATGGGATTGCCCGCCGGGTCGAAGAGCGTGCCTTGCGGCGCGGTCACGAGTCTCCTCGTGTTGCCGGGGCCGGGGACGTTGTACCTGACCAGATTGCCCGGCTGGAGCAGTTCGCTGAAATTGCCCACGCGCATGAGCGCCGTCGGGACGGGAACGTTGGAGGGCGATTCGCCGCCGCCGAAGATGGGCGTGCGGTTGCGCTGGCCGGCGACCGAGACGAAGAAGAAGCTGCGGTTACGACCGTCGTAGAAAGCGGGCGTGCCTTCGCCGAAACGCGGCAGGAAGATCGGCCCGCCGACGACGCCGCCGAAGTTGTGCGTGACGTAGTTCGGGACGGAGCTATTAGGCTCGTCGAATCTGGAAGCCGCCGCACTCAGGAAGCGCCCCTGATACTGCTCGAAGGCCGTGCCGTGTACTTCGTTGCCGCCGGACTTGAAGGTCGTGGAAATGACGCCGCCGCCCGCGCGTCCACTCTCGGCCGTCGGCACGCTCGATTCGACTTTGAACTCGGCGATGGCGTCCGGGTTCGGGTAGATGGCGATCTGGCCGAACTGCGATTCGTTGTTGTCCACGCCGTCGAGGCGGAAATTGTTATTCGTCGCGCGCGCGCCGTTGACGACGAGGACTGAGCCGCCCGACTCGCGGAAGCGCGTGGACTCCGTGTTGTTCTGGCCGCCGCCACCCGCGACGAAGTTGCCGCCGCCGCCGAGCAATCCGAGATTCGGGCGCGTGACGCCAGGCGACAGCGCCGCCAGCAGCGTGAAGTTGCGTTGCGAGATCGGGAGGTCGGTCACTTCGCGTCCCGTGATCAGGTCGCCGCGCACGCTCGTTTCGCTCTCGACCAGAGGGCCTTGATCCGTCACCGTGACGACATCGCCGCCCACCGCGCCGACTTCCAGTTGCGCGTCAATCGGCAGGCGCGCGTTGGTTTCCAGTCTGACCGACTCGTTGACCACGGTTCTGAAGCCCGTCGCCTCGATGGTCACGCGATACATGCCGGGGTCGAGGTTGGGGATCGTGTAGATGCCCGACTCGGTCGTCGTGTCTTCGGCCGAAGTGTTGGTGGCAAGGTTGACGGCCGTCACTTTCGCGCCGTTCACCAATCCTCCCTGCGGGTCTGTCACCGTGCCGAGAATCGTGCCTTTATTGGTTTGGGCGTGGAGCGATGCCGCGCCGAAAGCGGCGAAACAAAAGAGCAGAGCGAAGAGTTGAGCGACCCGTCGCGAACTGAGCCTGTGATATGTCATAGCTGAGCCTCGTGCTGTGGAGATGCCGGCAAGTTGCTGCCTCACGTAGGCGGATTCGAGACTCGGTCGGAGACCTCTGGCGCGCCTGACCATTTATTGAGAAAAACAACTCTTGGCGAGAAAAATTTAGCCTGTTTGATAGAGTCGGACGTTCGAAAGGACAGTTTGTTGCTTGCTCGAACGAAGATTTTTAATACAGAATCAACTCCCTGTCAATTCATTTTTGCCCCAGGCGTCGCGCGCGCCTTTGACCCCGCAGGAAAAGTCGTCGGCCTCCGGCCGGAGCACGTCCGAATCTTAGTCGCGCCCGTGGGAATCCAGCCCTCGCTTCGCCTCTTCGATCAACTCGTTGTTCGTCTCATAAGAGAGCGGCGCGCCCGCGTCGCCCTCGCGGCGTGGCGGATAGACGTGCGCGGAATAGACGGGGTAAGCCTCCGTGCGCAGGTGTGCGAGCATGTGATGGCCGCGGCGCGCGGCGCGTTCGTGCCTGAGCGCGGAGATGTCTATGGGGGCGACGACGATGCGCTCGCCCGGCCCGGGGCTGGCCTGCGCTAACAGTCGCCCGTCGAAATCAACCACCTGACTGCCGCCCGGCCACGAATAGGGCGGGTAGTGCCTGAGACTCGCGCCTTGATTGGCGGCCACGACGTAGGCCGTATTTTCCAGCGCGCGGCAGCGGTTGATGAGCGTCCACCAGTCCATCGGCTCGGTCGCCCCCCACGGGTCCATGTAAGCCGAGACGCGCACCAGAATTTCCGCGCCGTTCGAGGCCAGTTGGCGGATGGCTTCCGGGAACAGCCAATCGTAACAGATGGCGCAGCCGATGCGACCGATCTCCGTGTCGGCCACGGGAAAGAGCGGCTCGTCGTAGCCCGCGAGGTCGTGCGGGCTGGTGTGTACCTCGTAGGGAATCCACGTGTTGACCTTGCGGTATTTGTAGAGGACGCCCTCCGGCCCGATGAGGCACGTTGTGTTGAAGACGGCGGTCGGCCACTTCGGGTCAACTTCCAGCATCGAGCCGCTCTGGATGTAGATGCCGTGCTCGCGCGCCTTTCGCTCCAACAGTTCGGTGTGTTCGTTCGGGATGGGCACGGCCAGCTTGCGCCGCAATTCTTCGAGCGTCGGGAAGACCGGCGCGGCGTGCGCGAACTCCGGGAAGACGACGAGGCGCACGGGCAGAAACGGAGCCGCGCCCGCCACCGCCGAATCTATCAGCGACAACATCCGCTCGGTGTTGCGCCGCATCTCGCGCCGCTCGGACGGGTTCGGCTGATCAACCTGACAGGCCGCGACGGAATAACGTATGTGGTTCATAATTTTAAAACAGTGACAAGTGACAGGTGACGGGTGACAAGATTAAATACCCGTCTTTATCTTGTCACCCGTCACCTGTCACCTGTCACTAATTGAGGTAGCGCCGCGCCGACGACGCGCGTGTTGTAGCGTTCGAGATAATCGAGGTACGCGGGCGTCGCCGGATAAGACTCCGGCCACTTGTACGGGTATTCGCTCATGCGCCGGAACGGGAGCGGCGCGACCTGTTCGGGGCTGGCCGAGTTGATGTCCATCTCTTTGCTATAGCCGTGAGTGTAGAGCAGGAAAGTGCGCGTCCAGCCGCGCGGCAGGGGCGCGAGCGCGGTCGCATCGAATGAGAGCGACAACTCGTCGCCGGGGCGCGAGATGACGAACATGTCGTCCAGCGTCCGCACCAACTCGCGCACGTCGCCCTCGCGCGTGTAGCGGCCGGTGAAGACTTTCCACGGCGAGACGGACGCGACGCGCGCGTAATCGTAGAGGTAAGGCTCGCGGCCATCGGGCGACGCCTGCGCCGAGAAGCCGCGCCAGCGCAAGTCCGCGCCTAGGGGCGCGAGCCGTGTTAACTCTGTGGGCGCGGGCGTGTCCGACGTATCAACCAGAATTTGATCCCAATAGATGCGCATGTTCGTGACGATGCGCACTTCCCTGTGGCGCGAAAGAAACTTTCCGGTGAGGTCAACGACGACCGTCTGCGGCCGTCCGACGGGAACGCCGATGCTTTCGTAGATTGTGCACCACCGGCCGCTCGCGTCTTTCACTTGCAGCGCGGGCGGGCGCAGGCTCCGGCCGCGTTGCGCTGCGGCGACGTTGTCGCTTGAGAAAGCGTAATCCGTCCAACCCGTGAGCAGCAGGCGCGTCGGCTCCTTCGCCCTGCCCGCGCTTCCCTTTCGCGCGCTCGCCGAGGCGCGTTCGCCCTCATCGAGATCGAGCGTCAGCGTGTGCTCGGCGGCATAGCCGCGAAGGGGTTCGAGCGCGAAGTCGTCGGGGTAACTGCGGTCGAGTTCGGCGATGCGGGCGCGCACGTCGTGGCCGTGTTCGTCAACGGCGCGGGCGGGGGGTCGCGCATCGCGCGCGGCGAACAGCCGGAACTCCGAGGCGAGCGGGCTGCCGAGTCCCTCGCCGGGATAAACTTCCACGCCTTCCGGGTGCGAGACGGCGACGAGTTGCAGCTTGTCCAGGAAGAGAACTTCTTCGAGTTCGTTCGTCACGCGCAACTCGTAGCGCCCGTCGCGCGGCCGCAACGCGTCGCCGCGGATTCGCACGTACTCGTCCGGGTCGGGCGCGGCGCGCACGCCCGGCGCGACCCAGTAGCCGAGTTCGCCCCCGCCCATGAAATCCGTGACGAACTCGAACCGCTCGCCGTTCCAGGCGAACAGGTACGGGCACGAAGAGGGCTTGCGATCAAGTTCCGTCACGGTCAACGTCGCGTTCTTCGTCGCGTTCGTCGCCGCAACGTTCGGCTCGCCCTTCTGCCTCTCGCCCACGACGCCCCCCGCTGCGGCGGGAAACTCCGTCTCCGATTGCACCGTGCCCGAAGGCCACAGCACGCGCACCGCATCCGCGCTCTCGCGCCGCCCCAGACCGAAGACGAGATCGGCGGGCGCGGGCGCGGGGCTAGCCGCGTAAACTTCCAACTTCTGCCACAAACTCCCCGCGCGCATCTCGACCTTCGCTTCCACGCCGCTTCGATTGCTTACGCGCCCCGCGAGACGCACCCTGAGCGAGCGGTTGCGGTTGCCCCCATCGTTGCGCCCGAAGCGCAGGCGTCCCGCCGCATCGCGCATGAAGAAATCCGTGTCGCCGTCGCCGTCCACATCACCGGTCACGAGAGCGGGCAAATTATCCTTGCCCTGCAACGAAGCATCCGGCCGCAGCGTAATGGCTACCGCCCGGTTGCTCACATCCGCCCAACTCTGACCGGCATTGCGCCAGACGCGCATTCCGCCTTCCGTTAAGAGCAACAGATCGAGCAACCCGTCGTTGTCATAATCAAGAAACTGCGCGGCGCGCGCGTCACGCGTAGCATCAGACGCGGGCGTCGCCTTGAAGCCTCCACGCCCGTTGCTCAGAACAAACAGACCCGGCGCATCTATCCGCCCGAAAAAGAAATCAGTGAAGCCATCTTTGTTGACATCCCCCGCCGCCGCGCAGACGAGCGAACCTTTCACCTCCAACCCGGCATCCGCCGCCACGTCCTCAAAAGAACCATCGCGCAAGTTTCGATAGAGCGCGGGACTGCCTTGGAGATAGAGGACAAGCAAGTCCACGTCGCGCCGGTTGTCATAATCGGTGGGCACGACCGCCCAGCCGTTCAGCTTCCGCCCCGCGACCTTCGCCGTCGCGGTGATGTCCGTGAATTTGCCATCGCCGTTATTGCGCAACAGCAAATTGTTCACATTGGCCTGCGTGCTGGAAGCGAGGGCGTAGCCGACGATGAAGATGTCCAGATCGCCGTCGTGATCCACGTCGGCGAAAGCCGCGGAGAAAGAGACAGGACAAGCGAGGGTGGAGATGTTCGCCGTCTGCGTCGCATCGGAAAATTTCCCGTCGCCGTCGTTATGATAAAGCTGATGGCGACCATCGAGGCGCAGCACGAACAGGTCGGGGCGCGTGTCGTTATCGTAATCGCCCGCGACCGCGCCCGTCGCCGTCTTAGCCGACGGCACGGCGAACGCACCGGCGCTCGCCGTAACGTCGAGAAACTTGCCGCCGTCGTTGCGATAGAGGCGCTGGCCGCCGGGCGCACCGTCATAGAGATCGAGGTCGCCGTCGCCATCATAATCAAACAGCACGGTCGCCCCGAAGGCTTTGGCAAACTCGGCCTTTTGACCTGGCTGCGGATTACTCTTTACACGCCCGCCGCCGTTCGACCGCGTTGCGGTCTTCCCTTTACCGCCGCCGCGCGTAGGCGTCGCTCCCGCGTTCGCGCCGCCGGCCGCGCTTCTTGCGGGGGCAGGCAACACGCTCGTCGTCGCATCGGTAAACGTCACCTGAGGAACGTTTTGATCGACGAGTCCGGCCTCCGCGCCCGTCGAGGTGACGGCTTCGGCGTAGCGTCCCTGTTCGAGATAGTTCGTGCCGATGCTCGTGCCCGCGCCCGTCTGGCGCAAAACTTGAAACTGCTGCAACAGGCGTTGGCCTTCTTCGCGCTGATTGGAACGCAAAAGGACGTTTGCCAGCCCGTAGAGCGCGGTGTTGTTGTAAGGCTCGGAGTCGAGTGCGACGCGGAAGGCGCGCTCGGCCTCCGCGTAGTTGCGCTGCTGCGCGTAGAGTTGGCCGAGATTGACGTTCGCGCCCGTGTCGCGCGGGTCAATTTCGAGCACGCGGCGGAAGCTCGCGACGGCCTCGTCCGTTTGATTACGCGAGCGGGCGATGAGGGCTTGAATGTAGAGCGGCTGCGGCGCGCCGGGCGCGTGGGCGAGGGCGTCGGCTGCGGCGCGTGCGGCGGCGTCCGCGTCGGGCACGTTGTAGAGCGCGACGGCCAGGTTGATGTGCGCGAGCGCGAGTTGCGGGTCGAGTTTCAGGGCGCGGCGAAACTGTTCCGCGCCCTCCGCGTGCTTGAACTGTTCGAGCAGGGCGACGCCGAGATTGTTGGCGCGGTAGGCGGCCTCGCGCGCGCTCGCGGAACTCTGCCCCGGCGCGGAAATGGTCGCCGGGTGACGCGCGGAATGCGTCGCGTCAGGGGGCGCGATGAGAAGCAGTGCGGCGACGGATAGCGCGCCGGCGATCAAAAGACGACGTTTTAGCACGAAAGATTTTTTATCCGGGACACGTGGTGAAACCGTTGAGCGCGACACACGATTGAGTGCCGTCCACGGGTGTAACTCCAAAGCGGAGGGCGTGAAGCGAGAGGCGGAGGGAGCAAAGAAATATAGAAATCCTTTGCGCCCTCCGCCTCTCGAACCTTTGCGCCGTACATGCTGAAAACTTACCGCGTGATTCACCGCCCGGCCGTCGGGCGGCGACGAACAGACTACCTCAAAGTGATCGTCACGTAACGCCGCCCGCTGTAGAGGCGCACGCCGCCCGCGCCGCGCATCATCATCAGCGGTCGCGGCCGTCGCAAGTTTCGATCAGGCTCGGTGTTGACGGTGAAAAGTTGCGTGCCGCCAACGTCCGAGATGGTGAACCTGTTGTTCTCCACGAAGCCGAAGCCGTAAGCGCCGGTGGCGAGTTCCTGCCCGCCGACCATCATCGGCGTGTCTATGATGAAGAAGCCTTCATACCTCGAACGCACGTCGGCCGAATAGCCGGAGGTGTCAACCATCCCGGCGACGACGTGCTGCTTTGCGCCGAAGCGCGCGGCGGCGGCGTTGCGCATCTGCGTGGGCGCGCTCTGCCCCTCGAAGAAGAAACCGGCCGGCACGATGCGCGCGAGTTGCGCGCCGCTGAGAACCACGGGCGCTTGCGCCGCGGCAACCGACGACAGCGCGGCGATGAGCGCGCAGAGCGCGAATAAAGTTGTCAGGCGATGATGTCTCATTTTACTCATACGTTCTCCTTATCAGGTTTCACACCCCTTGCGGGTATGGCAAAAGCGCATACGCGCCGGGGCGGCCGTCAGCGATGATTCTTGCGCGCACGCGCTTTCGTCCCCGTAGCATCGGTTGCGCCTGCGCCGCCGTCGGCTTCGCCCGCGAGCGCGCTGAAACGCTTGCGCGTCTCGGCAGACCAGCCGGGGATGATCTCCGTCACGACGCCTCGGTCGTCCACGATAAGCGACATCGGCACGGAGAGTTCGTCGGTCGCGTACAGGCTCTCGATGGCGGCCACGCCGCCGAGGTAGTTCGGATACCGCACGCGATGCGCCCTGATGAAGCCGCCCACGTCCGCCGTGGGGTCGCTGTCCACGTTCAGGCCCATCAAATCAATGCCGCGCGCGGCTAAGGGAGCGCGCAGTTTTTCCAGTTCCGGCATCTCCGCCGCGCAAGGGGTACACCACGTTGCCCAGACGTTCAGCAGCGCGCGGCGGCCGGGCTTCAACTGCTTGCGCAGAGAGGTGGCGGCGCGACCCACGGGCTTCAACGCCAGTTCGGGCATCGGCTGCCCCACCCTGATCTTCAACCCTAGCGCGAACGCCTCCGTGCGCGTCAGCGGATCGGGCAGCTTGGCGCGCGCCGCCGTCATTTCCTGCGCGCGCCCCGTGCCCTCGCGCAGCAACAGCGTCGCGCCCGCTTTGGCCTCGCCCGCGAACCGCTCGACTTTGCCGTGCGGCCATGTCACTTCGATCCACTCGGCGCGGGCGTCCTGTCCCAACCCGAACAGGAGGCGCGGGTCGTGCTGCGAGATGAAACCCGTACCGCCGTCCTTGATCTTCGTGAGCGTGCCCTGAGAAGTCTTGACGCGGACGATTGCGCTGAAAGCGTCGCGCCCGGTGCGCTCGTTTCCTTCGAGCGCGATGCGCAGCCAGTTGTTCGTCTGCCCGACGTTGTTGCGAAAGAGCAGGTGCGCCTGACCCTGAATCGTGGTGGAGAACACGTCGAGGTCGCCGTCGTTGTCGAAGTCCGCGAAGACGCCCGCGCGGCCGTCCGTGATCGAGTCAATGCCGGAGACGCCGGAGATGTCCATGAACTTCTTTGTGCCCAGATTCAGGTAGAGCGGGTCGCGTTCGTAGCCGCTGAAGGAAAATCCCTCGCCGAACATCAACTGCGTCTGATCCGTGCGCAGCGCGCCCTTCTCTTCCTTGCCATCATTTTTTTGCGTCACGACCTGACGCCAGAAGTGGCTTCAAGTGTCCTTCATGGACTTGCCCGAAATGAAGCCGTTCGGCGTGTAGATGTCTTCCCAACCGTCGTTGTCGAAATCTATGAAGCCGCCGCCCCACGCCCAGCCGCCGCCGAAGCCGCCCACTTCCGAAGTCACGTCGCGAAACTTCCCGCCGCCCTGATTCTCGAAGAGGTTGTTGCCCGCCGCGAGCTTCTTCAAGACGTTGTCCTTCGCGCTCTGGTTCGGGAAGAGACGCGCGAGAATGCGGTTGCCCGCCGTCGAAGACATGTTCGAGGCGTGAACGTCCAGGAGGCCGTCGTTGTTGTAGTCGCCGAAGGAGACGCCCATCCCGTTGCCGGGGTCTAGCACGCCGCGCTCCTTCGCCTCGTCCGTGAACTTGTCGCCCTGATTGATGAACATCGCCTTCTCGCCGAAATCGTTGGCGACGTAGAGATCAATGCGGCCGTCCGCGTTTACGTCGGCGAAGGCCGCCGCGTAACTCCAACGGCTGTCGTCTACGCCCCAACGTTTCGCCTCTTCTTTGAACGTGCCGTCGGGCTGATTGATGAGCAAAAGGTTCGGCGTGCCGTTAGTGGCGCGAAACCAGGAGTCGGGCGTGATCTGCCCGTAGCGATTGTAGGAGGTGATGTAGATGTCCTGCCGCCCGTCGTTGTTTACGTCGCCCGCGACCGCCGAGAAGCCGATGGCCGTCACGCCGCCGACGCCCGACTCCTGCGACACGTCTCGAAACTCCAGCTTGCCATCGGGCACGAGACGATTCTCGAACAGAACCTGCGCGCCGACGTTTGAGACAAACACGTCGCCGTCGCCGTCGTTATCGTAGTCAAAGACGAGGGGCGCGACGCCGGTCGCGAGCAGTTTCACGCCCGCCGCGTCGGACGCGTCCTTGAAGCGTCCCGTGCCGTCGTTCAGGTAGAGAAAGTTGCGCGCGGGCGCGGTGACGAAGAGGTCTATCAGGCCGTCGCGGTTGAAATCCGAGGCCGCCGCGCCGTGCCAGACGAAGCCGCCGTTGCCCGCCGAGCCGAACGCCGGGAGGCTCGCGCCGACGCCCGCCGGAATCGCCACTTCCGAGAAGAGATCGCTCGTCGCCACCATCGAATCGAGCGAGGCGAGCGAGAACGTATCGAACTGCCAGCGATTCGACGCGTCGTAGCGCACCTGAACGTTTGCGACGCCGCGCGCCCATTCGCGCCGCCCTTCGGTGTCGCGCCCGATGACGTAGAAGGCCACGCGCGCCTTGCCCGTCGCGCCGACCACGGCCGTCGGCTCTTTCGCGCCCGCGACGGCCTGCGCGCCCTCGTCGAAGTTGGCCTCTTTGACTTTGAAGCGCGCGTCTTCGATCTCGGAGAAGTGCGCGAGAAATTCAACCCAGCCGCGCATGAACTCCTCACGCGTCATCGCGCGCGGAGTCTTCGCAACTTCGCTGCCGGGGATAACTGTCTTAAAGGGCGGGAGCGTGCCGTTGCGCGTGATGGTGACGGCATCGGGCGCGTCGGCTATCCAGTCGTGCATCTTCACCCACTTGACCGAATCCTTGAGCGGCAGAGCGCGCGCCGGGTAAGGCGATGAGTTGAGTTTCGCGGGGAAAAACTGCGCCGTGCGTTCGAGGTCTCGGTCGCGCGTGGCGACCGACAGTTCGAGCAGATCGTTGGCGAGCGATTCGGACAAGTCCTCGATCACTTCGAGCCGCGTGCGCTCGGGGGCGGGCGTCCTGGCCTTCGCGGGCTGCTGCTGCGCCTGCGCCTGACGACCGGCGAGACAGCCGAGCGCGAGTATGAAAATCAGACCGCACGTAGTGTAAATTTTTGCCTGCGTATGAAACGCAGAGGGGGTTCTCAAAAGTCTCATCAGTTTTTTTGCGTGGGGTTTTACAAGATAACCGGATGTTCGCGCGTAACTGTACTATGCCGCCCTTTGCCTGTAAAGTTACCCCGTGTCCGGGGCGGCGACAGCGCGCCTTCCGGCTTCTCCCGCGCGAACAATTTAAGAATCAACGTTAGTGCTCGAAGTTTCAGATGAACGCCTTTTCAAGTTCCCTCGCACGTCGTTTCCTGTCGCACGTCTCGCTCGCAATCGCGCTGTCTCTCTCTCCCGGCCTCCTCCTCCCGCGCCCCGCGCACGCACAACAAACGACGCCCGCGCCGCAACCGACGCCCCAACGCACCGGGCGTTCCTACAGCGGCGCGGGCGGCGACCCGGCGAAGACGCCCCCACCGGCCGCGCCGCAATCGCCTTCGCCCGTCACCTTCACGGACATCACGGCCGCCGCGCGCGTCAATTTCAAACACGTCGCGTCTGTCACCTCGCGCAAGTACCTGTTGGAATCAATGGGCGCGGGCGTCGCGCTCTTTGATTACGACAACGACGGGCGGCTCGACATCTATTTCACCAACGGCGCGCGGCTCGAAGACCCGATGCCCGCCGCCGACGCTCGCCCCGACAAACGGGACGCTCGTTTCCGGAATCGCCTCTACCGGCAAAAAGCGGACGGCACATTCGAGGACACGACGGAGCGCGCGGGCGTCGGCGGCTTCGGTTACGACATGGGCGTGGCGGCCGGCGACTTCGA
This sequence comes from Pyrinomonadaceae bacterium, assembly GCA_035296445.1. Classification (GTDB taxonomy): domain Bacteria; phylum Acidobacteriota; class Blastocatellia; order Pyrinomonadales; family Pyrinomonadaceae; genus JAIVJZ01. The sequence continues at coordinate 13,913 of DATHAZ010000191.1, read as the reverse complement.
CGCCGACGGCCACACAGACCTCTACGTCACCGCCTACAGCGGGAACATTCTCTATCGCAACCGGGGCGACGGCACGTTTGAGGACATGTCGAAGAAACTGAACGTGGCGGGCGGCGGCTGGTCAACGAGCGCGGGCTGGCTCGACTACAACAACGACGGGCGGCTCGATCTCTTCGTCGCGCGCTACATGGAGTGGGATTTCGCGCGCGGCGACCTCTATTGCGGCGAGCAGCGTCCCGGTCTTCGCGCCTATTGCCACCCGGACAACTTCAAAGGCACGTCGAACATTCTCTATCGCCAGCGCACGGACGGCACGTTTGAAGACGTGAGCGCGGCGGCGCGTATAGCAGACCCCGGCGGCAAGGGTCTCGGCGTCGCCTTCGCCGATTTCGACTCGGACGGCTTCACCGACATCATCGTCGCCAACGACAGCGTGCGCCAGTCGCTCTATCGTAACCGGGGCGACGGCACGTTCGAGGATGTCGCGCTCGTCGCAGGCGTCGGTTACGACGAGAACGGCAAGACCTTCGCCGGAATGGGCGTGGACGCCGCCGACTTCGACAACGACGGCCGCCCCGACATCTTCATCACCGCCCTCTCGAACGAAACCTACCCGCTCTATCTGAACGCGGGCGAGATGTCTTTCAACTACGTCACGCAAACTTCGGGCGTCGGCCAGATCACGCTGCTCTACACGGGCTGGGGCACGCGTTTCATAGACTTCGACAACGACGGCTGGCGCGACATCTTCGTCGCCAACGGCCACGTCCTCGACACGATTGAACGGACAACGAGCTATCTCAAGTACAAACAGACGCCGCTCCTGATGCGCGGCGTGCCCGCCGCGCGACCCGGCGAGCCGCACAAATTCCTGAACGTCTCGGCCTCGGCGGGCGCGTCGTTCAACCAGCCACAGGCGGCGCGCGGCGCGGCCTTCGGCGACCTCGACAACGACGGCGACACGGACATCGTGCTGGGCGTCACGGACGGCGCGCCCGTCGTCCTCGGCAACGACGGCACGAAGAACCACTGGCTCGGTCTCTCGCTCGCGGGCACGAAATCGCACCGCTCGGGCACGGGCGCGCGCGTCGTCGTCACCGATGCGACGGGGCGCAAACAAACTTTCGACGCGACCGCCGCCGGCAGCTATCTCTCCGCGAACGACCCGCGCCTCCTCGTCGGACTCGGTGCGGCGACCGGCGTTGCGACCATCGAAGTTCGCTGGCCGAGCGGGCGGAAGCAGACGATCAGCAAGCCTGAGATTGATCGCTACCTGACGATCAAAGAACCTTAGAACAGGCCGCCTCGTTCCGCTCTAACGCAACCCCGCGCGCTTTGACACGCAACTAAACGACTCGCTATTTTGTTTATTCATTCACCGACCCCGAAAGCCACGCTTGAGTTTTCCGTCATGCCAGAAAGAACTCTGATGCTTCATAAACTTTCCGCGCGTGGCCGCGCCGCGCGCGCCGTGCAGGCGTTCGCCCTCTGCCTGTTGCTCATGCCGCCCGCCGCCCTCTTTGCGCAGACGACGCCGCCGCAGCAGCCGCAGCAGGGCATGGGCGGAACCGCCACGGGCGAAGCGCGTACCTATGCCACGAAACGCACCGTCGGCGTCACGGATGCGAAAGCGTCCGTCGTCTTTGAAGACGTGACGGCCAAAACCGCGCTCGCCGCCTTTCGCCATCGCGCGGGCAGCGCGGCGAAGGATTACATCGTGGACACGCCTTCGGGCGGCGTCGCCGTCTTCGATTACGACGCGGACGGCCGACCCGACATCTACCTCCTGAACGGCTCGACCTTCGCCGCCCTTGCGGGCAAAGAGCGCGCGCCGCGCGCCGCGCTCTACCGCAATCTCGGCAACTGGAAATTCGAGGACGTGACGGACAAGGCCGGCGTCTCGAACGAACGCTGGGGCATGGGCGTCGCCGTCGGCGACTACGACAACGACGGCCGCCCCGATATGTTCGTCGGCAATTACGGCACGTCGCGTCTCTACCGCAACAACGGCGACGGCACGTTCACGGACGTGGCGGAGAAACTCGGAGTCGCGCGCAAGGGCTGGTCAACGGGCGCGACCTTCGGCGACTACGACCGCGACGGCCGCCTCGATCTCTTCGTGCCCGGCTATCTCGAATTTGACCCGAAGAATTTACCGGCCAGCCCGTCCGACGCGGGCAAACCCGGCGCAACGGGGCAGAACTTCTGCCAGTTTCGCGGCTCGCCCGTCATGTGCGGCCCGCGCGGACTCAAGGGCGAAGGCGACACGCTCTATCATCAAAAGGCGGACGGCACGTTCGAGGACGTGAGCAAGCAGACCGGGACGCACGACCCGCAGGGCTACTACGGCTTCGCGTCGGCCTTCGTCCATGCGAACGAAGATGACCTGCTCGATCTGATCGTCGTCAACGACTCCACGCCGAATCAACTCTATCTCAACCGTGGCGGCGGCAAGTTTGAAGAGGTCGGGTATGAATCCGGCATCGCGTTGAACGAGAACGGGCGCGAGCAGGCCGGGATGGGTCTCGGCGTGGGCGACTACGACAACGACGGCCGCCTTGATTTCTACGTCACCAACTTCTCCGACGATTCGAACACGCTCTACCACAACGAGGGCGAAGGCAACTTCACCGACCTGACGTTTCAGGCCGGGCAGGGCGAGCCGACCATCCCTTTCCTCGGCTGGGGCGCGACCTTTCTCGACTACGACAACGACGGCTGGAAGGACGTGCTCGTCGCCAACGGCCACGTCTACCCGTCGGTTGACAACTATCAATGGGGGACGACGTGGGCGCAGCAGATGCTCCTCTTCCGCAACATCGCGAATGCGCGGGGGGCGCGAGGCGCGGGCGCGAGCGAACGCGTCTTCGAGCGCGTCGCCGCCGCGCCGGGGAGCGGTCTGGCGAACGCCTACAGCGGGCGCGGCCTCGCCGTCGCCGACTTCGACGCCGACGGGCGGCTCGACGCCGTCATGAACAACATTGATGCCGCGCCCGCCCTCCTGCGCAACGTGAGCGAGCCGAAAAATCATTGGCTCATTCTGCGTCTCGTGGGCGACACGGCGAAGAAAAGCCCGCGCGACGCGACGGGCGCAATCGTCTATGCCACGACGGGCGCGCTGCGCCAACGTCTCGACCTCGTCAGCGGCGCGGGCTACGCCTCGCAAAACGATCCGTGCCTGCACATCGGCCTCGGCGCGTCGGCCAAACTCGACAAGCTCGAAGTGAAATGGCCTGACGGCACGCTCGAAATTGTGACCGTCCCCGGCGTTGATCGCGTCCTGACGATCACCGAGGGCAAAGGCGCAAAGTGATGGATGAGACCTCAATCGAAACTAATTCAGCCGACCCTTTGAAAGCGGATTCCATGAAACCCGTCTTCACTCTCGCCCGCGCGTCGGACGCGGACGAACTCGTCGAGTTGATGCGGGAGTTTTACGCGTTCGAGCATCTGGCTTTCGACGAGGGAGCGGCGCGCGGCGCGTTGCGGCAGATTTTAGGCGACGGCAGGTTCGGGGTCATCCACTTGATCCGCATGGGCGCGGAGGCGGCGGGTTATCTCGTCGTCACGTTCGGCTTCAGCCTTGAGTTTCGGGGGCGCGACGCCTTCGTTGACGAACTCTACCTGCGCGAGAATTTTCGCGGGAGAGGAATCGGCCGGGCGAGCATCGAGTTTGCCGCCGAACTCTGTCGAGGGGAAGGCATCGCGGCGTTGCATCTGGAGGTGGAGCGAGCGAACACGCGGGCGCAAGCCCTCTACCGCCGGGCGGGCTTTCGCGATCATGATCGCTACTTGCTGACAAAATCGCTCTGAGGAAAACGCGGAAGTAGGAACGCGGAACGATGAAGTAAAAGCGACAGGCTTTCAGTTCATCGTTCCGCGTTCCTACTTCCGCGTTCCTGTTTCATCGTTTCTTCGTCAGGCCGCCGCGACGGAGGCGAACTTGCGCGCGAGGACGAGGCTGATCGCGCCCATCAGTGTGGGATGGTCGCCGAGAATGGAAGGCATGATGAGCGCGGAGGGGAGACCGCGCCGGACGCTGCGTTGAATGGTTTGACCGAGCGCATCGCCGACGAGCGGCCACGCGCGCGCGATGGGGCCGCCGACGACGACCGCTTCCGGGCTGAGTCCGACGATGAGGTTGGAGATGCCGATGCCGAGGTAGTGTGCCGTCTCCGTCAGCGCGTCAATGGCGCGCGTCTCGCCGGCGAGCGCGCGGTCAACCACCTGCGCTAAGTCTAACGGGCGGCCGTTCGCGTCGCCGCCTCCGCCGCCTCTGTGCAGGTAACGCGCCACCGCCGCGCGCCCGGAAGCGAACGCCTCCCAGCAATCGTGATTGCCGCATGAGCAGGCGACCGGGCCGCGTTCGCCCACGATCATGTGGCCGAACTCGCCCGCGCCGCCGCGCTCGCCCCGGTAAATTTGCCCGTCAACGACGATCCCCGTGCCGATGCCTTCGGCCACGAGCACCATGATGAAGTCGCGCGCCTCGCGCAATTCCTGTCGCCCGAACCAGAGCGCGGCCAGCGCGGCGGCGTTCGCGTCGTTGTCAATGATCACGTCGAGTCCGGTCGCGTCCGAGATTTCGGCGGCCACCGGCCAATCGCGCCATTCAAACCACGGGATGTAAATCGCGCGCCCGTTGTCCGGGTCAACCAGCCCGGGCAAACTTATGCCGACGCCCTCGATCTTCCGCTCGCCCGCCCGCGCCGCAAACTTGCGCACGCTCTCGATCACGCGCGCATAGAGATGTTCAGGCTGCTCAATGTGCGGGAAGTCTTCGCGTTCGAGGACGCGCCCGGCCAGATCGCTCGTCGCAATCGTGGTGCAGGTGGGCGTGATGTCCACGCCGATTGCCATCGCGCCGGCCGCGCGCAGTTGCAGGAGCGTCGGCCTGCGCCCGCCCGTGGATTCGCCCTCGCCGATCTCTTCGATGAGTCCGACCGTCTTCAACTCTTCGACGATGGTCGAGACGGTCGAACGCTGCAAGGCCGTCTCGCGCGCGATCTCGGCGCGCGAGATCGGTTCGCGGTCGCGCACGTAGTTGAGCACGATCTGCCGGTTGATGCCGCGAATCGTGCTGGAACGCGCGACCTGCGCTTTTTTCAGATCAATGCGACGCATCAATTAACTCTCGACTGAACCTTTCCTTGGGTGGGTGTGCAGGGCTTCGGGCTGCGCCCCCCGGCAGTTGAGTTGAACGCCCCCGGACGCGCGAACTTCTCTTGTAGTAGTTTGCCGCGCGCTCGTCAACTCATTTCCGTTTTCGTCGCCCCCTCATCGTCAGCCGGACGATGACACGGTTGGAACAAAGCGACGCCGTCGGGCGTGTCAGTCTCGCCGGAAATTCTCTTCAACGCTTTCGCGCATCGCCGAGTAGTGAGAGATGTGCGGCGAACAAAGAGAGATCATAGATGACAACCCGGACAATACATTTAACGGCGATGATGGCGGGCGACTTCCAGACGCCGCTCGACGGGCGCGAGGCCGCCGGACGCGAACATTTCGCGCTGCTCGTCGCACGCGCACGCGGCGGCGACGCCGTGGCCTTCGAGCGCATCATGCTGGAGACGGAGCGCAAGGTAGTCGCCGTCGCGTGGCGCATGCTCGGCAATCGTGAGGACGCGCGCGACGCCGCGCAGGAAGTTTTCCTGCGCGTCTACAAATACCTCGACCGCTATCGTCCCGAACAGGATTTCAACGGCTGGCTCTACCGCATCACGATCAACGTCTGCCGCGACGCCGCGCGCAAACGCGGCTCGCGTCCGGACGGCGCGCAATTCGCCCCGCGCCCCGGCGAAGACGAACGTGCCGCGCCGGAAGCCGCCTCGACCGACATGAACGCGGAAGAGAACGCCATTCGCGCGCAGCAACGCGCATTGATGATGAGCGCGCTCAGGACGCTGCCGGAGAAAGAACGCGCCGCGCTCGTCCTGCGCGACCTCGAAGGCTTGACCACGGAGGAAGTGGCGCGCGTGCTGCGTTCGCGCCCCGTCACCGTGCGCTCGCAGATCAGTTCGGCGCGGGCGAAACTCAAGATTCACTGCGAACGCCTGCTGCGCCACAAAGGAGAGCGACGTGTTTAAGACCATGAAATGCACACGCGTCGAAAAGTTTCTGCCGCTCTACATCGCGAACGATCTCACGGGTCGCCGCCGCACACGCGCCGTCGAGAATCATCTGGCGGCGTGTGAACGGTGTCGCCGCGCGGCCGACGAATACCGCGCGAGCCGGGAGATGTTTCGCATGGCCGCGCCTGTGCCCGATTTCGACGGCGCGTTTTACGAGGAGATCAGAAACTCCGTGCTCGCGCGGGTCGCGTGCGACCGCACGCTTGCGCCGCCCGGCGGTTTCTCCAGACTCTTCGACATGCGCCTCGCCTACGCCGCTTCGCTGGCCTTGCTGTTCATCGTCGCCGCGCTCTCGCTTCACAGCTATACGCGCCGCGCGCCGGAGGAGGGAGCCGCGCAGAAGATGATCGCTAACGCGAATCGTGAACGACCCGCAACCCCGGCGACGGTAAAGACTCCGCCGGCAATCCGGCCGAATGACGACGACCGGCCGACGCCTCGCCCGGCCGTCGAACCCGCGCGAGAAACGACGGGCACAGGGCGGCGCGCGTCGAAGTCGTCGCCTCAAGTACCGCGCGAGAATATCGAGCGCGCGGTAAACAAAGCGACGACTGGTGCGCCGGATGAGAGGCGCGCGCCTTTGCACGACAGGCGAAATCCGCCCGCGCCGATAGTCGTGGCGACGGCGCAGGCAAACGTCGTAGAGATGGCCGCCGCAGTCGGCGGCGAGACGTATGCGCAGCCCGAAGTCTCGCGCATCGAGATTCAAACGTCCGACCCGAACATACGCATCATCTGGCTCTCGCCCGTCGCGGAAGACACGGCGCGGCCATTGAAGTAAAAAGCAAACACCCGTCCGAAAGTAAACAGGAGAGATTATGTTTTCATTCAAACTCAGAATCATCGCCGCGTTCGCGCTCGCGCTCGGTTGCGCCCACGTCGCCGCCGCGCAACAGTCGAATAATCAACAGCCCGCCGCGACGCAGGACAGGCACGTGACGCACGGCAGTTTCAAGAACCGCGTCTTTGAATTGAAATATCGCGACCCGGAGACGTTGTACTCGGTCATTGAGTTGTTGACGAGCGGGCACAAGGGCGCGCAGGTCTCTTTCAATCGCAACTTCAGGACGCTCACCGTGCGCGACTTTCCCGAAAACCTCGCCACCATCGAAGAGGCTCTGAAGCGTCTGGACACGCCCGAGACGCCGCGCCCCGAAATCGAGTTGCGCATGCACGTGCTCATCGCGTCGAACGCGGCGGGCGGCGCGAATCAATACCCGCCCGATCTGCGCGACGCCGTCGGGCAGTTGCAGACGACGCTCAATTTCAAGAGTTATCACCTGCTGACTTCGATCATCCAGCGCGCCAAGGATCGCCCGGGGCCGACCTCCGGCCTCATTCAGGGCGAGGGCGTGGCGCAGTTGACTTTGCCGGGCGAGAACGCGCCGCGCGATTTTCACTATACCTTTCAAGCCAACTCGCTCACGCTGAGCACCAGTCCGGCAGGCGTGACGACCGTGCAACTCGGGAACTTCACTTTCGGAATCAACGGCAAGGAAGGCGACAAGGCCACACTGCGCAGCGACGTGGGCGTGCGCGACGGCGAGAGGGTCGTCGTCGGCACGGCCGGACTCAGAGACAAAGCCTTGATCCTCGTGCTCGCGGCAAAACTCATTAAGTAATTTCGGAATGCGGAATGCGGAATGCGGATTAGAAGATCAACTGTCTTCTAATCCGCATTCCGCATTCCGCATTCCGCATTATCGAAGGATCGGGTGCGCTCCGCCGCGCGAGTGGTCGGCGGTTTGCTGGAAGCGTCGGCGGTCGTTGTGATAGAGGATGAGATGCTCGCCTTCGTAGCGGACGACGTTCGCCATGCGCCCGAAGTCGCGTTCGTGTTCGGCCACGACGAGCGCGGCGGGGCTGTAGGACGAAACCATCCCGGCCGCGTAGATAGAGCCGCCGCGGTCGTAGACGCTGCCCGCGTAGTAGCCGGCGTCAAAGGCCATGTCGGGCGAGTAAGCGCCTGTGCTGTCGCGCGTGCGGTCGGCGCGCGCGATGAAGACGACGTAGTCCGCGTAGCTGAGACGCGCGCGATAACCGGCGCGGCGTGCGGCGGCGAAGAGATCGGACAGTCCATCGTCAATCGCGCGCAGGGCTTCGGCGCGCGGACGGTTGACCGCGGCGACACGCGCGCCGCGCGGCGTCTCGATAAAATAGTTGAAACGGTCTCTCGTGTAAGACTCGGCGCGGGCTATCGTGCCCCGGTCAACGCTCGCCGGTTGAACGTTCCTTCGTTGTCCGTACATGCGTTGCGCGCTTGCGCCCGGCAACAAATTTCCGCCGGTGAACACGGCGCAGGCGATTGTCAGGGCGATTGCTGCGACGGCGACCCTCAACGCCGCCGGTCTCTCGTTCGTGTAGTTCCTCATCTTGCTTGTTCCCTATGAACCCTTAAAAGCCTGATGCCCTCTCAAGAACAGCGGCTTCAGCGTGGCCGCGTTTTGAGGGGGCATCAGTTGTGTCTAAACAGGTCTGGTAATTTGCGTGCGGCGCGTTCTCGTCCGAGCCTTCGCGCCATGCGCTTCCGCTGCGGGCGAAAGGGTCGGAGCGAGTTTAGTCCGGCCGATTTCCCCGCTTTTCTTCCTTTGGCCTTTCGCGTTGCTCCCGGCGCGGTTCTTCGCGGGGGGGCTTCTCCTTTTTGTCGAAGACCTTCGGGTCTTTCGGCGGAGGGTCGCGCTGATCCCTCTGCGGCTCGGCCGCCAGCGAACTGACGGAGAGCGCCGAGAGGATCAAGGCGGACGCTATAATTTTCTTCAAATCTTTCATCATTTCAACTCTTCCAGCCTCCTCGTGTTTCTGATTGTGTCAGAGACGCGCTATCGGAGGGAGAGGAGAGACGCGCATTCGTCCCGCCTCATTCCTGTGCAATATGGATGCCACAACCGCCGCCCCGGCATCCTATTGCTTTTACAGTCCATAGTTTACAGCCTTACACGCAAGCGCGCACGCTTTCCGGTGCAATTCATACGGTATCGTGTAAGGAAGGGGAATGGGGGCTTGAGGGGCGTTCCCTCTGGCCTTACCACTCCCCCTCCCGCCGTTCGTGCCCGCACGAAAGCAACTCTGTGCCTTGAAACACGCCGACGCGCGCCGCCTCGCCCTCGGCGTAAATCTTCATGCCCTTTTCTTCGCAGATGACGTGGAAATAGAAATCTTCCCCGACGCCATCGGCGATCACCTCAAACTCGTCGCCGGGAGACATGCCGTAATCTTCACCCCAAGGTTCGAGCCACACCGTAATGAACCTGTCACGGTCATTTGAAACCCTGATCCTGTGAATTAAGTCCGACATCAATCAGCCTCAGAAGGCTTTGGGGAGGGTGGACGACAGACTCTTGGCCGTCCTGTCACCTCCTGACGAGTACGCGCGCGCTGCCGGAGTTGCCGCTGGCGTCGAAACTGCGCAGGGAGATGGTGTGCTCGCCCGCGCCCGCAAGCGGTAGGTCGAGTGTGAAGGTCTCGCGCGGGCTGTCGGCGATGCCGTCTTCGGGGAAGACCGCGCGCCACGCCCCGCCGTCAACACTCACGTCCGCGCGCCGCACGCGCCCGCGCGCGTCTTCCACGACGAAACTGACGCGCACGCGTTCGCCGCTCAGAACCGGTTCGCCCGTCGCGCGCACCGTCGGCGCGGTGTTGTCAATCTCGACCGGTTCGCTGTTGCGCTCGCCGGATAACGCCGCGCCGATGGGATTTTCCGGCGCGTCCGTCGCAACCACTTTGAAGATATAGCGGCCATCGCCGAGCGCCGCGCCGTCAACCGTGTAGAAGTTGTCGCGCAGTTTATCGCGCAACAGGTGAAACGCGCTCTCACTCTGCGCGCGGTAGTAGACGGCATATTCGAGCGTGTCGCCGTTGCGATCCTCGGCCTGCCACTGCAAAGCGACCGCGCCCCTCTGGAACGCCCGCCGCGCGGGCACTTGCGGCACGGGGCCGATGAGCGACGGATCGAGACCGGAAGCTTCCAGGTTCGGGTCGGTCTGAATTTGAATCGCGGGCAGCAGGGCGACGCCCGTCGGCGGCGTCGTGATGGAAAGAATTTCCGGCGCGACGTTGCGCGGCAGGTAAGCCAGACTCACGTCTTCGATGCGCGACTCGCCGCCCGCCGCCCCTCCTGCTGTCGCCATGCCTCCGCCCGCCGGGGCGCGCAGCACCGCGCGCCACTGTATGAAGCGCGCGCGCGGGCTGGAGACGGCCGCGCCCGCCGGGTCGCGATAGGGCGCGCTCCACTCGCTCCAGGTCATGTCGGGTCGCTCGGTATTGCCCGTGCGCGTCTGCAACTCGGCCGCGCCCACCCCGCGCCACCAGATGCGCCCCCACGTAGCCACCACCTTCGCGTCGCGCACAGGCGACTCATACGTGCCTTCCGCGACCGGCTCGCCCGCGAAGCGAAACAGTTTCCCCTGATTGCTCGACGCGGCGAACGTCTCGCGCCCGCGCACGATGAAAGATGAGATTTGATCTTCCGCCGACTGGATCAAAAGCGTGTCGCGCCCGTCGTCGGTGACGGAGTAGATGCGCCCCTTGTCGCTCGTGCCGATGAGCACGCCGCCCTGCGGCGCGGGCGCGACCGCAAACGCCGTCACCGAACTCGAACTCCACAAAACGTCCGTCCCGCCATCGGGCAAAATGCGGAAGACCGCGCTGCGCGCGTTCGCCAACTCGTTCCGGCTGCGCGCCGGGGCTTGCTGCTGCGCCGCGAACGGCGAAGGCTGCCCCCCTCCGCCGACATCTTCGACCACCACTGACGAGGTGACGACCGTGCCGCTCACCATGCCACCGGAGGAAGCCGTGCCGGTCACGGCTGCGGGCGCACCCCCGCCGCGCGAGGCCGCGTCGCTCAGGGCGAGCGCGTAGATGGAATTGTCCGTCCCGACCGCCAGCGCATGCACCTCCCTGAGCGGCGAGTCGAACAGCGCGAACGCCTTCCCTTCCGGCGAGACGCGCAACACCAGCCCGCCCGGATCGGTGCCCGCGATGAGTTGCCCAGCCTTGTCCACGACGAGCGAGATCACGTGCGTCTCGTTCACGTCAATCAACAAAGAGTCGTCGGGCTTCGCCCCGGCGGCGCGCACGCGGTAGAGCTTGCCCGTGTCGCCCGTGCCGACGGCGAGCGCGCCGTCCGAGAGCACGGCGAGCGACCAGATGTACTTGTCGGGCGGGTCGAAATATTCGGCGGCGCGGCCGTCCGCCCCGATGCGATAGACTTTCCCGTCCGGCGAAGTGCCCGCGTAGAGCGCGCCGTCGCGCCCGACGACGAGCGCGGTCACGTCCAACTCCGCCGCGTCGTAAAGAAGCGCGCCACGGCCTTCGGGGGCGACGCGGAAGATGCGCCCGTCGTGCCCCGTGCCGAGGTAGACGTTGCCGCGCTCGTCCGAGGCGGTTGACCAGATGTAAGCCTGCTCTGTGTCGAACAGTTGCGCGAAGCGCGGCGCGAGCATGAGCGCGCCCGTGTCCGTGACGGAGATGCCGCGCGCCTCGCCCTTCAAAAGCTCCTCGCGCGAATTCGTCTCCCAGACGACCGGGCCGCCCGCCCGCGCCTCGATGGCGGCGAAGACGATTAAAAGTGACAGTGAAAGTGGCAGTGAGAGAATGAAGCCGAAGCGCGGGCGAAATATGTTGTTGAGCATCAATGAAGTTTCTGTCGGGTTTGGATTAATTGCCTCTGGCTTCTGATGATAACTCGAAAAGAGGCATTGCAGGTAAGCGTGTGGGCGCACACGAAACGCGCCGCCCGTCAGTTGCCCACGTAGCGGGCGTAGAGAGAGCGCGCCGCCGCCATGTCTTCGGTGCCGCGGATGATGGCGCGCGCGTCCTGAAAGACGGTCAACTCGAACTCGCCCGCGCTGAGGCGCAAGAGGTATTCGTTCACCTGCACCTTGCCCGCCGCGCGCAGGCGTTCGGCGAGCGCCGGGAGGTCAACGCGCGTGGGGCGTCGCGGCGAGATTTGCACGGCGTCGCGCCCGCAGAGCACGGAGGCGAGTTCAACGGCCTCGGCTTCGAGCGTCTCGTAACGCGCATGCGCGCACGTCGGGCAATCCGGCGACGGCTCGCCCAGTTTGATGCGCCGCCATTCGTTGCGCCACACGTCGAACTGCATGAGCGCGCCGTGCAGCGCGTCCACGTGTCCCGTCAAGAGCTTCAACGCCTCGCTGACCTGCACGGCGGCGACAATAGAGATGATCGGCATGATGACGCCCGCCGTGTCGCACGTCTCCGCGCTCGCCGCCGGTGGCGTCTCCTCGAAGACGCAGCGCAGGCAGGGGCTTGCGTGCGGGCGCACCGTCATCGTCACGCCGTAGGAGCCGACCGCCGCGCCGTATATCCAGTTGACCTCGCGCTTCACGCACGCGTCGTTCAAGAGGTAGCGCGTGGCGAAATTGTCCGTGCCGTCGAGCACGAGGTCGCAATTTTCGAGGAGGCTTTCGATGTTGCCGTGATGCACGTCGGCGACGCGCGGTTCGGCCTCCACGTCGGAATTGATCTCGCCGATGCGCCGCGCCGCCGCCACGGCTTTCGGCACACGTTCGCGCGCGTCGCGTTCTGTGAACATCGTCTGTCGTTGCAGATTCGACTCCTCGACGAAATCGCGATCCGCGATCCGCAGCCGACCTACCCCGGCGCGCGCCAGACCTTCCGCCTGCGACGACCCCAACGCGCCGCACCCGACAATGAGCACGCGCGCCGCCCGCAGCCGCGCCTGTCCTTCCCGGCCGATGCCCGCGAATAAAATCTGCCTACTGTATCTCTCTTGCATGGATGACCGTGATTACGCTGTGTCTCTCTTGTTACCGGCGACCGCGATTATTTGCAGGGGCGGTGCTTGTCCCTTGCCCAGGTTTTATTTTGAGTCGAGTTGATATGTACCTTAAACGGGCAAGGGACAAGCACCGCCCCTACAATCTCTCGTCAGATAGTTTTCCTTCCGCCGCCGCGCTCATCACTGCGAGCGGCGCGTCCACTCCCGTCCATAATTTGAACTGCGCGGCGGCCTGCGCGATGAGCATCGGGAGGCCGCCCAGAATTATTTCGCACCCGGCGGCGCGCGCCTCGCGCATGAAGCGCGTCTCGCGCGGATTGTAAACGAGATCGTAGGCCGCGCGCGCGCCGCGAAGCTGCAAGGCCGTGGCAGGCGTCTCGGTCTCGCGCTCGCCCCGCGTGCCGAGCGGCGTCGTGTTGATGACCAGATCGAAGTCGTCGAAGCGCGCGCCGTCGAGCGCGTGACACGGGGCGTCGAAATCTTCCGCCGTCGTGCGTGCGCGCTCCGCGTCGCGCGCGAAGACGACGGCGCGCGCACCCGATTCGCGCAAACTCCACAACACAGCCCGCGCCGCGCCGCCCGCGCCGAGTACCGCGACGCGCGACGCGCTCAATTTTAACAATCCGGCGAGCGGGGCGAGGGCGGCACGCGCGTCCGTGTTGTAGCCGCGAAGCGCGTCGCCTTCGACGACAATCGTGTTGACCGCGCCGATCTCGCGCGCCGCCGGTTCGCTCGAATCGAGTTCGGACATGATCGCGCTCTTGTGCGGCGCGGTGACGCTCAGGCCGCGCAGGTTCCAGGCGAGTTCGCGCGTCAACGGGTGCGCCATGCGCCGTATGAAGAGGCGTGCGTCGCCGACCTCAAAAGGGATGTAGACGGCGTTGAGACCGCGCGCGGCGAAGGCGGCGTTGTGCATGTGCGGCGAGACGGAATGTGAGACGGGCGAACCTGCGAGTCCCATGATCTGCGTCCGTTCGTTGATGTCGTGGATTCGGTAGAGATCGCGCAACTCGCGCGCGGTC
>DATHAZ010000190.1:0-11033 GCA_035296445.1 Pyrinomonadaceae bacterium | reverse complement strand
AATTGATCACGGAAGTCGTAGTCAATTACACACAGACCCGGCAGCAGGACGCGGAAGCCGCCGCGAGCGATACGGCCGCGGTAGTTCGTCCCCCCGCGACGCCCGCCGAGAGCGAAGAATACTGGCCGCCGCCACAGTAATTTTACATTCTTAACGCAACCGCGCGCCCCCTTGATCGTATCTAAATACCAGACAATCGAGAGATTTGACGTGAGTTGGATCAACTAAAAATATGCGTATCTTTTAACAACAGAGGGACAGAATATGAACAACGAAATCCTTACCACACAATTCGCCCCGCGCGCGGCGCGACCGTGGGCGCGGCTGGTCTGCGCGCTGGTCGCCGCGTCCGTCTTCGTCGGGTGTAATTCGGTCGGGTCGAAGGCGACGGAGATGGGCAACCCGCAGCTTAATTTCGCGCCGGCGGCGACGACGACGGGCGCGGCGGTCGCGGCGCAGAATTCTTACGCCGACGTGGTGGCGCGCGTCGCCCCGGCAGTCGTCACGGTGCGCTCCGAGCGGCGCGGGCGCGCGGCGCAGCAGCACCCGTTCATGGACGATCCCATGTTCCGCGAGTTTTTCGGGCAGCGCACGCCGAACATGCCGCAGACGCCCCGCCGCGAAGAGGGCCTGGGTTCGGGCGTCGTCGTCACGGCCGACGGCTACATTTTAACGAATCATCACGTGGTTGACGGCGCGGACGAGATCAAGGTGGAGTTCACAGACCGCCGCGTGATGACCGCGAAAGTTGTCGGCTCCGACCCGCCGTCCGACCTCGCAGTGTTGAAGATTGACGCGTCGAATCTGCCGGTCTTGCCGCTGGGCGATTCGGATAAGGTGCGCGTCGGCGACATGGCGCTCGCCGTCGGCAACCCGCTCGGCATCGGCCAAACCGTGACCGCCGGCATCATCTCCGCCAAGGAGCGCACGACTTCGGGCGTCGGCGACGGCAGCTTCGCCAATTTCATCCAGACCGACGCGCCGATCAACCGCGGCAACTCCGGCGGCGCGCTCGTCAACACGAACGGAGAATTGATCGGCATCAATTCGCAAATCCTGTCGCCCACCGGCGGCAGCATCGGCATCGGCTTCGCCATTCCCTCCAACATGGCGAAAGGCGTGATGGAGCAGGTGGTCAAGGGCGGGAAGGTGCGACGCGGCCAACTCGGCGTGCAAATTCAGGAAGTCACGTCGGACATCGCCGCCAGCCTCGACTTGAAGGAAGTGCGCGGCGTCATCATCGGCGCGGTCACGCCGAATAGCGCGGGCGCGCGCGCCGGTCTGAAACAGGGCGACGTGATCATGGCCGTGGGCGGCGCGGCCGTCAACGACGTGAACTCCCTGCGCAACCGCATCGCCAGCACCGCGCCGGGCACGGAGGTGACGCTCACCATCATGCGCGACGGGCGCGAGCAGCAGGTGCGCGCCACGCTCGGCGAGTTCACGCAGACGGCGCGGCGCGAGGGCGAACGGGGCGGCTCTGAACAGGGCGGCGACGGCGCGGGCAGTGAGACGACCGGAAAACTCGGCGTCCGCGTGCAGCCGCTCACGCCCGAACTCACGCGCGAGTTTGAGTTGTCGCCGGACACGCAGGGCGTGGCCGTGGCGGACGTTGACCCCAACGGCCCCGCCGCCGACGCGGGAATCCAACGCGGCGACGTGATCGTGCAAGCCAACCGCCAGCCCATCCGTTCGGGTGCGGATTTGGCCGCCGCCGTCGGGCGCACGGGCACGCGCCCCGTGCTCCTGCTCGTCAACCGTCGCGGCAACACGATCTTTCTCACCGTCAGGCCGCGTGCGTAAAGTCCGGGGCACAAGCTGTTCCTATAGCCCCGGCAGGGGCGGAAGATTAATAGCCCACGGCGCGAGCCGTGGGATCAAGTGACAGGTAAAAGTGTGAAGCCCCGTCAGGGGCGAAAGAAGTTCGAGGTCGAATCTCTTTCGCCCCTGACGGGGCTTCGACCATCCGCGTGTGCGTTGATCCCACGGCTCGCGCCATGGGCTACTGTCTATCGTCCCTGACGGGACTACTTTCTGCTTTCGACCTCCGCCTTTTTACCGTTGCCTTACTCCGGGTGTTATACTTCGCACACTCCCGTTAATGACAGAGCGTAAATTTTAGAGCGCGTGGATCGTCTCTCGCGCAGACGAGTTTTCACCCGAAGATGTCCCTGAACGAATCGCAAACTAAAACAGCCGACGCGACGCGCGGCAATCCGGACGCCGTGCCCAGAGACGCCGCCGCCGTCATCCTCGTGCGCGACAGGCAAGGCGAGCGCGCGCCGCAAATCTTCTGGGCGCGGCGCAGCGCGTCGCTCGCCTTCCTCGGCGGCTTCCACGCCTTTCCCGGCGGGCAGCGCGACGCGGAAGACGCACTGACGCCGGTTGAAAACTCGCCCGACGCGGAGACGGCGGCGATGATCGCGTGCGCCGCGCGCGAGTTGTTTGAAGAACTCGGCGTGCTCGTCGCGCGGGGCGCGGACGCTCTGACGAAAGGGCAACTCGTCTCCGTCCTCGACGATCTCAGTTCCGGGCGCATGACCTTCCCGCAACTGCTCGCGCATTACGGCCTCCATCTCGACGCGCGCGATTTCACTTTCGCCGGGCGTTGGGTCACGCCGCCCTTCAGCCCCCGGCGTTTCGACACCTGGTTCTTTCTCGCGCGCTGCCCCCGCAAGCAAGAGCCGCGCGTCCGCACGCCGGAGTTCGAGAGCGGCGAATGGACGCGTGCGACGGACGCCGTCGGACGTTGGGACGCTTGCGACGCGCTCGTCGCGCCGCCCGTGCTGCACGCCCTGAGAGTTTTGAGCGACGGCCTGACGGACGAGACGGTCGGTCGTTTTTTGAGCGTCCCGCAGGCGCGGCGAGAGCCGGTGCGCCGCATCGAGTTCATGCCCGGCTTCATCTGCTTCCCCCTGCGCACACCGACGAAGCCGCCCGCCACACACACGAACGCCTACATCGTCGGCCACGGTGAACTCGTCATACTCGACCCCGGCTCGCCCTACGAAGACGAACAGGCCGCGCTCGCCGCCTGCGTGGACGAACTGCTGGCCGAAGGGCGCACCGTCCGCGAGATCATCCTCACGCACCACCACCCGGATCACGTCGCGGGCGTGGACGCGCTCCTGCGGCATCTCGGTGGTCGCGTGCCCGTCGCGGCGCACCGGCTGACGGCGGAGAGTTTGCGCGGACAGGTGCGGACGGATCGCTTCATCGAAGACGGAGACCTGATCGAACTGGCGGGCGCGCCTTCTCTCACGCTTCGCGCCATGCACACGCCGGGGCACACGCGCGGCCATCTCAGCTTTTACGAGGCGCAGAGCGGCGCGCTTATCACGGGCGACAATATCGTCGGCCTCGGTTCGGTTCTGATCGATCCGCCCGAAGGCAGCGTGCGCGATTATCTCGCGTCGCTCGAACGCTATCGCGCGCTCCTACCGCACGTCAAAGTCCTCTTCGGAGGGCACGGCCCGGCGGTCGCCTCGCCGCGCGCCAAGATCGAGGAATACATCGCGCACCGGCTCGAACGCGAGCGAAACATCCTCTGCGCCGTCCGCGCAGGCGCGCACACGCCGCCGGAGATCGTCGCGCGCGTCTACACGGACGTGTCGCCGAAGGCGCACGTCATGGCCGCGCGCGCGGTATTGGCGCACCTCGAAAAACTCGAAGCGGACGATCTCGTCTCGCGCACCCCGGACGGGAATTTCGTCGCGCTTGATGCGAACGCCGCGGACGCTTGAGCAACTGCGGGGCTTGGACGGCGGCGCGTGTCGTCAGGAGCAAAAGATAGAACTTCGGCAATCATCCGAACGACGGGGGAAGTAATTTCAAAGTGATGACACAGGCAAAAACTTTAGGCGAGTTGAAGCGGCAGAATTATCAAGCGCGCACGGTCAAAGACGAACTGCGCGCCAACCTTATCGAGAAACTGCGCGCGGGCGAGCGTCTGTTCCCCGGCATCGTCGGCTACGACGAGACGGTCGTGCCGCAGATCACGAACGCCATCCTCGCGCGGCACAACCTGATCCTGCTCGGCCTGCGCGGTCAGGCCAAGAGCCGCATCATCCGCCAGTTGACGAATCTGCTGGACGAGCAGATTCCGGCCATCGCCGGTTCGGAAGTCAACGACGATCCGTTTCGCCCCATCAGCGCGTATGGCCGGCAGTTGATCGAAGAGCGGGGCGACGAGACGCCGATTGCGTGGGTGGGCAGAGACGCGCGCTTCGTCGAAAAACTCGCCACGCCCGACGTGACCGTCGCCGACATCATCGGCGACGTTGACCCGATCAAGGCCGCGAAGGGCGGTCATCTCCTGAGCGACGAACTCACGATCCACTACGGCCTGCTGCCGCGCGCTAATCGCGGCATCTTCGCCATCAACGAACTGCCCGATCTCGCCGGCAAGATTCAGGTCGGCCTCTTCAACATCATGCAGGAGGGCGACGTGCAGATCAAAGGCTATCCCGTGCGTCTCGCCTTAGATGTGCTGCTCGTCTTTTCGGCCAACCCCGAGGATTACACGGCGCGCGGCAAGATCATCACGCCCCTGAAAGATCGCATCGGCGCGGAAGTCTCCACGCACTACCCGGCAGACCTCCAACTCGGCGTCGAGATCACCAAACAGGAAGCGTGGACGAAGCGCGAAGGCTTCGGCGGCACTGTGCGCGTGCCCGACTTCATACGCGAACTCGTCGAGCAGATCGCCTTCGAGGCGCGCGACGACCAACGCATAGACAAACGCTCCGGCGTCTCGCAGCGTCTCCCGATCACGGTCATGGAATCCGTCGTCTCGAACGCCGAACGCCGCGCGCTCCTGACCGGCGAGGAAGAGATCGTTCCGCGCATCTCGGACATTTACGCCGCCCTGCCCTCGATGACCGGCAAGATGGAACTCGAATACGAAGGCGAGCAGGTCGGCGCAGGCCGCATCGCCCGAGACCTGATCAAACGCGCCGCCGGGGAAATCCACGAAGGCTACTTCGTCGGCATAGACTTCACCGCCGCCGTCCGCTGGTTCGACGAAGGCAACAACCTGCGCCTCGCCGACACGGCCTCGGCCTCGGAGTGCGTCACGCTCCTCGAAGCCGTGCCCGGACTCATCGAGACCGTCACGATCCCCTTCGACTTCAAACGCACGGACGAAGCCCAACTCATCGCCGCCTGCGAGTTCGCACTCGAAGGTCTCTACGCAGGAAACAAGATCAGCCGCAACGAGGAAGGCGGCTACACCGCCGCCACCAAAGCCAGGAAGGATCGTCGCGGCATGATCTATGATGACCTGACCGAGACGGGACGCTTCAGCTAAGGAGTCGCAAATGGACAGAACCTTTAACGCCGTGTATCTGAAAGTGCCCGAAGGCTACGTCGGCTTCGTCGAAGAATTGCCCGGTGCAAACGCGCAGGGCGCAACGCTGGAAGAAGTGCGCCGCAATTTGAACGACGCGGTCGAGACGGTGCTGGAAGCTAACTACGCGTTGACGCTGATCGGCACGGACGGCGACGAAGTGATCCGCGAGCCGCTCCTCGTCTCGACCCGTGAATAGAGAAAAATCAGTTCCTTCCGTTCACGATTTACGATTCACGATTCACTACTTATGAAGTTCATACGCTACTCAAAATTCAAAGGCTTCGACGTGTCGGGCGTCAACCTCGGCGACCTGATGGAGGCTTTGCAGGACAGCCTGTTGCAGTCGGGCTTCGACGACGATTACTACTGGACGCGGCAGCGTCGGCCGCAGGACACGTCGCTCGACGCCCTGAGGCAAGCCTTGTTGCGCGCGCTGCTGGAGACGGGCGAGATTGACGAGCAGCAGGTCGGGGAGATGCTGGCGGAGAATGAGGGAGAGTTCAAGGGGTCGCAACTCGAAGAGTTGTTGAACAACTTGATCGAGCGTCTGGTGGAAGAGGGCTTTTTGAATCTGCATGAAGAGCCGCCACAGGAGCAGCAGCAGCGGCGACGCATGCGCGGGCCGGGCGGGCCGGGGCGTGTTGACGAACAGCAACAGCCGCCGCCCCCGCGCAACGTGAAGTTTGACGTGACGGAGAAGGGGCTGGATTTTCTCGGCTACAAGACGCTCAGGAATTTGTTGGGCAGCATGGGCAAGAGTTCCGTCGGGCGGCACGACACGCCGCATCTTTCGACGGGCGTCGAGGCGTCGCAGGCGTCGAAGCTCTACGAATTCGGCGACACGATCAATTTAGACGTGAACGCGACGTTGATGTCGGCGATCCGGCGCGAGGGGTTGGGCGTGCCGCTCAATCTCGAATACCGCGACCTGTACGTCCAGCAGTGCGATTATCAATCTTCGTGCGCCACGGTCGTCATGCTCGATTGTTCGCATTCGATGATCCTCTACGGCGAGGATCGGTTCACGCCCGCCAAGAAGGTCGCGCTCGCGCTGGCGCATTTGATCCGCACGCAGTATGCGGGCGACTCGCTCAAGGTCGTGCTCTTTCACGACGACGCGGAGGAGTTGCCGCTCGCGCGCCTCGCGACGACACAGGTCGGCCCCTACCACACGAACACGGCCGAGGGCTTGAAACTCGCGCGCCGTCTCTTGCAGGCGCAGCGCAAAGAGATGAAGCAGATTGTGATGGTGACGGACGGCAAACCCACCGCCTGTTTTCTCGACGGCGCGGCCGGATCAAGAGGCGGCGGCGCGCGACACCAGACGGCGGGCACGGGCGGCGCGGCGCGACGGCTCTACAAGAATTCGATGGGACTCGACCCCATAGTGATGGACGCGACTTTCCGTGAAGTGCAGGCGTGTCGCAAGGCCGGGATCATGATCAACACGTTCATGCTCGCCTCGGACTATTACCTCGTCGAGTTCGTCAAACAGATGTCGCAGATGACGAACGGCAAAGCCTACTTCGCCACCCCCGGCAACCTCTCGCAGTTCGTCCTGATAGATTTCCTGAAACGGAAGAAAAGCCGGGTGAGATGAATTGCGGAATGCGGATTGAAAAACATTAACTTGTTTTCTAATCCGCATTCCGCATTCCGCATTCCGCAATCTTAACTAATCTCGTCTATCTTGGCGGCGAGGATGAAGTCGCTTTCGGTGAGGCCGCCGATGGCGTGAGTGTAAATCGTCACTTCGACGCGCCCCCAGCCGAAGCAGATGTCGGGGTGATGCCCCTCGCGCTCGGCCACTTCGCCGATGCGGTTGACGAGTGCGAGCGACTGCCGGAAGTTCGGGAAGGCGTAAGCCTTTTTCAGGTGATGTTCTTCGATCACTTCCCAGCCCTGCAACTCGCCGAGGAATTGCCCGATCTCGTCCGCTGCGAGCGGCGGCACACCGCCGTGACACGGCACGCATTTCCGTTTCGCCAGATCACACGTCTTTGAATCTTCGCTCATGTCTTTGAATAGTTTCTCCGTCAGTGTTTACCGTGCCCGTGTTGCCCGCTCGTCTTGCGCCCGGCCGCGTAGCCACGCAGTTCGTCGTACTTCATGATCTGCTGCGGCGAGAGCAGGCGGCGCATGGCGAGATGCGCGGCGAGGTGCGCGGCGCGCAAATCTCCTTGCAGGCGCGCGACACGGCCGGTGGCCTCGCGCAACCTGCGCGCATCAATTTCGCCTTTCGCGAACATCGCGTCAAGCTCCCGCTCGCGTTCGACGATTTGACGACCGAGACGCACGGCCTCGCCCCGCATCCGTTCAAACGTCTCTTGCGTTTGCGCCCGCTGCTGCGGCGTGAGCCGGAGTTCGGTCGCCAACTCAAGGACGTGGCGCGGGCCGGGATAGTGGTTCAACTCGGCGGCGCGTGCCAGCCCCATGCCCTGACCGTTCAATAACGCCTCGACTTCTTCCGCCGAGAGCGACTTGATCTCGCGCCGCTCCTCTCCCGCATAGAGGCCCTGCTTCATCTCCTGCGCGGAAGCGGCCACCGACAAGGCGAGCGATAACACCGACAGGCAAATTGTTCGACGCATAAAATTTCTCCTCCCTGCACGGCATTGTAAGCCCCGTATTCGACTACAGGGTCAAGCCCCTCCCCTCACAATCTCGACTCCGGCGGCAATTCCCGCCCGCCCGCGTCCGCGCGCAAAACCTGGTGAGGCGCATCGTCGCTAAGGAGTGCGCTCGCGGCTTGGCAAAGAGGTGCGTGTGCGGATAGTCTTAGGGGTTAGAAAATCCGCAATTTAATCTTCTGTCGTGAGGAGAACGAACGCCCGTGGCTGTCATTTATCCTTTCCGCGCTTTGCGCCCGCCGGTTGAGCAGGTCGAGCAGGTGGCGAGCGTGCCCTATGACGTGGTCAACACCGAAGAGGCGCGTCAGCTTGCCGCCGGAAATCCTTTGAGTCTGCTGCACGTCACGCGTCCCGAAATTGATCTGCCCGAGGGCACGAACATTTACAGCGAGGAAGTCTACGCACGCGCGGCGGATAATTTTCAGAAACTCGTCGAGACGTGCCCGTTGGAGACCGAAAGCGAGCCGAGCCTCTACCTGTATCGCCTCGTGATGGGCACGCACGAGCAGATCGGCGTCGCCGCGTGCTGCGCGGTTGACGAGTACGACCGCGACCTCATCCGCAAACACGAGCGCACGCGCCCCGACAAGGAAGACGACCGCACGCGCCACATGCTCGAATTGCGCGCGCAGACCGGCGTAGTCTTCCTAACTTATCGCGCCGACCGCCGCATTGACGCGATTGTCTCGGCCGTCGTGGCAAGCGAGCCGCTCTACGATTTCAACGCGCCGGACGGCATCCGCCACACGCTCTGGCGCGCGCCCTCTCCCGATGCGCTCGTGCGCGCTTTCGGCGAAGTGCCCCTGCTCTACATCGCCGACGGGCATCATCGCGCGGCCAGCGCGAGCCGCGCCCGCGCACACTTGCGCGACGCGAATTCGCAGCACACGGGCGAAGAGGAGTACAACCGTTTTCTCACCGTCATGTTCCCGTCCGATCAGATGCAGATACTTCCCTACAACCGCGTCGTGCGAGACTTGCACGGCATGTCCGCCGAAGAGTTTCTCGCGGCGGTCGAAGCGAGGTTCAGCGTCACGCAAGGTTCGGCGGAAGTACCCGCGCGCGGCCGTTTCGGCATGTACCTGCGTCAACGCTGGTACGTCCTGACGCCGCTCGACGCGCCGACGGCGCACGGGGACGACCCGACGGCCTCGCTCGACGTGAGCGTCCTGCAAGACCACTTGCTCGACCCCATTCTCGGCATCAAGGACGTGCGCACCGATAAGCGCATTGATTTCGTCGGCGGCATCCGCGGCACGTCCGAACTCGAACGCCTCATCAACGAGGGGCGCGCGGCCGTCGCCTTCTCGCTCTCGCCGACGACCATCGAAGACCTGCTCCGGGTCTCGGACGCCAACGGCATCATGCCGCCCAAGTCTACGTGGTTCGAGCCGAAACTGCGCGACGGATTGTTGATTCACCGGATTTAGTTGAGAGTTTTGTGAGCGTCGACATGGACTTCGTGATCGAAACCGACAGGCTGCGCTTACGCCCCTTTACGCCCGCCGACTTTCCCGCGCTCCGCGCCATGCGCGCCAAAGAGGAGGTCGCGCGCTACCTCGGCACGTCCGCGCTCCAGACGCCGGAGTTCATCGAGGCGCGTCTCGGCGTCTATCTCGAATGCTACCGGCGGCACAACTTCGGCGTGGCGGCGGTCGAAGAAAAGACCGCGGGCGGCACGCTCGTCGGCTGGGGCGGGTTGATGCCTTTGGAGTTCGGCTGGAACGGCGTGTTCCGAGACACGGGCGACGACGCCGAGATCGAGATCGGCTACGGCTTTGACACGCCGCACTGGGGCAAGGGCTACGCCACCGAGGTCGCCGCGGCGTGGCTGCGTTACGGCTTCGAACACGCGGGGCTGCGGCGCATCGTCGCCGTCGCGTGGCCGGAAAATAGAGGCTCGTGGCGCGTGATGGAAAAGCTCGGCATGAGATATGAGACGACCGAGCAGCACTACGGGAACGAGTGCGTGGTCTACGCGATCTCGCACGACGAGTTCACGCCCCGCGCCGACTCGTTCCGATTGCTGCACGATTCTGAGCGGACGAGAGGAATAGACGAATGAGGGTTCTAATCGCGGACAAGTTTGAGCAGTCGGGGCGCGACGGCCTCGAAGCGGCCGGGTGCGACTATTCTTACCAGCCGGACGTGAAGGAAGACAGTCTCGTCGAAGCGATCAGGGCTTACGCGCCGGACGCGCTCGTCGTGCGCTCGACGAAGGTGACGGAAGCGATGCTGGAGGCGGGCGCGCTAAAGTTGGTCGTGCGCGCGGGCGCGGGCTACAACACGATTGACGTGGCGGCGGCTTCGCGTCGCGGCATCTACGTCTCTAATTGCCCCGGCAAAAATTCCATCGCCGTCGCGGAGTTGACCTTCGCGCTCATTCTCGCGCTCGACCGGCGCATCGCCGATAACGTCGTCGCCCTACGGCAGGGACAGTGGAACAAGAAAGAATTTTCCAAAGCACGCGGCCTCTACGGGCGCACGCTCGGACTCATCGGGACGGGGCAGATCGGGCGGGAAGTGATCCGGCGCGCGCGCGCGTTCGGGATGCCGGTCGTGGCCTGGAGCCGGAGTTTAACGGACGAGCGCGCGGAGGAGTTAGGAATCGAGCGCAAGGAGAGCGCGGCCGACGTGGCGCGCGCCTCGGACATCGTGAGCGTCCATCTCGCGTTGAAGCCGGACACGCGCGGCTTTCTTGGCGCGGACTTCTTCGCGGCCATGCGTGAGGGCGCGTATTTCATCAACACTGCGCGCGGCGAGGTCGTGGATCAAAACGCGCTCCTCGCGGCCATGCGCACGCGTGGATTGCGCGCGGGCCTGGACGTGTTCGCCGCCGAGCCGACAAGCGCGACGGGCGATTTTACGGACGAGATCGCGCGCGAGGCGAATCTCTACGGCACGCATCACATCGGCGCTTCCACCGATCAGGCGCAGGAAGCCATCGCCGCCGAAACCGTGCGCATCATCCGCGCGTTCAAGGAGACGGGGAAAGTGCCGAACGTCGTCAACCTCGCGGCGCGCACGCCCGCGACGCACCTGCTCGTCGTGCG
>DATHAZ010000189.1:0-5028 GCA_035296445.1 Pyrinomonadaceae bacterium | reverse complement strand
GAAGAAGAAGAGGTGAGAGAAGATGAGCAGCCAGGCGGGCTGCGTCGCGCCCGACAGGTAGACGAGCACGAAGATGAGCGCGACGCCCGGCAGGATGCGCGCCACGCTCTGCGGCTTAAAGATTTGTCGCCGCGCGAAGGCAAGGATAAGCGTCAGCAGGTAGAGCGAGAGCGGGACGACCCAGAGCAGCGGGAGCGAGGCGATGTCGGTCGAGAAGTAGGCGGTGACGCCGAGCATCAGGCTCGACGGCACGAAGGCGAGCGCGACCCAGCGCAGGCGACGACGCCACGAAAGAGTCTCCGCCTCCGCGCCCCCGGTCGCTTCCTGCGGCGAGTTTGCTTCCCGGTTTGTTTCTAAGTTCGTCTCTTTGGCGGGCGGTGCATTCACTTCGTCCGCGCCGGCGCGAAATTCAGTATCAAGGCGTTTCCCCTGTCGCCGCAGCAGCGTGAGGGCGCAGCCGGCGATCAGCACGAGGAGCAGCGCGTAGCCGAGCGACCAGAGGCGACTCTGACCGCCGAGCGTAAGAGAGGGTTCGACGAGCAGCGGGTAACTCAACAGCGCGAGGAGGCTGCCCGCGTTGCTCGCCGCGTAGAGAAAATACGGGTCGCGCGAAGACGCCTCGCGCGTTTCGGCGAACCACTTTTGCAGGAGCGGGCTATTCGTCGAGACGGCGAAGAAGGGCAAGCCCACGGTCGTTAATAAACTCCAGAGCAACCAGAGCGACGGGTTGCCCTCGCGCGGCACGGAGCGAACGGCCGCGTCCGAGATGAGTATGGGAAAAGTGAGCGCGGTCAGGAGTAGCAGAAGGGTATGCACCATGACCTGCTGCCGGAGCGTCAGCCATTTCGAGACGGCCAGCGCGTAGGCGTAGCCCGCGAGCAGCATCACCTGAAAAAAGAGCATGCAGGTGTTCCAGACGGCGGGCGTGCCGCCCAGCAGCGGCAAGAGCATCTTCGCCATCATCGGCTGCACCCAGAACAACAGCGACGCGCTTGAGAACAGCGTCGCCGCGTACAGAACTATCACTGCGCTTGAGCGTTTCGGCATGTGCTGAGCGCGGCCACAACAATGAGCGTGACTGCAACGCGCATCTTCCTTCCCTGAGAAACTAGGCGAAGCCGTACCGGCAGACGCGACTCTGCCGTCACCCGCGCCAAGCGCCGCCGGGTATCAAGAAACCTTGCCTGGGGGCGAGCATAACATCGCCTCGCGCGACGGGCGAACAGGGCACGTAAAACAGCAGGCTTAAGCGGCGGCGGAACGTGTCTGGAGTGTCGCGCGCAGGAGGTTGTTGAATCTTTCGGCGTGTTCCGTCTGCGGCGTCATGCGGCAGTGGTCGAATACTTCGAGGCGGGCGCGCGGGTTGAGGCGGCAGAGCGCGTCGGCCTGTGGGACGGGCGTGTTGATGTCCTCTCTGCCCCAGACGAGCGTGACGGGTTGCGTGAGCCGCGCGAAGGCTTCGCGTGTGTCGGCGTTGAGATAGCCGGAGAGGAAGGCCGCGACGGCGTGCTGCGCGCCGGGCTGGTGGCTGGCCGCGTAGTAGTGTGCGATGAGTCGTTCGGTGGCGAAGCGGCGGTCGTAGAAAAGTCGCTTGCGCGCGTAGTCGCGAAGGCTTCGTTCGCTCGTCATCGCGTTGTAGAACGATTCGCCGAGGACGGGCGAATGCAACAGCCCGTAGAAGGCCGCGCCGGGCAGGTCGGGGCGCGAGTCGAACGCGCCCGCGCCGGTCGGGGCGATGAGCGTGAGCGATGCGACGAGCGCGGGATGCTCGTCTGCGACGCGCACGGCGAAGGCCGCGCTCAGGCCCCCGGCCACGAGATGGGCGGGCGCGCGCCGCGCCTCCCCGCCGAGGAAGTCCCTGACGAGTGCGACGTAGAGGTCTGCCGAGTAGGGCGCGTTCGCGGGTTTGTCAGAGAGTCCGAAGCCGAGTAAGTCCGGGGCGTAGACGCGAAAATCGGCAGCGAGCGCGTCGAAGTTTTTGCGCCACATGAAAGAGGACGCGCCCGCGCCGATGTCGTGCAGGAAGACGAGCGGCTCGCGCCCCTCCGCGCCTGCCGCGCGGTAATGGACGCTCCCGTAGCCGCAAGCGAACTCGCGCGCCTCGCCGCCGAGTGGGTGGTCTTCCGTTTCCGCCGCGACGCCGCGCGCGATTGACGCGTTGACCGCCGCCAGCGCGGCCACGCCCGCGCCGCCCGCCACGAAAAGCCCCTTCCAGAATTTTTGCTTCACACTCATAAAGAGAGAGGTCGGAGGTCAGAGGTTAGTAAAAATCAGTTCGCGCTTTTAACTGCTCTCTGATCTCTAACCTCTGACCTCCGACTTTGCGTTTAAACGAAAGCGAAGTCGAACTGCTCCTGATGCACGCGCTCGTCGCTCGTGATGTCCACCGCGCCGAGGTAGTCCTCGATCTCCGTGAGCACGTCTTTCTCGGTCGAGCGCAGGGCGCGTGCCACTTCGGGGTTGATGCGCAGGGTCGTCTGTTTGATCCCGTCGCCGTTCATGCCGCGCGAGAGGCGGCGCGCTTCGTCGAGGATTTCGTAGCAGATCGTCTGCGCGGACTTGACCAGACCCGCGCCCTGACAATACTGGCAGGGGCTACAGAGCGTGCGTTCGAGCGACTGCTTGACGCGCTTGCGGGTCATGATGACGAGGCCGAAATCGTTGAAGGAGAGTACTTTCGTCGGCGACTTGTCATCACGCAGAGCGTCTTGCAGCGCGCCCATCACGCGGTTGCGGTTGCGCCTGTCCTCCATATCAATGAGATCGAGGACGATGATGCCGCCGAGGTCGCGCAGGCGTATCTGGCGCGCGATCTCTTCGGCCGCCTCCAGGTTCGTGCGCGTGATCGTGTCTTCGAGGCGCGTGCCGCCGCGCCCGACGAACTTGCCCGTGTTCACGTCAATGGCGACGAGCGCCTCCGTCTGGTTGATGACGAGGTAGCCGCCCGACTTCAACCACACGCGCGGCTTGATCGCCTTGTCAATCTCGGCCTGCACGCCGAAGGCTTCGAGGATAGGCTCCTCGCGCGTGTAGAGTTTGACGCGTTTGACTAATCGCGGCTGGATGCGATTGATGAACTCGACGATCTGCTCATACTCCTCTTCGGAGTCAACGCGGATGGCCGCGAAGTCGTCCGAGAGTTGATCGCGCAGGATGCGCTGGACGAGGTCGAGGTCTTTATGGGTCAGCGTGGGCGCTTTCTGCTTCTCGGCGGCGCGGCGAATGTCGAGCCACGTGCGGACGAGATAGCGGGCGTCGTCGCGCAGGTCTTGCTCGCTGATGCCGATGCCTGCCGTGCGGACGATGAAGCCGCCGGAGGGCACGTCCTCCGTCTCGCGTATGTCTTTGATGAGCTTGCGCAGGCGCACGCGTTCGCTGTCCGATTCGATCTTGCGCGAGACGCCGACGTGTTCCACCGTGGGCATGTAGACGAGGAAGCGACCGGGCAGGGCGATGTGCGATGTGATGCGCGCGCCCTTCGCCGCAATCGGCTCTTTCGCGATCTGGACGAGAATCTCCTGGCCTTCGCGCAAGAGGTCTGTGATGAGCGGCGTGTGGCGTTCGCGCCGGTCGCGGCCTCCGCCGCCGCCGCTTCGGCCGCCATCGCCTCTGCCGTCACCGCGCCCGCCGCCGACGCTGCGCCCTGCGACGCCCTCACTGCTGCCCTCGGTTCGTCCGCCGCCCTCAGTGCGTTCGGGGCGTTCCGCGCCGCCACGCTCGCCGCGTCCGCCACGGTCTCCGCGATCACCGCGATCATTGCGCCCGCCGCGCGGCTGGCGGCCTCTGGGTTCGGGGCGCGTATCAGGGCGCGTATCAGGACGCGCATCGGGACGCGCATCTGGGCGTGTCTCAGGACGCGCCTCAGCACGGGGCTCGGGCTGCGCCTCTTGAACATCTTCAACCGCCGCCGCTGCTTCCACTTCAACCGGCTCGGACACCTCTTCGGCATGACCGTTCGAGCGATCTTCTTCGCCGCCGTTCTCTCCCGGCGCGCCGCCGGGGCGACGGTTGCGACGCCTGCCGCCGCGACGCGCAAACTCATCGCGCACGCGCCGCGACTTAACGCTCGCCTCGGCATTCGGCAACGTTTCGCCGCCGCCAACAGCTTCGGCCGCCGCGTCATCCGGGGCGTTGCCTTCCGTGGTCGCGTCGCCCGCGGCCTCGCCGGATTTGGCCTTGCCGCGACCCTTTTGTGCGCCCTTCGCCGCAGCCTTGCCCTTGCCCGCCGACTTCTTCGACGCGGCTTCTTTCGTCGCGCGCGAACGGCCGCTCTTTTTCGGGGCGGCCTCTTCGGTCGCCGCCGTCTCGTCGGAAGTTTCGGCTGCCGTCTCGTCGCTTGCCGGGGCAGCCTTCTTGCCCTTGCTGCCGCTGCGCCGCGATTTACTGCCCGCTTTACCGCGCGCGCCGGTCGCCGCTTCGTCGCCCGTCGTTGAGGGCACGCCTTCGGCGACCTCGCCGTCGTCGCTGACGCGCTCGAACGATTGCGCCTGCACGGTCAGGACGGAGTCTTCCGTCGTGTCGTCTATGAAAGCCGACACGGAGGCGGCCACCGCCGGTTGCACGACCTCTACGTCGCGTGGCGCATCGGCCTCGTCATCATCGGCGATGCGCTCGAAAGAGCCGCCGGCCGAGATGTTTTCGGAAGAGA
The DNA here is from genome assembly GCA_035296445.1 of Pyrinomonadaceae bacterium. Classification (GTDB taxonomy): domain Bacteria; phylum Acidobacteriota; class Blastocatellia; order Pyrinomonadales; family Pyrinomonadaceae; genus JAIVJZ01. Next base: position 380 of record DATHAZ010000189.1, on the reverse strand, counting down.
GAAGCGACCCCACTTCGGCCTCCTCCGTCGTCTCCATGTCGAACTCGACCGCGTGAATCTGATCCGTGAGTCGCTCCTGCAAGCGCGCGTCTTTGAACATCTCGCCGTTGGTTGCGGCGGCCTCGTCGTCAACGACGCGCTCGAAAGAATTGTCAGCGGCGATGAAAGGCGTGTCGAACTCTTCAACCTCTTCGCGCGCGGAGAGACGCGCCTGCACGTCTTCGGAAAAACTCGTCGCCGGTGACGAACTACTGCCGCCGCCGGCAGAGGCCGCCGCGCCGATCTCGCTCCCGTAACTTTCGCGACCGCCACCGCCGCCGCGACGCTTGCGGTCGCGCCTGCCGCGTCGCCCGGACTCGGCCGCGCCTTCGTCCTCGTCG
>DATHAZ010000188.1:0-3594 GCA_035296445.1 Pyrinomonadaceae bacterium | reverse complement strand
GATGATGGCGTCCTTGCCGCCCATTTCGGCGACGACGCGCTTGATCCAGATTTGCCCCTCCTGATGTTTCGCGGCGCGCTCGTTGATGCGCAGGCCGATCTCCTTCGAGCCGGTGAAGGCGACGTAGCGCGTGCGCGGGTGGTCAACCACCACGTCGCCCACTTCCGCGCCCGAACCCGTCATGAAGTTGACCACGCCCGCGGGCAGCCCCGCCTCTTCCAGTATCTCGAAAAACTTGTAGGCGATGGTCGGCGCGTCCGACGAAGGCTTGAGGACGACGGTGTTCCCCGTCACCCACGAGGCGACGGTCATGCCCGCCATGATCGCGAGCGGGAAGTTCCACGGCGGAATGACGACGCCGACGCCGAGCGGGATGTATTCGAGACGGTTCTCTTCGCCTTCGAGCGTGACGACGGGTTGCGGCGCGCTGTAGCGCAGCATCTCGCGCGCGTAAAACTCGCAGAAGTCAATCGCCTCGGCCGTGTCGCCGTCGGCCTCGGCCCAGGTCTTCCCGACCTCGTAGATCATCCACGCGGACAACTCGTGCCGCCGCTCGCGCAAAATCGCGGCGACGCGAAACAGCAAGTCGGCGCGTTCCCCGGCGGGCGTGCGCGACCACGTCTTGAACGTCTCGTCCGCCGTCTCCACCGCGCGGCGCGCGAGTTCCTCGGTCGCCTTCTGAAAACGCCCGACCAACTCGGTCTTCTTCGCGGGGTTGATGCTGTCGAAGGTGCGCCCCGTCTCGATGCGCTCGCCGCCGATGACGAGCGGGTACTCGCGCCCCAACTCGCCGCGCACTTTCTCAAGCGCCGCGCGCATCAACTGCGCGTTCTCTTCCCTGCTGAAATCTGTAAACGCCTCGTTACGAAATTCGCCGTGCATGAATCGCTCCTGTCGGATAAATGTTCTGGTGTTGGTTGACCCGCGAATGTTATCACAACCCGAAAGCAAAAACGCGGTCGGCTCGCATCCCCGCAAGCCGACCGCGTTTCGCGTAGTCTGAATTGTCTGAGCGGCGCGTTTACATCTTCGCCATCTTCGCCAGTTTGCGCATCTTGCGTTTGACCATCTCGCGCTTGAGCACGGTCGTGTGGTCTATGAAGACGATGCCGTCGCAGTGGTCGGTTTCGTGCAACATGCAGCGCGCGGTTAAATCCATCCCGTCGAGTTCAAACGTCGCGCCCGACACGTCCTGCGCCCGCACGACGGCGCGCAGACTGCGTTTGACCGGGAAGAAGACGCCGGGAAACGAGAGACAGCCCTCGTCGCCGTGCTGCTCGCCTTCGATGCTCAGCACGACCGGGTTGACGAGGGCGACGCGCTGTTTCGGGTCGCGCCCGCCCGAACAATCCATCACGAACAGACGCCGCGACACGCCCACCTGCGGCGCGGCCAGCCCGACGCCCGAAGCCGCGTCCATCGTCTCGAACATGTCGGCGACCAGCTTCTTCAAATTCTCGTCGAACACCGTCACCGGCTCGCCCGGCGTTTCCAACACGGGGTTCGGGTACGTGACAATTTCCAGTAAAGCCATTTTGAATATTCCTGAAATTAACTCCGGCAGCCCGCCCGTCAAAGTGTGCGTCGCGCTCGGGGAAACGTCGCCGCCCCGCCAGTTTACAATAAAGCCCGAAGCGCGTGCCAGCCGCAGCCTGTCCGCTATTGACTTCCACGGGAGATGTCTATATAAGTCCTCACCCCTGGAGTCGGGTTATCCCTCGCCTAACTTAACGTAAGGAGTTCCCTAATGAAAACTATTGTTCGTGCCACGATGTTCGCACTGTTTCTGCTAACCTTCGCCACCCTCAACCCCACTAACGCACAGACGCCGGGCACATCCGCCGACGGCGGCTTCAAATTTACGATGGAAAACGATTACTTCAAGACCGTTGAATTTCGCGCCTTCGTCGAGAAAGACGGCTCCACGACCGGCAGCATGATTTTCAGCGGGCCGGAGACGATCCCGGATCAGAACGTTGACGGCGACGATAACAAGGAATTCAGCGGCAGGCTCGCAAGCCTCGACATGGAGGTAGACTTCGACACACTCGTGGTGGACAAGAACAAGGCTGTCATGAGCGGAACCGTCAGGAGCTGCAACGTCTACGAGTACGTCGGGCGGCGCGTGCTGCTGACGGTCGAAGACAACGGCGACGGCACCAGCACCAGGTTGCTGGATAAATTCACGTGGGGTTTCTACCGCACGATTGAGCGGAGGTGGACGCCCACTGACGCGGAACGGAAAGAGGACGACGGGGCGTATTTGCGCTGGTGGGCGACTGACGCCGAGCGCAAGGACGACGTTGGGTACGAGATGCCGAGACAGAATGATAAGGTTGATACCCGGACTTTCCCGAACGTCGCTTACAGTCTCGAAACCATTCAGTACGGCAACGGCGGCCTTACCGTCCGCCCGTAAGCTTTGACCGCCCGATTACCGGCAGCCCGCGCGCCGGATTCGCGGCGCATCCATGCACTAGCGGGGTAAAGACCCCGCGCGCCGTCGTTGCGTTCGACCAATTTTTGAAATGGTGGAGCGGTCGCCGGCGCTGTCGTTAAAACAGAAAGTGCGCGGCCGGGCTTCGAGGTGAAGATCGAAGCCCGGCTCGCCGCACGGATCACGACGCGGCGCGAACTCCCCCCTTACCCGCCCCATCGAAGCGCGCCGGCGCGTCCCGGCACATCCCCTCAAATCAGCCAGCGACTTACCGCCCCGTAAACTGACCCCTCAAGGGCTTTCAATCTCACGCGCCCCCGCGCCGACTCGACATTGAACTCGATACTGTTCGTTCTGTCGTGCGAAGTGGCAGGGTTGAGTTCGACCAGTGGAAATACTGCGGGCAAGGCTTGTGAGCGGGCGTGTCAGCGTTCGACGTTTGACGGAGGCCATTGCCAGAGGCGCAACGCGTAATCCGTCCCTTGCAGGACGACGGCGGCGGCGTAGTCTTCGCCCACGTCGAGGGCATGGAGCGACCAGCGCGTGAGTTCTCGCGGGTCGCCGCGCGTGCCGAGGAGCGCGGCGGGTTCGCCCGGTATCAGTGAAACGTCGAACTCGTCGAGCGGGTGCGAAAGCCCTTCGCCCCGTGCCTTGATGTAAGCCTCTTTGCGCGTCCAGCAGTTGAAGAAGGCGCGCGTGCGCGCCTGTGCGGGAAGCGTGCGCAACATGCTCACCTCGCGCGCGGAGAAGAAGCGTGAGGCGATGTCGTCGCCGGCGAAATCCGCGCGCATGTGTTCGAGGTCAACCCCGACATCACGCCCGCGAGCGAAGGCGTAGAGGGCGAGTTCATGCGAGTGTGAGAGGTTGAAACGCAAATCTTCCGCGCCGCCCGCGCCATTGAGCGACGGCTTGCCATATGCGCCGTAAGAGAATTGCAGACTCTGCGGAGGCCGTGAGAGATAGAGGCCGAGGAGACGCCGGAGCAGACCGCGCGCGGCGATGTAGTGGTCGCGGTGGCGCGGGAAGTGGTAGCGCGCGGCCTTCGCCGACTCGTCGGGGGAAAGCGTCGAGTGGAGTCGGCTGAGGGCGTCCGGCGTCTGCGCCAGAGACGCGCGCCAGAGATGAACCTCGCCGTCGGCGAGGGGCGTGTCCGCCGG
>DATHAZ010000187.1:0-9251 GCA_035296445.1 Pyrinomonadaceae bacterium | reverse complement strand
CGGAACGATGGACAGAAGCAGGAAACAGAAGACAGAATTCAGAAGTCAGAATTAAGGATTCCCCGGCTTTCCTTCTGACTTCTGAATTCTGTCTTCTGTCTTCTCATTCATCGTTCCGCGTTCCTACCTCATCGTTTATCTCCTCGACTAGCGTCGCCCCGCGCGATGCTCGGCCATCCACTGCACGACGGCGATGGCGACGGCGCATAGCAGCACAACATGAAGAAAGCCGCCTTTGCCCAGCAACACGCCCACGAACCAGAACGCAAACAGCGTCAGAGCTATTCCCCAGATCATCAATTCACATTCACCGTCTCGGGCGTCAACCGGCGCGAAAACGCGCTCCGTTTATTTCACCGCCGCGCTGCCCGCCTTGCCCGGCAAGCCGACGGCGCGGACGGCCGAGCGATTGGCGTCTCCGCCGATAAGCAGCGGCGCGCCCGTACTTGAAAACGAGCCGGCCAGCGTGCGCAGCATCCCATCAACGGCAGGAGCATCGGCCGGGGCGTTCGCTTTGGGGTTTTCATCGGCGCGCCAGAGCAAAGCCCCGTCGCGACCGGAGAACCCGAGCGCGAAAGACGAGCCGGAGGCGACCATCACGTCGAGCACGCCATCGCTATTCAGATTGGCGAAGGTCGCCATGTAAGCATCCGTCGCGCCTTCCACCGCCCAGTTGACTTTGCCCGTCGTGCTGAGCGCGGCGACCCGCCCGTTCCGCGTCACCATCACGATCTCGATCACGCCGTCGTTGTCGAGGTCGGCGGCGGTCAGACGCCCGCGAGGCGCGTCCTTTTCCGTCGTGATGCGGCCGAGCGGTTTCAGTTCCGAGCCTTCAAAAAAGAGCAGGCCGTGCGCTGTGCCGATAATAACCAGCGTGCCGCGCGGCGTCGCCAACACGAGCGGCGGCGTTGTGAACGGCACGTCGAACTTTACCGAGCGCACCAGCGAGCCATCGCGGCGGCGTATGTCCAACTGGCGATTGTCGAGCGCGAAGGCGACGCCCCGGATGTCGCCGTGTGTGAAAGGAATCGGCGCGCCGATGAGCGCACCGTTCAATTTCGTTTTGGACACGACGCCGCCCTTCCTGCCGTCCAGCACGTAGAGCATGTCAGGGTCTGCGGTCACGATGGCGAACTCGGTCGCGCTCGCGTCGTCCTGCATCTGCGCGACCGTGCCGCCCGCCGGACGCCCCTCTAAAGCCGTGCGCCACAATTCGCGCCCCGTCTCGCCGTCCAGACCGCGCACGCCATCGGCGAAGGCGACGGCCACCACAGACCGGCTTTCAGCCGACGCGGGCAGAACAAGCGGTGTGAAAACGTTGTCGCCCATTCGCTCTTTAGCCGCCCCGCTCGCCGACTTCGCGCCCGGCCGCGCCGACCACAATGCCGAACCGTCCGTGCCGTCGAGCGCGTAAATCGTGCCGTCTGAATTGAGCGCGACGAGATCGAAGTTCTTACCGGCGCGCAAGCGTGCGGAGAAGGGTCGCGCCACCGCGCCGATGACCGCCTGCCAGCCAACGTCCGTGGGCGGGCGCATCACCGCCACGACGGGTGCGACCGGCGTGGGTGACGCGGCCGGGGCGAACGGCATCGCTTCGACGAGGGCGGGCGCGGAATAGCGTCCGGTCTCGGGTGTGGCGGGCGCGACGCGCCAGTAGTATTTGCCCGGCTGGAGACCCGTCACTTCCTGTTCGAGTCCGACGACGGCGCGGTCGAACACGATGTCTGTGAATTTCTCGTCCAGAGCCACTTGCAGCCGGTAACGCCTAGCGCGCGGCCTCGCCGCCCACTTGAGTTTAAGCGAGACGGGAGTTTGGCCGGCGGCGGCGTCCGACTTTTGCGTGGCGGCTGCGGGTTGCGCGTGGGCGGGAATCGAAAGCAGGAGCGCAAAGAGCAAACCGAGGCAGAGAGATTTGCGCAGTAACGACAGGGGGCATCTTGTTAGCATCATAGGGCGTCGTTGAGTTTGTACCCGACGCCGCGCACCGTCAGCACATAGCGTGGGTTCTTCGGATCGTTTTCAATCTTCTGGCGCAGGCGGTTGATGTGCGGGTCAACGTTGCGTTGATAGCCTTCGTACTCCGTGCTCCACACTTCGTCGAGCAAGTCGTTGCGCGACCAGGCGCGACCCGGTTCGCTGGCGAGGCGTTCGAGAATCTGAAACTCCAGCGGCGTGAGTTCGACGAGCGCGCCGTCGAGCGTCACCTCGTGGCGACGCTTGTCTATGACGAGACTCCCGATCTCGATGCGCTGCTGCGCCTCCGTGTCCTGCGGTTCGACTTCGCGCGCCGGGCGTCTGAGCAAAGCCTCGACGCGCAGTTCGAGTTCGCGCGGCTCGAAGGGCTTCGTCAGATAGTCGTCCGTTCCCGCCTCGAAGCCGGCCACCTTGTCTTCGAGCTTATCCTGCGCCGTCAGGAAGAGCGTGGGCGTGTGGATGTGACGCTCGCGAAGTTTGCGCAAGAGTTCGATGCCGCTCATGCCGGGCATCTGCACGTCGAAGATGAAACAATCGTAGCCCCCACTGAGCGCGGATTGGAAGGCGTCTTCCGCGCTCTCTTTCTCTTCGACCTCGAAGCCGAGGCGTCGAAAGTAGCCCGCGAGAAGCAGGCGCATGCTCGTTTCGTCGTCAACAATCAGGAGTTTTCGGGTCACTTGTTCTCAATTCCCTTGTGATCTGTGCAAAGTCGGGACTCGTTACAGTCCGGTTATAATTCGATTATTTTATGACGCGGCGATTATAAGCCAAAAAGCGCACGGTCAAAGAAAAAAGTCTCGGCCGCGCCCCGGCCTCGCGAGCGGTTCACACGCGCATGGCGTGATGCCGCCCCTCGCCGTTCAACGGCTTGACGCTCGCGCCGCTGTGTACGTATAGTTTTCGTTCCGTTACGGTTAAAGTTTAACAACCCTTCCCCGCTGTCTGGAACGATTCGCAAACGACGCGCGCTCTCAACGATGCACGACCTCCGGCGTTTACTAACTTATCTCAAGCCTCACTGGGGAAAGTTCACCCTCGCCACCCTGGCGATGCTGGCCGGGGCAATCCTGCAAAGCGCCATCGGCGCGCTCATCGTGCCCATCTTCGATCAGGCCTTCAGGCGCGGCGGCGAACCCGAGCGTACCAAGACCCTTTTTGATTTACAACACCTTATCCCCGAATCGAGTTTCGACGCGTGGCGGATGATCGCTATCCTGCTCATCGTCTTCACGCTCGCCAAAGGCGTGGCCGAATATTTTTCCACTTACCTGATGGCGCGCATCGGTCAGGAATCAGTGCTCAAACTCAGGCAGGACTTGTACACACACCTGCTCGCGCAATCGGCCGATTTTTTTGAACGCCACCGCACCAACTATCTCGTCTCGCGTCTCGTCTCTTCGGCGGCGGCCATCGAAGCGGCCGTGACGGGCACGCTGCGCGACATGCTGCGCGAGAGTTTCACGCTCATCGCCTTCCTGTCGGCGTCCTTTTATTACTCGTGGCGGCTGACGCTCGGTTCACTCCTGATCGCGCCCGTCATCGGAGTGCTGACGGCGAAGTTCGGCAAGAACCTGCGCAACCTCGCGCGCGAGACATTTGAAGGCAGCCAACGCCTCGTTGACACGGCGCAGGAATCGCTCGCCAATCATCATATCGTCAAAGCGTATCGTGGCGAAGAACGCGAGCAGAAGCGTTTCACCAAAGTCGCGCGCCAGATCGTCGGCGCGAATTTGCGCTCGGCGCGCATCAACGGTTTCGCGCCGCCGATGATCGAGATGATCGGCGTCATCGCCGTCGCCATCCTGCTCTATTTCGGACGGCGCGAGATCATGGCGGGCAACATGAACCCGGCGCAGTTTCTCACGTTCCTCTTCTTCCTCTTCTCCAGCTACGACCCGATGCGCAAACTCTCGCGCCTGCAAAACGCGTTGGAGGTCGCACTGGCCGCCGCGCGCCACGTCTGGGAAGTGATGGACGAAAATGCTGAGACCGTCGAACGCGCGGACGCCGTCGAGTTGAAACCGCTCCGCAACGCAATCGAATTGCGCGACGTGTCTTTCGAGTATGCGAACAGCGAGGAGCGCACCGTGCTGCGCTCCGTCAATCTGCGCATCGCGGCGGGGCAGATGGTCGCGCTCGTCGGCGAGTCGGGCGGCGGCAAGTCAACGCTCTCAAAGCTCATCCTGCGCTTTCACGATCCGGTCTCCGGTCAGGTTATCTGGGACGGCACAGATTTGCGCGACGCGAGCCTCAAGAGTCTCAGACAGCATATCGGACTCGTCACGCAGGAGACCGTCCTCTTCAACGACACGGTGCGCTACAACATCTCTTACAGCCGCCCGGACGCGACCGAGGCGCAGATCAAAGAGGCGGCGCGCGTCGCCTTCGCAGACGATTTCATCACGGAGTTGCCCGAGGGCTACGACACCATCGTCGGCGAGCGCGGCATCTTCCTCTCGGGCGGGCAACGGCAACGTCTCGCCATCGCCCGCGCCGTGCTGGCCGACGCGTCCGTGCTCGTCCTCGACGAAGCCACCTCCGCGCTCGACGCCGAATCCGAACGGCTCGTGCAAAAAGCCCTCGCCAACCTGACGCGCAATCGCACCACCCTCGTCATCGCGCACCGCCTTTCCACCATCCGGCGCGCCGACTCCATCGTCGTGATGGAACGCGGGCGCATCATCGAAATGGGCAGGCACGAGGAACTATTGGCGCAAAGCGGCACTTACAAAAAACTCTATGAACTGCAATTCGCCGATGAAGAGGAGGAGGCAGTAGCAAGTCCGTAGTAAGTTGTCAGCGATTAGTTGTTTGCGCTCACCCATCGTCGTAGAAGCACTGGAGTGAACAATCGGCAACTCACTAAGAACAACGGACAACTGACCACGGACAACTGACCATCGTTTATGAAATCAATGACAGGCTTCGGGCGGGGGACAACGGCGGGCGATAATTTCAACGTCTCTGTTGATCTCAAGACCGTCAACAACCGATTTCTCGACATCCACCTGCGCGCCGGGGCTGAGTTGTCGAGCCTTGAAACCATCATCCGCCGTCGCATCGGTGAACAACTGTCGCGCGGGCGCGTGGACGCGACCATCGTGATTGACCGCACGAGCGAGGTCGCTTATGAAATGAACCGGCCGCTCATCTCCGGCTTCATCGAAGCGATGCGCTCGGTGCAGCGGGAGTTCGCCTTGACGGGCGAGCCGGACATTAACGTGCTGGCGCGTCTGCCCGGCGCGTTGCAGCCCGTGCGCGACGGCAATCTGACCGAGACGATGAAGGAGGGCATCGAGCGCGCCGTCTTCGAGGCGCTCGCCGAGTTGAACCGGATGCGCCAGAGCGAGGGCGAGGCTCTGGCCGCCGAGATGCATTCGCGGCTCGACGAGATCGAACGACAAGTGCCGGTCATCGAGGCGGTCGCGAGCGACCTCATCGAATCGTATCGCGCGCGTTTGCAGCGACGCATCAGCGAACTGCTGGCGCGCGACGGGCTGGAAATCGTTGAACTCGATCAAGGGCGGCTCGCGCAGGAAGTGGCCTATCTGGCCGACCGCAGCGACATCAGCGAAGAACTGGCGCGGCTGCGCAGCCACGTCAAACAGTTTCGCGAGATCATAGACAGCGAAGGCGACACGGGCAAACGACTGGATTTTCTCTTGCAGGAATTCAACCGCGAGGCGAACACGGTGCTCTCGAAATCTACGGACATGGCGATCAAAGAGGCCGCGCTGGCGATCAAGGCTGAAGTCGAAAAATTGCGCGAGCAGGTGCAAAACGTTGAGTGAGACTTTGCAGACGGATACATCGGGGTCACGCCCCCCGGTCGAACCGGAGCGCGGAATTCTCTTCGTCATCAGTTCGCCTTCGGGGGGCGGCAAAGGCACGCTCATCCGCCGCATCCTGACGCACATGCCACGCCTCGGCTATTCCGTCTCGTGGACGACGCGCGCGCCTCGACAGGGCGAGGTCAACGGGCGCGAGTATCATTTCGTCACCCTCGAAGATTTCATGGCGGCACGCGACCGCGGCGAATTTCTCGAATGGGCTTCGGTTCACGGAAACTTTTACGGCACGTCGCTCAAGGTGGTGGAGCGAGAGTTGAGCGTGGGGCGCGACATCGTGTTGGAGATTGACGTGCAGGGCGCAACCGCCGTCCGCCGCATCGGGATAGAGGCCGTCAGCGTATTCATCCTGCCGCCGTCGTTCGAGATACTGCGACGGCGTCTGACGGGGAGGCAGTCGGAAAACTCCGACTCGCTCGCCCTGCGCCTGCAAAATTCGCGCGGCGAAGTTGAACATTATCGAGAGTTCGACTACGTGGTGCTGAACGACGATGTTGACCGCGCCGCGACGCAACTGGCCTCAATCGTGTATGCTGAGAGGGCGCGACGCGTGCGACAGGTGAGACTCGCCGAGCGTGTCCTCGCCACTTTCCCGTAAGGCAACAGAGGACAACGCATCCCGCGTGCGGTTTAGAGTGAACTTATTTTAAATTTTATCAGCAGAACCGGCCTGTCCGGTGAGGATCAAAACTAAGATGGCTAAAGCAACTCAAGCGAGCAAAGAAGAAGTTACCGAAGTAGTCGAGGAAAGAGTGCATCCTTTTTTGGATTCCAAGTACCGCATGATCATCGTCGCCGCGCAGCGCAGCAAGCAGTTACAGCGCGGCGCGCGCCCGCGCATCGAGATGGACACGCAGCAGCACAAACACACGCGCGTCGCCCTGATGGAAGTCGAGCAGGGTAAAATTGACTTCACGATCAAGGAAGCCGATTAAACCGGCCGCCGCACTTTCAACGGGTGAATTAATTTAGAGACGGGGGCACGCCCACGCGCCATTTGAGATAAGCGGCCTCGACTTCCCGCGCCTCCCTCTCGCGCGTGATCTGTTCATAAGCCTCCATCCTCGCACTCGCATCGAACTTCCCGCCCCGCGCCAACAACGTCAGATACTCGCGCGCGTAATTGCAGACGAACTTAATGAAGCCCGCGCGTTGAAATTGCCTGACGTGTGCCGCCTCGTGCGCCAGCAGCCAGCCGGGCATCGTCAACTGCCCGCGCGCATCCCTCTCGACAATCCTGCGCGAGACGAATATGTGACGACCGATGGTGATCGCCGCGACCCGCAAAGCGCGCAGCAGCGCGTCAGACCAAAACCCGGCGTGGACGAAAACCAACGGCAGCCGCAGACTCTCATCTCCCTCATACGAACGGAAAAACCGTTCGAGTCGCGCACGAGATTCTTCGGCGAGTCGCATGAGCAGGTGTGAAGGTGAATGGTAAATAGTAAATGGTGAATGGTAGAAATCAGTTTCTTAACCATTCACCATTTACCGTTCTCCATTTACCTTCTTCTCACATATTCTTGTAATCAGGCCCGCCGCCGCCTTCGGGCGTGACCCAGTTGATGATCTGGTAGGGGTCCATGATGTCGCAGGTCTTGCAGTGGACGCAGTTGGAGAAGTTGATCTGCAAACGCCGCTTGCCCGCCGTCGCGGGGTCTTCGACCATCTCGTAGACGGCCGCCGGGCAGAAACGCTGGCAGGGGTTGCCGTATTCTTCGGCGCAACGCTCGGCGCAGATGTTGGTGTCGAGCACGTGCAGGTGCGCGGGCTGGTCTTCGTCGTGGCCGACGGCCGCGTGATATACGTCCGTCAGTTTGTTGAAGGTCAGTTTGCCGTCGAAACGCAGGCCGTCATAGCGTTGTTCTACCCGGTCGCCCTTGTAGCCGTAGTCGGAAAGTTTTTTGAGGGCGACGTGTCCCGGCTCAGAACCGGCGCGGTCGAACAATCCCCACGAACGCCCGCCCGTCAGGAATTGCAGACCGGCGTTGGCGATTCCGAGCCAGCGGCCTTTGCGAAAGCCCGCGTGAAAATTTCTCACCTTGCGAAGCTCCGGCATGATCCAGCTTTCCTTGACGAGCGTTTCATAACGCGCCAACTGCCGCGCCGAAAAATCACCGGCGACGAGCGCCTCGAAGATCGTCTCGGCCGCAAGCATGCCGCTCTTGATGGCCGTGTGGATACCCTTGAGGCGTTGCGAATTGAGAAAGCCCGCGCAGTCGCCGACGAGCAGCACGCCGTCGGCGTAGAGTTGCGGCATGGCGTAGAAGCCCCCGGCGGCGATGGTCTTCGCGCCGTAGCGCAGGAGTTTTCCGCCTTCGAGAATCCTGGCGATGGCCGGGTGCTGCTTGAAGCGTTGAAACTCCGCGTGCGGGTCGAGCAGGGGGTCTTCGTAGTCGAGGCCGGTCACGTAGCCGAGATTGAGGATGCGATTCTGCATACCGTAAATCCAGCCTCCGCCATAGGTGTGCGCGTCGGACGGGTAGCCGAGCGTGTGTGTGACACGACCCGCCGGGTAGCGGTCGTCGGGCAACTCCCAGAGTTCCTTGACGCCGAGACTGTACACCTGCGGCTCGCGCCCGTCGTTCAAATTCAGACGTTGCGACAGACTCTTCGTGAGCGAGCCGCGCGGCCCCTCGCCGAGCACCGTGACTTTCGCCAACAGGTCAACGCCCGGCTCGAAGTTCGCCTTTCGCTTCCCTTCCTTGTTGATGCCCTTGTCGCCCGTGCGCACGCCGACCACCGCGTCGCGCTCGTCGTAGAGCATCTCCGCTCCCGGAAATTCCGGGAAGATGTTGACCCCCGCCTCCTCGCATTTTTCGCCGAGCCACGCGACGAGTTTGTTCAGGGAGACGATGTAGTAGCCGTGGTTTTTAAGCGGCGGCGGAGTGACGGGCGAAAGGATCGACCGCGTCTTCGTGAGGTAGAGAAACTCGTCCTCTTTAACCGGCGACTCGACGGGCGCGCCCTGCTCGATGAAATCGGGGAGCAACTCGCGGAGCGCGCGCGGGTCCATCACCGCGCCCGACAGGATGTGCGCGCCGACAGCCGCGCCCTTCTCGATCACGCCGATCTCAAGTTCGCCGAGGGGCTTGCCTTCGCGCTTGCCCGCCGCGACGGCTTCGTTGTGCTCTCGCACGAGACGCGCCAGGTGCAGCGCGCCGCTCAAATTCGCCGGCCCCGCGCCGACGAACACCACATCCATCTCTAAACTCTCTCGTTCCATTCCATGCTCCAGACGAACCGGCAAAAAGTAGTAATGCTGAAAAGTCGCGGCGCGGAAGTCCACACTTTGACGCAGCGCGTTGATAGAAGACAAAATGAATGGCTATTCATTTACGACAGTATAACAAAAGTCTCCCTGCCCCCGAAGGCGCGGATTAGAGGAATTGATTCATTGATCCATTTCTTCATTGAATCAATGAATCA
>DATHAZ010000186.1:0-23139 GCA_035296445.1 Pyrinomonadaceae bacterium | reverse complement strand
ATCCGTCGCCCCTGTCGGGGATTCTACCCGTCGCTTCTGGTCGTAACCCCGGCGCGAAATAAATGGTTCGCGCCGGGGTCTCGAAGAAAAGTTGACGGCAGGCTTAGTCGTTATCCTTGGGATTCGTCTTTTGCCGCAACGGGCTTTCATCGCGTTGAGGCGGCGGGTCGGGTCGCCGCTCCTCACGCTGCGGCGGCGGGTCGGGGCGACGCTCCTCGCGTGGCGGCGGCGGGGGCGCGGAACGTTCTTCGCGCGGCGGGGCTGAACGTTCCTCGCGCGGCGCGGAGCGTTCCTGACGCGGCTCCGGCCTCTCTTCGCGTTGCGACTTTCTCTCCTCGCGCACTTCGGGACGCGCGCGGTAGACCTCCGGCTCGGGGCGGCGTTCACGCTCGACCGGCCTCGACTTCTCCTCGCGCGGTTCGGTGCGCGGCGGGCGCGCCGGGCGATAGTCGGGTTGCGCCGCGTTGTTGTCGTCCGGGCGTTCGACGGGTTTCACTTTGCGTTCGGGACGCGCGCCGTCGTAGACGTTGGGGCGCGGGCGCAACGTCTCCGTGTCCGTGTCAACCGGACGGTTGGAATTCTTCATGGCGGGCACGCCCGTCGTGCCGTCGTTGCCGACGCCGCCCGCGTCGTCGCGCGTGTTGGGGATGCGTATGGGGCGTGCGGGTCGCGTCACCGCGCCCGTGCCGCGTTCGGTTTTGTCGCCGAGCGTTCTGCCGTTGCCGCGCTCGCCGCCGCCATCGCCGACGCGCGTGTTATCGCCGTCGTCCTTCTCGATTTTGCGCAACTCGCGGTTGTTGTAGATGCGACCGCGCCGCAGTTCCTCGTCGAGCGCGAGGCCGGGTCGGCGCACGGCCGCGCCCATCTTTCGCTCGACCGAAACGATTCCGGCGGGGTTGCCCGGATTGCGTATGACGAGCGCGCCGTCCTTCGCGCGCTTAAACGGAGTTTGGCTGTTGCTGCCGCCGACTGCGACGAGATCGGAGCGGATCGGGCGAATCGGCAGAGTGCCGCGCACCGGCTCGGTGTTGATTGCGCGCAGGGCTTGTTCCTTCGTCGCCGGGTGGCCGCGCCGTCCCTTGCCGAACTCGCGCACGGGCATCGTCGTCACACCGCGCTGGTAAACGGGGTTGGGGCGGTGCTGTTCGAGCGCGCGGTTGCGTGCGCGGCGATAGTAGTTCGAGCGCGGGTCGCGGTGATGGTAGCCGAGCGGATACCAGCAGACGTTGTCGCCGAAGCTGACGAAGACCACGAGCGCGGGTCGCCACCAACTGCGGCGGCCGTAGTGTGCGTAGCCGCGCGGCGCCCAGCACCAGTAATTGTTTACGTAGACCCAACGCCCGTAGTGATAGGGCGCCCAGCCCCACGGTTCGTCGCCGACCCACGTCCAGCCGTAAGGCGGCACCCAACGCCAACTGCCGTAACGATACGGCGCCCAGTCGTGATAGTTGTTGATGACCGTGACGTGCGGACGCCACACGTGGCCGTATTCGCTCGTGCTGATCCAATCGCCGTAGCTGTCGAGTTCTTCCGCGCCCCAGATGTAATTGTCGTAGTAGCGGTCTCGGCGTTCGTGGCGCAGGCGCGAGGCGAGATAGGTTTCGCGTTCGTCAACCCATGTGTCCCAATCGTCGGCGGAGCGCGCGGCGGATAGTTCCCAGTCGCCGTCTTCCGAAGAATTGTTGTAGACGAGTTCGGCGCTGCGCCCGTCGCGCAGGGTGAAGCCGGAAGTTTCGGAATAGAGACGCGCGCGCCCGCCGTCGCGCACGGTGACGCGGACGTTGCCGTTCTGCGCCACGTCGAGGCGATACGCGCCTTTCTGCTCGGCGGCCAGCGTCGTCTTCGGCGCGTCGATCTCGAAATACTCGCGGTCGTTGTCAAAACGCGCGAGGCGAAGCGTGGCCGTGCCTTCGGGCAAACTGAGCGCGATGCCTTCCTCGCGCAAGGTCACGATGTCGAGCGTGGCATATTCGCCGAGGCGCACGAAGTTGCGCGCGTCAATTTGAATTTCGACGCGCGCGCCCGCGCCCGTGGCGAGGCGGTCGCCTTCGACGAGCGGGAGGTTCAATGCGGCCTTCTCCCATTCTTTGTCGCCGGAGCGACGCAAACTCACGTCGCCCGCGAGCATGCTGACGCGCACGACGCGCGCCTTCTCTTCATAGCCGGCGTCGTCAATTTCTTCGTCAAACGACGCGGCCGGGGCGGCGGCTGCAAAGACGTTGGGGGGCACGGCTAGAAGTGTGAGAAGGAGAGAAAGGAAAACGAGGGTCAGAGACGGTTTGTTATAGCGCATGGCGCTGACTCCTTTTTGGACTGGACGGGACAAGAGAGAGATTCCCTCACCTGTAGACGCATACGGCGAAGAGAGTGTTACTTCACGGGCGCAACCGGCGAGAAAAAGCTGTGCGAGGGCTTCAACCTTGAGTAGCAAAAGCGCCGACGCAAAGCGCGTGCCCGCGCGTGTAATCCGGAACGCCGAAGCATATCACAACGCTTTACAGAGAAAACACGAAGGGCGAGCCGTAATCTCCATCCGAGATAGTGCAACCGCAGCACTATTTCGTGTGTCCCGCCATCCGGCGCGCGTCGCCGGGCGCGATAATATTTTTTAGACGCCGGAGGCTCAAGGATTCCTCAAGTCCTGATGCTATAATCCGCCCAGTCAATCAAACGACAAAACCCCCCTCAAGAGTGACACGGCCGCCCGGCGCGACCGGTGCCTCTCAAATCTTTCGCCGCTTTATTCGAAAGGGGTTTTGACTCGTCATGAATTCAACTCTGCCGCAACTGTTCGGGGCAGCCCAGACCGCCCCGTCGAGACTTCTCGCCAACGCCTGCTCAATTAAAAAAGCGCAAAATTTGTGGACGCTAAAGAGCGCCGCAGCCTTTGCCGGACGCTTACCGGCGCTGCTGCTGATGCTCTGTTGCGCGGCGATTTCGATTCAGGCCGCCAACCCTTCCGCGGGCACGGTCGGCCCTTCGGCCGGCGATTACACGCACTGGTACGGGACGCGCACGACCGCCGCCGCGTCCGCCGACGAATCCACCTGCATCGAGGGCGTCAACTGCGACACCTTCAAACTAACGATCTCGGGCAGCCCCGCCGACTGGGCGGGCAAACACGCGCGTCTCAGTATTTTTTGGGGCGTCAGAACTTCCGACTACGATGTCTACGTCCACAAGGGGACGAACGCAGGCCCGCTCGTCGCGAAATCCGCGCACGGCGCGATGGACTCCGACGGCGTACAGGAAGTGATCAATCTCGACCCGGCGACGACCGGCACGGGCGAGTATTCGATCCACGTCGTCTATTTCGCCGTCACCGACAGCCTCTACGTCGGCGACGTGACGGTCTCGAACAACGAAGCGCCCGAGCCGACGCCCACGCCCGAACCGACACCCGAACCGACATCCACGCCCACGCCCCTCCCGCCGCCGACGCCCGAACCCGTGACGCACGACCCTTCCGGCGTCTCCTGCACGCTGCCCGGCTTCATGGTCGCCGAAGACCCGGCGCGCGACTCGGCCAGCGGCCTCGGCGCACACGATTTCTTATCGCTTCACATCGCCGAACCCGGCAACCTGATCAACCGACTCGTCTTTACGGTCAAGGTGTCCGACTTGAGCATCCTGCCGCTCAATACCGAGTGGCGTGTGAGCTTTGAGGGCTTCTACCCCTCGGACGCCTACTGGGTCAGCATGAACACGCTCGATCCTTTGCGCGGCGCGGTCTTTTATTACGGGCACTACGAGTACGCCGGGGGCGAGCGCAAGAGCTTCACGGACGGCGAGGCCGACGCGGGCGAGTATCTGGCGGACGGCACGATCCGCATCACGGTCGCCACCGGCAAGTTCGGATATTTCGGCGCGGGACGAAGGATGTATGCCCCGTCCGTTAAAATTCGCGCCTTCGACGGCCCGCCCTTCGTCGCCCTGACCGGCCAGATGGACACGCACGGGCGCAGCGAGAGTTATCTGGTCGTCGGGAATCTCTCCTGCAACTACCTGCCGACCGTCAGTATCAACAGCCCGCGCGAGGGCGAAATTTTCACTCCCGGCTCGGTCATCACCATCAACACGGACGCCGCCGATGCCGACGGGACGGTCAGCCGCGTGGAATTCTTCGCGGGCGACAGGAAACTAGGGGAAAGCACGGCCGCGCCCCATCGCTTCGACTGGCGCGACGCGCCCGTCGGCGGCTACACGCTGACCGCGCGCGCGACGGACAACGTGGGCGCGAGCGCCGTGTCCGCCCCCGTGCGCATAGAGGTGCGCGCCGCGCCGCCCGATGCTCCCGCAGACCTGTCGGCCACGGTCGTCAACGGCATCGGCAAAGGCGTCGTCGCGTTGCGCTGGAGCGACCGTTCCGGCGACGAGCGGAGTTTCCACGTCGAGCGTTCGACCTCGTCCGCAAGCGGCTTCGTCGAGATTGCGACCGTCGGCGCGGGCGTGACGACTTACGCCGACGGCGCAGTGCAAAGGAAGACCACTTACTACTACCGCATCCGCGCCGGCAACGACGGCGGATTCTCGGCCTACTCGAACACCGCGCACGCCTCCGTGAAGTAGAAGGAGCGCGGCGCGGTCGGGCGCGCGTGCAATTTAACGCGGAGTGCGCGGCATTTAACGCGGAGTGCGCGACGGGAAATTTTTCCCGCCGCGCACTCCGCGAAAAAATTCTTCAAAAATTTTTCATCCCCATTTTTACAGGGGTTTCGCCGGTTTTCGCGGCCGGCGCGGCTGCCCACCTCAAGTTTTCCTCAAGTCTGTTTTTTATATTGGCAGCAGTTCGACGGACGCTTGCGACCGTTGGAAAGTTTTGCGAGGAAAGAGTTGCAAGAGCGCGTCCCAACCGCTCTGGTGGACACCAAGGCTCGGGTCATCTCGGAGCGGAACCAGGGACACGCGGCATCTCAGGCGAGAGACCGTCACCATTGCGCGTCAGCAACAGGGGCATGATGGTTTTTGCGCTTCTTCGCAAATGTTGGCCGCCGACGTTGGGGGACGTTGGCGGCCAACTTTTTTTTGCCCGCCGTCCCGCCCCACTCGAACTATCCAAGCCGACGCCCTTAACTTGCGCGCCTCTTTCGGGCTATCATGCGTCATCTTAAAATCCCGGTGGCCGCCGTCGTCCGAATCCGGCATCTTCCGACATCACGGGAAGACGCAAAGGGGAGTTTCAGGCTCACCGGGGCAAAGGAATTTTACATAATGAATAAGCGGAAGAAGTTTGCGAGAGGGGTCTTGAGTTTCCTCATCAGCCTGCTCGTGTTCAATTCGTCGGCGGGCGCGGCGGTCGCACAGCAACAGGACGGGCGCGGCGCGGTTTCGGGCACGGTCAGAGACGCGTCGGGCGCGAACGTGGCGGGGGCGAAGGTGTTTCTCGTCAGCGCGCAGCAGGCCGTCCTCTCCACGACCGAGACGGATGCGGAAGGGCGTTTCAATTTCGCGGATGTCCCGGCCGGGAGCTACGAAATGCGCATCGCGGGGCGTGGCTTCGACGACCGCCGCGTGGCCGCGAAAGTCGCGCCGGGAGCGACGGCCGACGTGCCCGTCGTGCTCGAAGTCAACGCGCTCGCCGAAGAGATCACCGTTACGGCCGAGACGGGGATAGCGGAAGACAGGGCGCGCATCCCGCAGTCAGTCAACGTCATCTCCGAGAGCAACATTCAGCAGCGTGCCACGGCCGTGCTCGCGCAGGTGGCCGACGAGGAGGTGGGCGTCTCGCTCCAGCGCACCAGCCCGACTATCGGCTCGGTGCTCGTGCGCGGCCTGTCGGAAGTGGGCGTTTACGTGGACGGCGTGCGCTACACAAACTCGACGCAGCGGGGCGGCATCAACACCTTCTTCAACCTCAACGACCCGACCTCTCTGCGCGCCGTCGAAGTGCTGCGCGGGCCGAACACCGCTCAGTACGGTTCGGATGGGCTGGGCGGAACCGTCCAACTCGTCTCGCGCCAGCCCGAGTTCGGCTTCGACCGCCCCGAGTGGCACGGCGAGTTCAACCAATTCTTCACGAGCGCAGACCTCTCCTACGGCTCGAACGCGCTCGTCACCTACGGCACGAAGCGTTTCGGCCTGCTGGCTAACGTCACGGGTCGGCGCGCGAACACGCTCAGGCCGGGCAAAGGCATTGACAGCCACTCGGCCATCACGCGCTTCCTCGGCCTGCCCTCGAACATCACGGGCGAGACGCGCCTGACCGACACGGCCTTCACGCAGTATGGCGGCACGCTCAACCTGAACTACGCGCCGACCGATGATCAGCAGTTCATCTTTCGCTACCAGCGCGGCCAGCAGGACGGCGGCAAGCGTTACGACCAGACGCTCGGCGGCGACGGAAATCTGATCGCAGACCTGCGCAATTTGATGCTCGATTTCGGCTACGTCCGCTATCTCAAACAGGGCTTCGGATTCTTCGACAACCTCTCGGCCACCGTCTCCTTCAACAGCCAGCGCGAGGAACGCGTTAATCAGGGCGGGCAAGGGAACCCGCTCGCCGCCATCACGCACGACAAGGAGCGCACAAGCACGGTCGGTTTCAGCTTCTTCATGGACAAGCGGTTCAACGCGCGGAACAGTTTCGTCTTCGGCGGCGACCTCTACCGCGACCGCGTCCATGCGCCGTCTTACGCCTTCCAGCCCACCTCGCTCGCCGACCCGGAAGCGGGCACGGTGACGCTCGCGCGACCGCGCGTGCCGAACGGGGCGCGCTACATCCTCGGCGGCCTCTACGTGCAGGACGCGCACGAGCTCATCCAGAAGCGTCTGCGCCTGAGCGGCGCGCTGCGCTACAACGTCGCGTCCTATCGCTCGCGCGCCGCGAACAGCCCGCTCGTGGGTGGGCAGCCGCTCTTTCCCGACGACTCGCTGCGCGTCGCGGATTTGTCCGGTCGCATCGGCGCGGTGGCGACTTTGACCGACGGCCTCAATCTCGCCTTCAACTACAGCCGCGGCTTTCGCTCGCCGAACATCACCAACCTCGGCTCGCTCGGCCTCGTCGGCGTCGGCTTTCAGGTCTCGACCGCCGACATCCTCGGCCTTGGCGCAACCGTCGGCACGACCGCCGACCAGAGCGCAGTCTCGTCGGGCGTCGAGGTCTCGCCGCTGCGCTCGGAGACGAGCAACAACTACGAACTCGGCCTGCGCTACCGTCGTGGCCGCTTCGACACCGAACTCGTCGGCTTCGTCGTTGACTACGCCGACAGCATCGTGCGCCAGACGCTCATCCTGCCGCAGGGCGCGGTGGGGCGTCGTCTCGGCAGCCAGATCATCGAGAGCCAGTTGCCCACGGGCGCGGTCTTCGTCTCGGCCTCAACCTCGCCCGTGCTCGTGCAGGCGAACTTCGCCAACACGCGCCTGAAAGGTTTCGAGTACGAAATAGATTATCGCTTCACGGACGAGTGGCTCTTCGGCGGCAACTACAGCTACGTCCACGCGGCGGATCGCGAGACGGGCGACGCGCCGAATCTCGGCGGCGGCGGCCTCCCGCCGCAGATGGGTTTCCTGCGCCTGCGCTACCAGCCCGCCCGCAAGAGCTACTGGGTTGAAGCCTACGCCACGCTCGCCGGGCGGCAGGACAGGCTCTCGACGCTCGACCTCACCGACCGCCGCACGGGTGCGACGCGCACGCGCGCGCAGATTCAAAACTTCTTCCGTCGCGGCGCGTGCGTGCGCGGCCTGACGACGCCCGGCGCGAACGGGCAATGCCTCACCGCCGGCGGCACGCTCGTCGCCACGGGCGAGACGCTCAGGCAGGTGCAGGATCGCCTGCTGCCTATTGGTGCGACCGTCAACGGCGTGCTCGTCGTCAATGACCAGACGGCCGTCCCGCTCTACACGGCCATCCCCGGCTACGGCCTCTTCAACCTGCGCGGCGGCTACCGCTTCAGCGAATCGCAGGAGATCACTCTGGACTTCGAGAACATCGGCGACAAGAGCCATCGCGCGCCCGGTTGGGGCGTTGACGGGCCGGGGCGCAGCATCACCGCGCGCTACCGCTATCGCTTCTAAAGAATTCTAAAAAATTTCGCCGCCCGTCAATCCCGCCAAAGTGCGCGGGGAGTGATAAGCGCGGAGGATGGCCGAAGCCCCGCGCGGCCGTGACTTATTTCACACAAGATGAGTCACGGCCGCCGGTTTCGCTCGCCGCGCCGAAAAAAATTCGCTCGCCGCGCCGAAATCTTTCCGCTGATTTCACGCCAAAAGACTCTTTTTTCCGCCTTTTGTTCGTCGCCTCGCCGTCCTTGCAAGTATTACCTCAAGAATTTCTCAAGTCCCCTCCATATCCTGTGCCCGCTCACAAGTAGCCTTACGGAAGCCTCGCTACGGAGACCGGGAACGCCCGCGCGCGACGCCGCAGCCCCTGAAATTAACTGACGCCACGACCCAAGGAGAATGAACATGATTCGCCCACTGCCCACAGGATTCACCACTCCGAAAATTTTTCGCCTGCTGATACTATCGGCCTTCGTAGTCGTGGCCGCCGCCGCCCTGTTCACGGGCGGCGGCCGTGCCGCCTCGCCCTCAAGCGGCACGCTCACGACGGCCAACACGGCCACGAACCCCCTGCGCTATACGGCGGGGCCGTTCAACGTCCCGAACGTGACGGGCTTTGCGGGCGCGCTCCAATGCACGGCGGCCACGCCCTGCGACGACTACACGCTCAACGTTGACGTGCCCGACGGCCTGCTCGACACGCATCAGGTGCGCGTCGCGATGTCGTGGCCGAACGCGACGGCCGACTTCGACTTCCGCATCTACCAGCGCAACGCCGACGGCACGGCGGGCGCGGAGGCGCTCTCCATCGGCACTTCGGCCGACCCGGAAGTTGGCGTGCTGCCCGCCGTCAAGCGTTCCTACATCGTGCGCATCGTCCCGTTCGCGCCGCTCGGGCAGAGCGTCGCCATGGCGATCAGCTTCGAGCCGAAGACGGCGCGGTTCAACGCGGGCACGGGCGTGTCGCCCCGCTACGCGAACTATCAGCCCACGGGCGGCCTCGGCGCGGACGCCGCCGAGCCGACGCTCGGCGTCAACTGGAATACGGGCAAGGTGATGTTCATCGCCGGTCTCGAAACCCTGCGCGTCACGTTCAACGACGCGGCCAGCCCCGCGACGGCGACGTGGGAAGACAAGAGCTTCCTCCTGACCTCGCTCAACACGCTCGACCCGATCCTCTACACCGACCGGCAGACCGGCCGCACCATCATCTCGCAACTCGCCGGAACGAACAGCCTTTCGGCTCTGACCGATGACGACGGCGAGACGTGGATTCCGAACGAGGGCGGCCCGCTCACTTCCGGCATTGACCACCAGACCATCGGCGGCGGCCCCTATCACGCGCCGCTCACCGGCGGCACGGCCGTCTACCCGAACGCCGTCTACTACTGCTCGCAGGATTTGGTCACGGCCTTCTGCGCCCGCTCCGACGACGGCGGTTTGACCTACGGCCCGACCATCCCGATGCAGATACTTACGTGCGGCGGCATCCACGGCCACGTGCAGGTCGCGCCCGACGGCACGGTCTACGTCCCGCACCGCCAGTGCAACTCGAATCAGGCCGTGGTCGTCTCCGAAGACAACGGCATCACCTGGAAGATTCGCACCGTGGCCGACACCGACCAGACCACCTCGACCTACGACAGCATCCCCGGCGACTGGGACCCGGCCGTCGGCGTCGGCAGCAACGGCACGGTCTATTTCGGCTATGAGAACGGCGACGGCACGCCGCACATCGCCGTCTCGCACGACCGCGGGCAGACGTGGGTTGACGACCAGAACGTCGGTATTCCCCACGGCATCCGCAACATCGCTTTCCCGACCGTCGTCGCCGGCGACGACGATCGCGCGGCCTTCGCCTTCCACGGCTCGACCGACGCCGGCAACACCGACGCGGGCGTCTATCACCTCTACATCGCCACCACCTACGACCGGGGCAAGACCTGGAACGTCGTCAACGCCACGCCGAACGACCCGGTCCAGCGCGGCTCGATCTGCACCGAAGGTTTCGGCGTAGACGCCTGCGGCAAGGGCGACCGCAACCTGCTCGACTTCATGGACATTCAGGTGGACAAACAGGGGCGCGTCCTCGTCGGCTACGCTGACGGCTGCGTCGGCTGCACCGGCCCGTCCGGCTCGCGCGCCAAGTTGGCGACCATCGCACGCCAGACCTGCGGCCGTCGCCTGTTCAAACAATTCGACCCGGCGACCGACGACTGCGGTAGTTCGACCGCGACGCCGACGCCTACGCCGACCCCGATCCTGACGACCGAAGCCTGCGACGGCGCGAACCTCGTCACGGATGCGGCGGGCGACGCCCGGAATCCCGCGCCCGGCGGCCAGGGGCCGACCGATCAGGCGGACATCACGGCGATCTCTTTCGCGAAGTCCGGCGGCAATCTGGTGACGAAGATGACGCTCAAGAACCTGAGCAACATCCCTTCGCCCGGCACGACTTTCACTACCTACTACGTCTCCTGGAAGAACGCGAACGGCACGATCTATGCGAGTCAGGCGGACGTTGATCCTTCGGGTCTCGTCGCCTACGGCTACGGCCCCTACGACGGCGCGCAGATCAGCGCCTACACAGCCTCGACGGGTACTTTCACGGCCGGAGCAAACGGCTCGATCACCGTGAACGTGCCGCTCTCGGCCATCGGCAACCCGGCTATTCCGGTCGCCCCCACGGGGACGGCCGCCGTGAACGAACCCGGCGGCGCGACCGTCGCCGGCGAGGGCGTACTCGGCGCAGGGTTAATCTTCACGACGCCCGTGGATCGCGCCGCCGCCAACGCGCGCTGGTCGGTCTGCGGCACGGCCACCCCGACGCCGACCGCGACACCCACCGCGACGCCGACGCCGACCGCCACGCCCACGCCGTCCAACGACGCGCGCTGCGTCGTGCCCGGCCTCGAAGTCCTCGCCGACGCGGCGAGCGACCAGACGGGCGCGCCAAACACGAACCAGTCGCAGGACATCCGCTCGGTCTCAATCGCCGAGCAATACCCGGCGACGGGCGGCCAACTCGCCATCACGATGAAGGTCGGAGATTTGACCTCGACCATCACGCCGAACGCTTCGTGGCGCGTCGCCTTCAACGCGACGCACGCCGACAACACGTTCACCACCTACTTCGTCACCGTGGCGAGCAACTCGACCGCCAACGCGACCGGCATCTCTTACAATTACGGCTTCGTTGACACGTCGCGCAACAACCTCAACGCCACGGTCGGCACGGCCGACGGCGGCTCGATGTCCGTTGATAACGACACGCTCACGGTCTTGCTCAATGTGAACAAGCTCAGGAAGCCCGTCGCCGGCACGGCCGGGCAGACGCTCACGGGCGCGCAGGTTGATCTCTCGGCGGGCAAGTCGCTCGGCGCGGTCAACGGCGCGACCAGCATACTCGCCGGCGCGCTCGGCACCGGCCTCAACGTCAACGTGGATTCGACCGGACAGGGCAACTACACGATGGCCGGCGCGATCCTCTGCCCGTTCGTCTCGGCGACCCCGACTCCGACTCCGACGCCCGGCGGCGGCACTGTGAGCGACCCGGCGCGCTTCCACATCTTCGCCGCACCCGCGGGCGTGGCCGAAGACGCGGGCGAGCCGAGCATCGGCGTCAACTGGAAGACCGAGCGTACCTTCAGCAACAGCAGCGGCTTCATCCCGAACGGCGGCACCGTCACGTACTTCGGCGGCTTCCTGCCCTACATGCTGCGCGTCACCTTCGACGATTCGGTGTCGCCCGCCAGAGTGGCTTGGGATCAGGCGAATCTCGTCGTCGCCAACGCCCCGCGCGTCTTCGGCGACCCGATCCTGTTCACCGACTCGAAACTCGGCCGCACGTTCGTCTCGCAGGAGTTGGGCTTGACGCCGCTCGGCTCGACGATGGAGTTCACGGACGACGACGGGCGCACGTTTACGCCTTCGACAGGTTCGGGCGCGCCCTCCGGCATTGACCACCAGACGGTCGGCGGCGGCCCGTTCGCGCAGCCCGTCCCGGCGGGCATAGACCCGTCCTACCCGCACGGCGTCTGGTACTGCTCGCAGTCCATCGCCGACGCGGTGTGCGCGCTCTCGCTCGACGGCGGCATCACCTTCGGCCCAAGCGTGCCGATGTTCACGCTCGCCGATTGCGTCGGCCTGCACGGCCACATCAAGATCGGCGCGGACGGCACGGCCTACGTCCCGAACAAGGGCTGCGGCGGCTCGCTCCCGCTGCACAGCAACGGCAAGCAGGCGCTCATCCTGTCCGAAGACAACGGCGTCTCGTGGAAGATTCGCCCGCTGCCGAATTCGACGAGCGCGGGTCTCGGTCAGGACTGGGACCCGTCGGTCGGCGTCACCGCCGACGGCAAATCGGTCTACTTCGGCTACCGCGACATCAACGGCCGCGCGCGCATCGCCGTGACGCACGATAAGGGCTTGACGTGGGTGAACGATCAGGAGATCGGCACGAGTATCGGCATCAAGAAGATCGCCTTCCCGGCCGTGGTGGCCGGCGACGGCGGCGTGAGCAAGGGGCGCGCGGCCTTCGCCTTCTACGGTTCGACCACCGACGGCCTCGACACCGACGTGAACTTCCCAGGCATCTGGCATCTCTACATCGCCACCACCTACGACGGCGGCAAGACGTGGTCGGTCACGAACGCCACGCCGAACGATCCGATCCAGCGCGGCGGCATCACGCACGCCGATCCGGGTCGCAACATGCTCGACTTCTTCGACGCGACGATTGACAAGCGCGGCCGCGTGCTCGTCGGCTACGACGACGGTTGTATCGGCGCGTGCGTGCAGGGGCCGCCCAACTCTTACTCGGCCAAGGCGTACATCGCGCGCCAGTCGGGCGGCAAGCGAATGTTCGCGGCCTACGATCCGCCGGTGGCGGCGCTCGCGGGTGCGCCCGCCGTCACGGGCAGCCGCAGCGGCTCGACCGTCAGCCTCTCCTGGACGACTCCCGACAACGGCGGCTCGCCCATCACGGCTTACAAGGTCTATCGCCGCGACGGGGCTACCGTGACGATGCTCGGCTCGGCCTCGGCCACGACCTTCACCGACACGACTTACGCGCCCGGTCAGGTCTACCGCGTCACGGCCGTCAACAGCGTCGGCGAAAGCCCCTACAAGGAGTTCAACCCGGTGAACGCAGTCGCCGCGAGCGCGTGCGAGGGCGCGGGGCTGCTCGTCACGAGCGACGTGAGCAACGAGGGCAGCGACCTCGACACGCAGCAGAACACGCCGCCCGATCCGCGCGTCAACATCAAGTCGCTTTCCATCGCCGAGCCGTACCTCGGCGCGGGTGTGAACAAACTCGTCTTCACGCTGAAGGTCGGGGCTTCCACCTCGGGCAACGTCGCGCCGCCTTCGAGCCAGTGGTACATCATCTGGAACAGTCGCCAGCCGACGGCCGACTTCGACCGTCGTTACGTGGCGATGTTGTCAGACGCACAGGGCAACGTGAGGTTCGAGTACGGCAAGTTCGGCGCGGCCACGCCGCTCGACGGCAGCGCCGTCCCCAGCCCCTCTACCAACCAGCCGACGAAACTCGGCGACGCGCAGGGCAACTACGATCATGCCAGCGGCACGATCACCATCACGCTCCCGACCGCCGACGCCGAAGGCGTGACGGCCGGGCAATCCCTGAACGGGGTGAACGCGCGCACGTTCTTCGTGCGTCCCGAGGCGGGCGTGCGCAACGCGGCCACCGCCTCCGACATCACGGGCGACGGCACGTACACGCTCTCCGGCAACGCGTCGTGCTCGGGCGGTTCTTCGTCGGCTTCGGCGGAGGGCACGTTCCGGAAAGAATTCGATTCCGTCGCGTGGCAGATCGCGGCGCGGGTCATCAACTTCACGCTCTGAGTTACGCGGGCGGCCTCTCGCGCCGCCCCCGTCCACGGGCAATCACATGGCTCGCGTCGCTTACTGAAGGGCGCGAGCCATCTTTGATCCGAGTTTGAGACGCCGCTCCGGCCGCCGTTTGCCGAGAGTTGTTTATCGCGGATCGAATGGTGTTAGGATACGCGCACGTTCCGCCGGTTCATGCACCCAGGCGTCTCCAACATTTTTCACGAGTCGGGGAGCGTTTCGTCGCCGCTATTCAAGCATCATTGGAGGAAGATTCCGGCATGCGTCATCAGCTACATTTCATCTTTGCCCTCTGCCTCGTCGTCGCGGCTTCGCCCGGTTGCAACCAAAATTCCGGCAGCGCAGGGCAGCAGTCCAACGCGAAGCAAACCGCTTCGCCGCAGCCGAACGGCGCGAATGCGACGGCCAACGCCAACGGCCAGACGACCACTGCAAGCGGCACGGCCGCCAAGGGCTTCGATGCGTGTACCCTGCTCACTTCGGACGACATCAAGGCCGTGCAGGGCGAGGCCGTCAAGGAGTCCAAGCCCGCCCGGCGCGACGGCACGGACTTCGCCGTCAACTCCTGCTTTTACGCCACGCAGACTTTCACCAAGTCCGTCAGTCTGGAAGTGACGCAGAAGGGCGCGAGCAGCCAGAGCGTGCGCGAGTTCTGGAAAGCCAACTTCGCCGCCGCCCTTGGTAAGCGCGAGCAGAAAAACGAGCGGCGCAAGAAACAGGGCAAGCCGCAGGCGGGCGAACCGGCGCAACCCGTCTCAGGGATCGGCGACGAGGCCTACTGGATCAGCACCAACGCCAACAGCACGCTCTACGCCTTCAAAAAAGACACCCTCGTCCGCATCAGCATCGGCGGCACGGACAAAGAAGAGGAGCGCATGAAGAAGATCAGGACGCTCGCCGAACGCGCCCTCGCGCGCCTGTAAGAATTTAAGACAAGAACCGAGCGAAACGCCCGCGAAGCGGCGGCAGGATAGTTGCCTGTCGCCGCTTCGCGTCTGTTACCCGCCACCCCTCTCTCTGCGCGTCCGTCATCCGCCGCCGCATCCCGCGCCCCTGACGTTTGAAACTTTACGTGCCCGCTTTCCGTTAGCACACAGGTTTCTGTAAAATAGTGCGCGACTCTTTTTACAACCGCTCGACCGCCTGCTTCAGTTGAAGTGGGGCGCGCTCCGTGACGCGGGAGCTTCGCCCGCGCGTCTTACGCGCCCGGGGCGTCGCGGTTGATGTCTTAACGCTCAAAAGTATTCGAGTGATTTTCAACGACGCCCGCCGTGCCGGGCGCGTGCGCTCAAATTTCGCATCCGGTTCGTTTCAAGTTTGGAGGTTCTATGAGAAATCGCATCCGCCGCTTATCCGTCGCGGCTCTCGGTCTGGTGCTCTCGCTCTCGTCGCTCGCGCCCGCGCGGGCGCAGAAAAAGGCCGCCCCGGCACGCGCCGCCGCGCCGTCGAAGAACAGCTTTAACGTGCCCGTCACTTATTACAAACTGCCGAACGGCTTGAAGGTCGTGCTCTCGCAGGACACGAGCGCGCCGACGGTCGCCATCGCCGTCTATTACCAGATCGGTTTCCGCATCGAGCCGCGCGACCGCACGGGCTTCGCACACCTCTTCGAGCACATGATGTTTCAGGGGTCGCAGAATTTGGGGAAGATGGAGTTCATTCGTCTCGTCCAGCAGAACGGCGGCATCCTGAACGGCTCGACCCGCTTCGACTTCACCAACTACTTCGAGATCATGCCCGCCCACAAACTGGAGACCGGGTTGTGGGCCGAAGCCGACCGCATGCGCGGACTCAACATCACGGAAGAGAACTTGAAGAACCAGCAGGGCGTCGTCGGCAACGAGGTCAAGGTCAACGTTTTGAACGCGCCCTACGGCGGCTTCCCGTGGCTCGACATGCCGCAGTACGCCAACACCAACTGGTACAACGCGCACAACTTCTACGGCGACCTCGAAGACATCGAAGCCGCCAAGCTCGAAGAGGTGCAGCAGTTCTTCAAAACCTACTACGCGCCCAATAACGCCGCGCTCGTCGTCGTCGGCGACTTCAACGACGGGGAAGCGCGCGCGATGGTCGAAAAGTATTTCGCCGGGATTCCCTCGTCGAAGTTGCCCGCGATGCCCGACCTGACCGAGCCGCGGCAGGAGACCGAGCGCAACGCCGTCAAGCAGGACGCGCTCGCCAAACAGCCCGCGCTCTCCTTCGCCTACCACATGCCGCCGCGCAACACGCCCGAATATTACGCGATGGGCTTGCTCGACCAGTTGCTCTTGCAGGGCGAGGACAGCCTCCTGAATCAGGAACTCGTCCAGCGTCGCGGCTATGCCGATAGGATCATGGGCGGCACGAACCTGCTCGGCAACATGTACAACTATCAGGGGCCGATGATCTGGCTCGGCTATCTCTTCCACGACGCGAAGACGAAGCCCGAAGAGATCATGTCGGCCGTGGACACGGTGGTCAAAGGCGTGCAGGACAGGCCGGTTGACCGTGCGACGCTCGACCGCGCCCTGACCAAAGTGCGTTCCAACTTCTACGACATCCTCGGCCAGTTGAACGGCTTCGGCCGCGCCGACCTGCTCGCCAGCTTCGCCCTCTTCGACGACAACCCGGCGCGCATCAACACGCTCGAAGCGGAGTTTCGCAAAGTGACGCCGCAAGTTATCCAGCGCACGGCGCGCGAATATCTGCGCCCCGGCAACCGCACGGTGCTGAAGATCGTCCCGAAACCCGCCGCCAGCGACCCGAAGGCCGGGAGCTAAGGCCGCTCGCCCGAAGCCGCAAGACCCGAATGGAGATTTTGATATGAACTCGAAAAAGTTTTTCGCCCTCGTCAACGCCGTCGCGCTCTTCGTCGCGACGCTCGCGGCCTTCGCGCCTTCGCACGCCTCGGCGCAGGAGAAGCAGACGCCTCCGGCCGGGAGCGCGCCGAAGCCTTTCACGCTGCCGCGCAAAGAAACTTTCACGCTCAAGAACGGCGCGCAGGTCACGCTCGTCCCTTACGGCTCGATCCCTAAAGTCACGGTCAGCGCGGTCGTGCAGGCGGGCAACATCAACGAGGCGGCCGAGCAGGTGTGGCTGGCCGACCTCACCGGGGAAATGTTGAAGGAAGGCACGACGACGCGCTCCGGCGAAGCCATCGCGCAGGAAGCGGCGCGCATGGGCGGCAGCCTCTCGGTCAGCGTCACCCCGGATCAAACGTCGGTCAGCGCGGACGTGCTCTCAGAGTCAGGCCCCGAACTCGTCGCGCTCATCGCGGACGTGTTGCAGCGCCCCGCGCTCCCCGCCTCCGAGTTGGAACGCCTCAAGACCAATTTCATTCGCAACCTGAGCATTCAGAGATCGCAGCCCGGCTCCATCGCGCTTGAACGCTTCAACAAACTGATCTACGCCGATCACCCCTACGGCCGCGTCTTCCCGACCGAAGAGATGATCAAAAAATTCACCATCGCCGACGTGCAGAAGTTCTACAAAGACAACTTCGGCGCGGCGCGCACGCGCATCTACGTCGCCGGTCGCTTCGATGCGGCCGCCATGCGCCGCCAGATCACGCAAGCCTTCGGCGGTTGGGCGCGCGGCACGTCGCCGGTCGAGAACATTCCGAAGACCGTCTCCGCGCGCAAGATTCATTTGATTGACCGCCCCGGCGCGCCGCAGTCCACGCTCTATCTCGGCCTGCCCGTCGTTGACCCGAGCCACAAGGATTTCGTCGCGCTCTCCGTCACGAATTCTCTGCTCGGCGGCTCGTTCGCCTCGCGCATCACCTCGAACATACGCGAGCAGAAGGGCTACACCTACTCGCCCAACAGTTCGATCTCGACGCACTATCGCGACGCCTACTGGGTGCAGGTCGCCGACGTGACGACAGCCGTCACCGGCCCCTCGCTCAAAGAGATTTTCTACGAGATCGAGCGGCTGCAAAAAGAACCGCCCCCCGAGGCCGAGTTGCAGGGCATCAAGAACTATCGCGCGGGCGTCTTCACCATCCAGAACTCTTCGCGCGCCGGGATCATCGGCCAACTCGCCTTCCTCGACCTGCACAAACTGCCCGACACTTACCTGACCAACTACGTGCAGAACGTCCTCGCCGTCACGCCGCAGGACGTGCAGCGCATCGCGCGCCAGTATCTCAAGAGCGAACAGATGGCGATTGTCGTCGTCGGCGACAAAGCGCAAGTCAGCGGCCAACTGACGCCCTACGGCGAAGTCACTTACTAAACCGCGTCGCTTGCTAAGCGCGCCGCACAGCTTTGGACGGAAACGGTCGCCTCCCAGCGGGCGGCCGTTTCCGTTTGGCCGTCGCACGCAGTGTCCGGGAACAATTCTTAAATTTTTCGACCGCGCGGCGTTATACTGAGGGGTCGTGCCGACAATTCAAACTCGCGCCCCGTTCGTGTCGTATACCCGTAGGACTTCACAACCCCGACCGAAGGAAGGATATATGAAATCAGTTAAACCACCGACGTTCTCCCGCATCAAGAGTCGCTCGCCGCTGCTCGCCGCGCTGGCCGCCCTCATCTTTACGGCGTTCGCCGCCGCGCCCCCCTCCTTCGCGCAACCGGCGCAGCAAAAGGCCGCGCCCGCGCCGAGGCAGGTCAGGCAGTACACCATCGAGCAGTTCATGGCGACGACGCGCATCACGGGCGCGTCCTTCTCGCCCGACGAGAAGCAGATTCTCTTCGCCAGCAACAAGACGGGCATCTTCAACGTCTACACCGTCGCGGCCGAGGGCGGCGCGCCGCGCCAACTCACGCGCTCGACCAAAGAGAGCACCTTCGCCGTCTCCTACTTCCCGAACGACTCGCGCATCCTCTACACCTACGACCGCGGCGGCAACGAAAACAACCACCTCTACGTGCTGACCGCCGACGGCAAAGAGCTTGACCTCACGCCCGGCGAAAAAGTTAAGGCCAACTTCTTAGGCTGGAGTTTCGATCTCAAATCCTTTTACTACTCGACGAACGAGCGCGACCCGCGCTACTTCGACGTGTTCAAAATGAGCATCGCCGATTTCAAGCCCGTCCTGCTCTTCAAAAACGAAATCGGCTACGACCTCGGCGACATCTCCAACGACGAAAAATACCTCGTCTTCGTCAAACCGAACACCACCACCGACACTGACATGTACCTCTACAACACCGTGTCGAAGGAGATGAAACATCTCACGCCGCACAAGGGCGAGATCAATTACAGCCCGCAGTCGTTCGACCCGGCCTCGCGTTACCTCTATTACCTGACGGACGAGCAGAGCGAGTTCGCGCACGTCGCGCGCTACGATCTGGCGAGCGGCAAGACCGAGGTGGTCGAGCGCGCCCCCTGGGATGTGATGTACACCTACTTTTCGCGCAACGGCAAATACCGCGTCGTCGCCGTCAATCAGGACGCGCGCACCGTCATCAGGATTTACGATCAGGCCACCGGCAAGCCCGTCGCATTGCCGCAACTGCCTAACGGCGACATCACCGGCGTCAACATCTCGCGCAGCGAGCGCAAGATGGCCTTCTACCTGAACGGCGACCGCTCGCCGAGCGACCTGCACGTCTACGATTTCTCGACGCGCAAGGTGACGAAGCTCACCAGCAGCCTCAACCCGGAGATCAACCCGGCCGACCTCGTCAACTCGGAAGTGATCCGCTACAAGTCTTTCGACGGTATGGAAGTGCCCTCGATTCTCTACAAGCCGCACGGGGCGAGCGCGCAAAGTAAAGCCCCCGCGCTCGTCTGGGTGCATGGCGGGCCGGGCGGCCAGACGCGCACCGGCTACAGCGCGTTCATGCAGTATCTCGCCAACCACGGCTACGTTATCCTCGGCGTCAACAACCGCGGTTCGAGCGGCTACGGCAAGACCTTCTTCGCCGCCGACGACGGCAAGCACGGGCGCGAGCCTTTGTGGGACTGCATCGAGGCCAAAAAGTACCTCGCCTCGCTCGGCTACGTTGACGAAAACAAGATTGGCATCATCGGCGGCTCTTACGGCGGCTACATGGTGCTGGCCGCGCTCGCCTTCAAGCCCGACGAGTTCGCCGTCGGCGTTGACATCTTCGGCGTCTCGAACTGGGTGCGCACGCTCCAGTCCATCCCGCCCTACTGGGAGTCGTTCCGCAAGGCGCTTTACAAAGAGATGGGCGACCCGGCGACCGACCTTGAAAACCTGCGTGCCATCTCGCCGCTCTTCCACGCGGACAAGATTCGCCGCCCGCTCATCGTCCTGCAAGGCAAGAACGACCCGCGCGTCATCAAGCCGGAGTCGGACGAGATCGTCGAGGCGGTTAAAAAGAATAACGGCGTTGTCGAGTACATCGTCTTCGAAGACGAAGGCCACGGCTTCACCAAGAAGGCCAACGAGATTCGCGCCTACAAGTCCATCCTCGACTTCCTCGACAAACATCTGAAGGGGGCGGGCGCTGTGTCGGCGGCGTCAGCGGCGGGCAACTGATTTAAGTAAGAGGTAAAAGAAAAGAGGCCACCCGAGAGCGGTGGCCTCTTTTTAATTTTGGTAGTCTGTCTCTTCCCGGAGCGAAAGATTTTCACTTAAGGAATGGAATAGGGTGTACGGGGATCGAACCCGTAGCCTCCGCCTTGAGAGGGCGGCGTGGTAACCAATTCCACCAACACCCCTTGGACGTTGGATTATAGGTTTGCCTTCGCGCCGTTGGCAAGCGCGCCTTCGGGTTCCGGGTCGCGGGCGTCTTTGCGGGTGGGCGCGCTGCCGGTGCTATAATTCGTCATAAAGGCGCGTGAGGCCGGGCGCGCCGTAAGATTCTTGAGCCGGTCGCGCAGGTCTCTCCTTTGATATTTTTCGGACACAGCATTCGCAGTTGAACTTATGCAGGATATTTCCCTCGACAGCAGCAGTATGGGTGCGCCGGGCGTTGATGCCGTGGCCGCAGGCGCGGATTTTCCCCTCGGCATCGCCGGTTTCCATTACAGCGACCTCTATCAGCCCGAACGCCTCGCCCGACTGACCGCGGCCTTCTATGACGCACTGCGCGAAGAAGACGCGACGCTCCACGATGCGCTCGCGGCATACGCCGGGGCGCGCGGCGCGAACCTGCGTGGAACACGCGCCGAGTCGGAGTTGCTCATCGCAGCCGCGCCGCACCTGTCGCGTTTCGTGGCGCGGCTGTTCAATGTTGAGGCTGAGCGCGCGGCGCACGCCGAAGGCATCAGGGCGCAGGACGCCATCTTTCAATTCAAAACGTTCATCTCGCGCCGCGCGTTGAAACGCGTCCCGCCGGAGAAGGCTCTCACCTTCGATGCCGACGCCGTTCAAGACGCCCTCGAACGCCTGCGCCGCGCCGTCTTCCCCGATGCGCTCGAAGCGAGCGACACGGAACTCTCGGTCGCGCGCATGTGCGTGCGGCTGCTGGCGTGGGAGGAGCGTCTGGCGAAGGCGTCGGGTGATGCGGCGGTTGATGCGGCGGGTGGCGCGGACGGCGTGGGGGGCAGCATCGGAAGTCTGCGGCGCGAGATCAATGATGCTCGCGAGCGCGCGGCGAAGACAGAGGCTGCGGATGCGCTGAAGGAATTTGAGAATGCCGCTGCCGTAGATGAGACGCCGGATGAGGACGCGGCATTTGTGCGGTCGGCTTTGCGTCTGGTCGAGACGTGGGCTGCGGTACACAGCACGCAGGCGGCGGCGAAGGCGCGCGTCGGCGGCTGGGTCAGTTTCCGCGTGCCGCATCCTTTGAACTACGAACACCTCGTCCAGATCGAACGTCACGACGCGGAGTTGCCGGAGCGGATGCGCGGGTTGGATCAGAACTTGCGCCGCCGCGACGGTTTCGGGTTGACCGATGCGCGCGCCAGCCGCCGCGAGGTGCTCGACGAAGTCCATTACTGTCTCTACTGCCACGAGCGCGACAAGGATTCCTGCTCGAAGGGCTTGCACGAGCGTGACGGCTCTCTGAAGCGCAACCCGCTCGGCATCGTGCTCGAAGGCTGCCCGCTCGACGAGAAGATTTCCGAGATGCACGTCCTGCAACGCGACGGCGACTCAATCGGTGCGCTCGCCATCGTCATGATAGACAACCCAATGTGTCCCGGCACGGGTCATCGCATCTGCAACGACTGCATGAAGTCGTGCATCTTCCAGAAACAGGAGCCGGTCAACATCCCGCAGGCCGAGACGGGCGTGCTGACGGACGTGCTCGCCCTTCCCTACGGTTTTGAAATCTACGCGCTCCTGACGCGCTGGAATCCGCTCAACGCCAAACGCCCGCACGCGCTTCCCTACAACGGAAAAAATGTTCTCGTCGTCGGCCTCGGCCCCGCCGGCTACACGCTTGCGCACTATCTCCTGAACGAAGGCTTCGGCGTCGTCGGCATTGACGGTTTGAAGATCGAACCGCTGAACGCCGCGCTCACGGGCGACGGCTACGCCCGAGTGCCGCGCGCCGTGGCCGACGTGCGTGAGATCGAGTCGCCGCTTGAGCGCCGCGTGCTCGCGGGCTTCGGCGGCGTCTCCGAGTACGGCATCACGGTGCGCTGGGACAAGAATTTCCTGACGATGATCCACCTCGCGCTCGCGCGCCGCGCGCGCTTTCGCTTCTACGGCGGCGTGCGTTTCGGCGGGACGCTCGACATCGAAGACGCGTGGACTTTGGGATTCGACCACATCGCGATTGCGACGGGCGCGGGTCGCCCGACCATCGTACAGATGCGCAACAACCTCATGCGCGGCATCCGCAAGGCGTCGGATTTCCTGATGGCTCTGCAACTGACGGGCGCGTTCAAAGCGGACGCGCTCGCCAATTTGCAAGTGCGCCTGCCGGCGGTCGTCATCGGCGGCGGGCTGACGGCGATAGACACCGCCACCGAGTTGTTCGCCTACTACCCCGTGCAGGTCGAGAAGATTCTCGCGCGGCACGAAGCCTTGAGCGCGGAGTTCGGCGAAGAGGAAATCCTAGCGCGGTTCGACGCTGAGGAGCGCGGCGTCTACGAGGAATTTCTCGCCCACGGTCGCGCCGTGCGCGCGGAGCGGGAGCGCGCGACCGGCGCGGGCGAGTTGCCGAATTTCGTGCCGCTCGTGCGCGAGTGGGGCGGCGTGTCTATCGTCTATCGCAAACGCTTGCAGGATTCGCCCGCCTACCGCCTGAACCACGAAGAGGTCGTGAAATCGCTCGAAGAGGGCATCAGTTATATCGAGAACATGAGTCCCGTCGAAGCGCTCGCGGACGAACACGGCGCGGTCGCCGGGCTGGTTTTCGAGCGCATGCGGCAGGACACGGAGACGCGCAAGTGGAAGGCTTCGGGCGAACTCACGAGGCT
>DATHAZ010000185.1:0-3901 GCA_035296445.1 Pyrinomonadaceae bacterium | reverse complement strand
GGCGCGCGGGGGGCGTGCAGGTCTACGGGGTTGACGAGCGGTTCTGGCAATTTCAAGGGGTGGACGCCGGGCGCAGAAGTTTGGGTGAGCGCGAAGCGTTCGTGAGCGCGGGGCTTGCGTCGGAGTTGGGCGCGAGCGCGGGGGGCGACGTGTTGCTGCGCATCGAGAAGCCTTCGGCCATCCCCGTCGAATCGCTGCACGGGCGCAAGGAGGACGTGGGGCGCACGATGCGCCTGACGGTGCGCGAGGTGCTGGGGGCGGCAGACCTCGGCGAGTTCAGTTTGCGACCGCAGCAGGGCGCGGTGCGCGCGGTGTTCGTGCCGCTCCGGCGTGTGCAAAAGGACGCGGAGCAGGAGGGGCGCGTCAACACGATCCTGCTCTCCGCGAAAACGGGGGATGAGGCGACCGACGCCGTCGGCGCGTCGCAGGCGGCGGCGTTGAAGAAGATTTTGCGCGAGACGTTTACGCTCGCAGACCTGGGCGTGAAAGTGCGCATGCTAGACGAGCCGCACGCGCTGTCGGTCGAAACGGAGAGCGCGATTGTCGGCGACCGGCTCGGACAGCAGGCCGGGGAGACGGCGCAAAGCCTCGGCCTCGGCGCGTCGCCGATCTATTCATATCTCGCCAACTCGATCCGCGCGGGCGAGCGTGAGATTCCTTATTCACTGGTGACGGCCGTTGACGAGGAGAGCTTCAAGGGGTTGCAGCGCGAAGCGGGTCAAACGCCGGAGTCTGCGGGGCAAGAGCTTGCCGGGACGCAGGCGAAGCAGAGCACGCCGATTTTGTTGAATGATTGGGCGGCGCGCGATCTCGGCGCGCGCGTGGGCGATGCGGTGTCGCTCGATTATTACGTGTGGCGCGAAGAGGGGCGTCTGGAGACGCGCACGGGGGAGTTTCGTCTGGCGGGCGTCGTCGAGATGCGCGGCCTGGCGGCCGACCGCGAGTTGACGCCGGAGTATCCGGGCATCAGCGGCACGGAGAGTCTGTCGGATTGGGACCCGCCGTTCCCGCTCGACCTCGCGCGCGTGCGCCCGCAGGACGAAGACTACTGGAAGAAATTTCGCACGACGCCGAAAGCCTTCATCCCCCTCGCGCGCGGGCAGGAACTCTGGCAGACGCGCTACGGCAAACTCACCTCGCTTCGCCTCCATCCCCAACCGGGTGTCTCGCTCGACGCGGCGCGCACGAACTTCGAGCGAACTCTGCGCGCTCGCGTTGATCCGTTCGCGGCGAATTTCTCGCTCTACGCGGCGCGCGCCGAAGGACTCCGCGCCTCGCGCGGGGCGACCGACTTCGGCGAGTATTTTCTCTACTTCAGTTTTTTCCTCGTCGTCTCCGCGCTGATGCTCACGGCGCTCTTCTTCAAACTCGGCATCGAGCAACGCCTGCGAGAGATCGGCATCCTGCAAGCCGCCGGGTTTCCCGCCGCTCGCGTGCGCGCGCTCTTTTTAGGCGAGGGCTTGCTGCTCGCCGCCCTGGGCAGCGCGCTCGGCCTGCTCGGCGCGCTCGCGTATGGCGCGTTTGTGATGTACGGGCTGCGGACGTGGTGGGTCGGGGCGGTGGGCACGCGCTCGCTCGCGCTGCACGTCTCGCCCGTGTCGCTCGCGCTCGGCGGCACAGGCGGCATCATCGCCGCGCTCGCCTGCATCTGGTGGACGCTCCGAATGCTCGCGCCGTTCTCGACGCGCGAACTGCTGACCGGGACGATTGACAGGACGGCGACCCGCCGACGCGAGGGCAAGTTGAGCGGAGCGTTCCGCGCCCCGTTCGCCCCGCTCGCGCGGCTCGGCGCGTCAACTTCTTTCTCGGTCGCCGCCCTGTGCGCGACGCTCGGCTTGTTGCTGCTCGTGGCCGCCGCGTCGAAGTGGGTTGGAAATGTGGCGGGCTTCTTCGGCGCGGGCACGCTGTTTCTCGTCGCGCTGCTCTGCTTTCAATCGGCGTGGCTGCGGCGGGCAGACAGGCACACGACGATTCGGGGGCGCGGCTGGTGGCCGGTCGCGCGGCTCGGGTTTCGCAACGCGACGCATCGCCCCGGAAGAAGCGTCCTGTGCATCGCGCTCATCGCGTCGGCCACGTTCATTATCGTCGCGGTGGACGCCTTCCGGCGCGATGCGACCGACGCCGTTTCGACCGACAGGCAAACGGGCACGGGCGGCTATACCTTGCTCGCCGAGTCGCTGCTGCCGCTCGCGCACGACCCGAACGACGCTGCGGGCAGGGAAGCCCTGAACCTCAACGCGCAGGATGAGACGGCGACGCTCGCGGGCACGACCCTCACGCGCTTTCGCCTGCGACCGGGAGACGACGCGAGTTGTTTGAATCTCTACCAGCCGCGAGAACCCCGCATACTCGCGCCCGCGCCCGCGTTCGTCAAGGAGAATCGCTTCACCTTTGCGGATTCTGTGGCCGCGACGGACGCCGAGCGGGCTAACCCGTGGCTTTTGCTCGAAAGAGATTTGCCGGGCGGCGCGATCCCCGTCATCGCCGACGCCAACTCTCTGGCCTACGTGCTGCATCGTAAACTCGGCGAAGAGATCGTGTTGCACGAAGGGACGGAGCGCGCGCTGCGCCTGCGTTTCGTCGCCGCGCTCTCCGATAGTTTGTTTCAATCGGAGTTGTTGATGTCGGAGCGGAATTTCCTGCGCGCGTTCCCCGAACAGGAGGGCTATCGCTTCTTCCTGCTGGACGCCGCGCCGGAAAAGGCGGCGGACGTGGCCGCGCTGCTGGAATCGCGCCTGTCGGATTTCGGCTTCGACGCCGTGGGCGCAGGCGAGCGGCTCGCCGAGTTTCATCGCGTGGAGAACACTTATCTCTCCACCTTCCAGACGCTCGGCGGCCTCGGCACGCTCCTCGGCACGCTCGGCCTGGCGACCGTGCTGCTCCGAAACGTGCTGGAGCGCAGAAGGGAACTCGCCCTCCTGCGCGCCGTCGGCTACAACGCGCGCCACTTCGCGCTGATGGTGGTGGCGGAAAACGCGTTGCTGTTGTTCTGCGGATTGCTCACGGGCGTGTTCTGCGCGGTGCTCGCCATCGCCCCGG
Source organism: Pyrinomonadaceae bacterium (assembly GCA_035296445.1). Lineage (GTDB taxonomy): Bacteria > Acidobacteriota > Blastocatellia > Pyrinomonadales > Pyrinomonadaceae > JAIVJZ01. Next base: position 862 of record DATHAZ010000185.1, on the reverse strand, counting down.
CCTTCTACGCGCGCGGCGGGCGTCTGCCCACCGCATCGCTCGCCGTGTTGCTCGCGGCCGTCGTCGTCGTTGGACTCGCCGCATCGCTCGCGGCGACGGCCGCCGTCTTGCGTTCGCCGCTGCTCCCGGCCTTGCGCGCCGAATAGGAGAACGCGGCGCGCGCCACGCGCGTGCGCGATGCGCCGTCATCTATTTTTTCGCGACGAGCACGAGGCCGACCATGCAGAGCAGCAGGCCGACGATACTGCGCACCGAGAGATGTTCCCTGAAGGCGATGACGCCGATAGGGATGAGCATGAGCGTGACGGCGGTGCTGCACACGACCGCCGCCGTGCTGATGTTCCACCCGGCGCGGTAGGCGAGCAGGAAGCCGACTTCGATGACGGCCGCCCCCAGGCCCATCCCGTAGACCGCCCAGTTCGACTCGCGCAGGGTGTCGAGAAACGACTTTTCGTTCGGATAGGCGAAGGAGTAGATCACGCAGGCAAGGATGCCGACGAGGTAAGCAATGGTGATGATGAACACGGGGTTCGCCGCCTTCGGTATGGACTTCTGCGACAGGTGATAAAGCAGGTTGCCGCCGACGGCCAGCGCGAGGGGCAGGTAAAAGTTTTTCATGTGACGTTTGAATGTTGTTGCGGATCAGTGATTCGCGTTCGCGCGCGCGGGCGCGGAAATTTCGTTAATTGTTTCGAGCAAGATGCGTTTATATTAAGACCGTTTCGGTTAAGGAGGAAATCATGCGCCGTCAAAACTTTCTGTTCGTCTTGATCGTCGTCCTCGCCCTCTCTACGGCCGCGCGTGCGGGCAACTGGCCGCAGTGGCGCGGGCCGCAGTTAAACGGGACGAGCGACGAGCGGAA
>DATHAZ010000184.1:0-11538 GCA_035296445.1 Pyrinomonadaceae bacterium | reverse complement strand
CGGCGCGCGGCCAGCAGCGCGAGCAGGAATCTGATGGCGAGCAGGGCGTAGATCACCCAGAAGATGAAGTCCACGACTTGCGAGATGCGCGCCGCGCCGCGCCCGCGTTCCACCTCCCGCTCCGTCTCGACCACTTCGTTGATCGCCTTGCCGCGAAACTCGCCGGCGACCTGTTCCATTCGCTCGGCTTCGGGGCGGGTCGTGCGTTCGGCGCGTCCGGCGATCTCGGCGTTTACGTCGCCCTCGACGCCGGCCTTGAGCGCATCGTGTTGAGCGATGCGGCGCGCCTCGTCGGCGGCGAGTTTGTCATCTTGCATCAGTGAAGTCCTTTATCTGAACGAAGGCGGAGAGGGTGGGATTCGAACCCACGGTGGAGTTTCCCCCACACAGCATTTCCAGTGCTGCCAATTCAACCACTCTTGCACCTCTCCGAAAAAGCTGTTAGCGATTAGCTCTTAGCTGTTAGCCAGACATAAAAGCTAACAGCTAAGAGCTAATCGCTAACAGCTTAAAAATGGCGGAGAGGGTGGGATTTGAACCCACGGTGGAGTTTCCCCCACTCCGGTTTTCGAGACCGGTGCACTAAGCCACTATGCGACCTCTCCGCAAAAGGAAAAGTGATGAGTGATGAGTGATGAGTGATGAGTAAAAGACAGCTTCTTTTAACTCATCACTCATCACTCATCACTCATTACTTCTCCTGCGGGCGCGGAAGAATGTCCGCATCACTTCGCGGCATTCCGTTTCAAGCACGCCCGCCTTTAATTCCATTCGATGATTCAAAGAACTCTCGTCGCAGATGCGAAAGATTGATTCGACCGCCCCGGCGCGCTCGTCGCGCGCGCCGTAGACGAGACGCCTCACGCGCGCCTGCACGAGCGCGCCCGCGCACATCGCGCACGGTTCAATCGTCGAGTAGACGACCGCGCCCACGAGCCTGTAATTTTCAATTTGTCGTGCCGCCGCGCGCAAAGCGATGATTTCGGCGTGCGCGGTCGGGTCGCAGTCGGTGCGCGTGCGGTTTCCCGCGACGGCCAAAAGCTCGCCTGCGGGACTGACGACGCACGCGCCGATGGGCACTTCATCGCGCTCCGTCCCGGCGGCGCGAGCCGCCTCTAAAGCCACGCGCATCCAGCGCGCGTCGGCGTCCTCCTCCGTCTCAGGCTCAAACATATCGCGCTACGGACGCTTTCAATCAGCGGCAGACAAAAACTGACTATAGGCACGCCCGCGCCCGCTGTCAAGCGTCAGACTTTGACGCTTCGCGCCCGTTTCTGCGACACTTCGCGGCATGCCCGAACTCGTTCTGCGCGCCCGCGCGCCCTTCGATTTCGCGTCCACGGCGCGCTTCCTGCGCTTCACGGACGCGGAGGCCGTGGACACTTTCACCGACACTCCCGATGGCGGCCGCTACGGTCGCGCGATTCATTTCGGGGAGAGACTGTTCCTGCTCTCCGTCGAGTCTCACGGCACGGCCGCGCGTCCCGCCGTCAGGCTCAAACTCGCGCCCGAGGAGTTTGCCACCCCGCAAATTTTGGACGATGCGGCGCGCACCGTGCGCGACGTGTTCAGCCTCGAACACGACCTCGCGGGATGGCGCGCTCTCCTCGCGCGCGATCCCTTGATGCGCAGACTAGAAGCCGACCATCGCGGGTTGCACCTGCCCCGCTGGCCTTCTCTGTTTGAAGCCCTCGTCACTTCGATCCTCTTGCAGCAGATCGCGACGAGCGTGGCGATCACGTTCAGGCGTCGCGTCGTCGAACGCTACGGCGAGCGTCTGGAGACGGGCGGCGAAACTTACTTCGCCTTCCCGCGCGCGGCAGAGTTGGCGCGTGCGAGCGTCGAAGAGTTGCGCGCGCTCGGCCTGTCGAATGCGAAGGCGACGTGCATCGTCGAGGTGGCGCGCGCGTGCGGGGCGGGCGAACTCAGTTCCGACATGCTGGCGCGAGAAGATAACGAAACAATCATCGCGCGCCTCTCAAGTTTGCGCGGCATAGGGCGTTGGACGGCCGAGTGGGTCTTGATGCTGCACTTCGGTCGCGCGGACGTATTTCCCGCCGCAGACCTCTTTTTGCGCGGCGTCGTCGTCAAGCATTACAACGGGGGCGAGGCGATGAACGAGCGCGAGATTCGCGCGTTCGCCGCGAAGCGTTGGGGCGCGTACCAGTCTTACAGCGCGCTCTACTTCCTCGCGGGGATGCGCGCCGGAACTATCACGCTTAAACCGGAGCGCGTGTTATCATCCAGACAAAGCGATGCGAAGCCGACGCGCCGCACGCAAAGGAAGACGACCGACCGACACGATGAAACCTGAGATGCGTCCCAGAACACCGACCGGCTCACTATCCGGCGGCGAACGCCAGAACACGGGCAGCTTTCGCCCTCCCCCCACGCAACCGAAAGAGACCGCCACCGCCGCAGCAGCCGCCGACAAATCTCCGGACTCTTTCACGCTGCTCGGCCGCAAATTGTCGCCCGCCGATTTCAACACGGCGATGGTGCATTTCTACCGCGGCGAAGTGCAACGCTCGAACACCTGGCGCAACCGCCTCGACACGACGACCAACTGGGCTGTCCTGACGGCGGGCGCGACGCTCTCCTTCGCCTTCAGTTCCGCCGAGAACCCGCATTTCGTCATCCCGATCAACTCCATCCTTGTCGCCTTCTTCCTCTTCATGGAAGCGCGCCGCTATCGCTACTACGAAATTTGGGCGAGCCGCGTGCGCGTGCTTGAGACGGGCTACTTCGCGCAGATGCTCTCGCCGAGCGCGACGCACGATCAGGAATGGGCCGAGCACCTCGCCGCCGACATGCGCACGCCGCACTTCACCATCAGCGAGTGGGAGGCCGTCGGGCGTCGCCTGCGTCGCAACTACCTCTGGATTTTCATCCTGCTGGCGGTGAGTTGGAATCTGAAAGTTTACCTGCACCCGTTTCCGGCGCGCGGCTTCGAGATGTTCGTCGGGCGCGCCGGGATCGGCTCGCTCTCCGGCGAAGTCATGTTGATGTTCGGCATCGTCTTCAACGCCGTGGTCTTCATCTTCGCCTTCGCCACCGTGCGTCTGAAACAGGCGACGGGCGAGGTGTTGCCCGACCACGAATTCAACTTCCACCCGATCCGCACCGTGACGACCACTCTGTCGCGCGCCACCAAGCAACGCCGCGTCACCGAGCGTCGCACCAAGCGCGCGCGCCAGCGCACGCGCACCACGCGCCCCGGCCACACCGGCGCACTCACAGGCAGCCTCAGCGGCGAATGGAAACAACCCGACACCGGCGAACTCCGACCGACCGAGCGCGAGCCGGTCACGGAAGAAACACTCACATGAAGTGACAAGTGACGAGTGACAGGTGACAAGTTAAAAGCAGGTTAATGTTTTAACTTGTCACTCGTCACTTGTCACTTGTCACTGTTTTCCTATGATTGAATTGAACGGACAATCGTTGTCGCTCGAACAGATCGCGGAGGTGGCGCGCGGGGCAGAGCGTGTGAGGCTGGCGGCGGCGGCGCGCGCGCGCGTCGAGGCGTCGAGGGCTGTGGTCGAGCGCATCGTGGCGGAGGGGCGCGTGGTTTACGGCGTTAACACGGGCTTCGGGAAGTTGTCGGATTATTCGATCCCGCGCGCGGAGTTGCGCGAGTTGCAGTTGAATCTCGTGCGCAGCCACGCGTGCGGCGTCGGCTCGCCGCTCTCGGGCGAAGAGACGCGCGCGATGATGCTTTTGCGCGCCAACGTCCTCGCGCTCGGCTACAGCGGCGCGCGCGCGTCGGTCGTCGAAACGTTGATCGAGATGTTGGAGCGCGATGTCTTGCCGGTCGTGCCGGAGAAGGGTTCGGTGGGCGCGAGCGGCGATCTTGCACCGCTCGCGCACCTCGCGCTCGCTTGTATCGGCGAGGGCGAATGCGTCTACGAAGGCGCGCGGATGCCGAGCGCGCAGGCTCTGGCGCGCGCCGGAATCCGCCCCGTCGAACTGGAGGCGAAAGAAGGTCTCGCGCTGTTGAACGGCACGCAGGCGCTCGCGGCCGTCGGCGCGCTCGCGCTCCGTCGCGCCGAACAACTGGCGCGCGGGGCGGACGTGGCGGGCGCGATGTCGCTCGAAGCCCTGCGCGGCACGCCCGCCGCCTTCGACGCGCGCCTCCACGACGCGCGCCCGCATCCCGGCCAGATTGAATCGGCCGCGCACCTGCGCGATCTGCTCGGCGAGAGCGAGATCAGAGAGTCGCACATCGAGAACGACCCGCGCGTGCAGGACGCTTACTCGCTGCGCTGCATGCCGCAAGTCCACGGCGCGGCGCGCGACTGTTTCCGCCACGCGCGCGCCGCCGTCGAAATCGAGACCGGCGCGGCCACCGACAACCCGCTCGTCTTCACGGACACGGCCGAACTCATCTCCGGCGGCAACTTCCACGGCGCGCCGCTCGCCCTCCAGTTCGACTACGCGGCAATCGCGCTCACGCACCTGTTGAACATCAGCGAGCGGCGCATCGAGCGGCTCGTCAACCCCGACATGAACGAGGGCTTGCCGCCGTTTCTGACGGCGCACCCCGGCACGTCTTCCGGTTTCATGATCGCGCAGGTGACGGCCGTCGCGCTCCTGAACGAGATGAAGGTGCTCGCGCACCCGGCGACGACCGACAACCTGCCGACCTCCGCGGGCAAAGAGGACCACGTCTCGATGGGCATGACCGCCGCAACGAAACTGCGCTCCGTGGTGACGAACGCCGAATACGTCCTCGCCATCGAACTGCTCGCCGCCGCCGAAGGCTTGGAATACCGCACGCCGCTCAAACCCGGCCGAGGCGTCCGCCGCGCCTACGAACTCGTTCGCGCACATGCCCCGCGCCTCACGCGCGACCGCGCTCTCTCGCCCGACATCGAACGCCTCGCCGCCGCCGTCCGCGAAGGCGAGTTTGATTTCTAAAACGTCTCAAACAAAGCTCACGCCTTTCTTTGCGCCTTTGCGCCTTTGCGTGAGAAAAAGTTCTCGCAAAGGCGCAAAGAAAACTTTTAACTTTTCCGGTCGGCGGCGTTTAATCTTCTCGCGGGACTGCGAGGCGAAAAACGCATGTTGAAAAAGTTCGTCAACACTTTCTGGGCAAGCGAGAGTTTCGGGTGGCGCATCGCGCGCATCCTTGCGCTGCTCGTCGCGTGCCTGTTGGGGTATGTCATGTTGTTCGAGGACAGTTTCATCTACTTCCCTGCCAAGTACCCGGAGGGCGTCTGGGAGCGTGAGCCGCCGCGCGCGCGCGAGGGGCGGATCGTCGCACAGGTCGAAGACGTGCAACTCACTGCGGCCGACGGCGTGCGTCTGCACGGGTGGTATTGCACGCCGCGCATGGGAACTGCGGGCGGCGCGTTCGTGCCCGTCGAGGCGCGCGCGACCCTGCTCTTCCTGCATGGCAACGCGGGCAACATCTCGCACCGCTACGAGATCATCGGCTACCTCATGCAACTACCCGCCAACGTCCTGATCATAGATTATCGCGGCTACGGCAAAAGCGAAGGCCGCCCTTCCGAAGAAGGCTTGTACGCGGACGCGCGCGCGGCCTGGGATTATCTGATCGCGGCGCGCGGTGTTCCGGCCACTCAGATCGTCATTTTCGGCGAATCGCTCGGCGGCGCGGTGGCGATTGATCTGGCGAGCAAGACGAACGCGTGCGGCCTCGTCGTCCAGTCGAGTTTCACCTCGATTGCCGACATGGCCGGGGAGGTCTTGCCCTTCGTCCCGCGCTTCGTCCTGCGCACGAAGATGGACTCGCTCTCGAAGATCGCCTCCGTGTCGTCGCCTAAACTTTTCATCCACAGTCAGGCCGACGAGATCATCCCCTATCGCCTCGGCCGACGCCTCTTCGACGCGGCGCGCCCGCCGAAACAGTTCTACGAAGTCAAAGGCGCGTCGCACAATCTCATGTATGAGATCGGTGGCGCGCCTTACTATGAAGCGTTGCGCGGCTTCATCGAAAGTTCCTGCGCGGGCGGAAGTAAAAGTTGAGCCGGAAAGTGAGCGACCGATGAGAGCGCGCGATTTCAAGAGACTGCTTCGCTTCGGCGAACGCTGGTTCGAGTTGGGGTTGCTAACGGAGGACGAGCTGACGGCGCTCGGGCGCGAATACGAGACGAGCGACGACAAGAACACTGAGCATTATCGCTATCGCGTGTTTTGCGCCTTTCTCAACACGCACAGTCCTTTGTCGCAGCCGTTGGCCGAGGCGCTCTACGAGTTAGGAGAAGCAGACCCTGACACCGGGATGGGCGGGGCGATGCAACACGACATTCTTCGCTTGCCCGAATGCCCCGCCGCCCTCATGAATCGGGCTTTGGCTTCGGGCGAGCCGCATCTGGTCAAGGCCGTCAGGCGCAGGGAGCTGTCCGTGCAACTCGACTCCGCGCTGACGCCGGAGACGTTCGCGCTCTGTCTCGACAGCGGCGACGCGGAGGTGCAACGAAAACTTCTGGCGCACGCGGAAATTTCCCGTGAGCAGGTGGAACGGCTCGCGCAGGACGGCGCAAATCGTGCCGTCCGCAACTTAGCGACGGTGCGATTGCGCCGGAAGCGCGTGCCCGCGTAAGCAGACGCGCGAGATGCGATAGGCAGCCACACGCGGCGTGAGAGTTTAAGGGCGTAGAAACCAAAAGCGCGGAGCGAGACATGTGTAGTGTCTCGCTCCGCGCTTTTGAAGCGATCAATCGTAATGCGACTCTTAAGCCTTCTTCTTCTTCGCTTCCGATGCTCCCTTTTTCGCCGGTGCGCCGCCCGTGTCCAGAGCGACGGGCGCGGGGTAGCCTTTGCCTTTGAGCGCGGCCAGTTCGATGACGATCTCTTTCTGGCCTTTGACCGTGCGCGTCACCTTCCCGCTTTCGGCGTCGGTCTTCTTGTTCGCGTTATCGTTCGCGTTCTTATTGTTCGCGTTCTTATTGTTCGCGTTCTTATTATTCGCCTCGGGCGTCGCGCTCGGCGAAGCGTCGGGCGCGCCGTCGGCCGGGTTGCCCTTGGCGTCGCGCGCCATCTGCCCGAGCGCGTCGAGCACCCGCGCGCGCTCCGCCTCGCTCAGAGTGTCGAACGAGACGCCGTTGGCTTCGAGCACGGCGCGCAAATTCTGTTCCGTGTTCGTGTCGCGGTCGTACACGTCACGGTAGATGTAGAGCTTGCCGTCTTCGACGACGATGGTCTCGTAACGCAGTTCGACGGGCACGGGACGTTCGAGTTTGATCTCTTTCGTCTCCTTGCGGTTCTTCGCGTAGGTCGCCATGTCCTCTTCGGTCAACTGCGCGCCGCCGATCTTCGCCATCATGCGCGCCACGTCCTGCACCTGCGCGTTCGTCAGGCCGACGCAGCCGTGCGAGGCGAAGTTGCCGAGTCTGGCCGCCGACTTGCCGCCGTGGATCAGCGAGGGCAGGCCGATGGGAATCTTGACCGGGCCGAGCGGGTTCAGAGGACTGCCCGCCTCAACCTTCTGGCCGACCTTAACTTTGCTCGACGGCGACTCGACCCACGGCTCGTCGGGCGGCGTCCACGTCGGGTTGAAGATGATCGAGTTCGCACGGCGCAGTCCCGTCGGCAGAGGGAACTCCGGGTAGCCGATGCCGACACGGTAAGTCTTCACGAGTTGGCCGTTCTCGAACACGTCCATGCGATAGGCTGGCGCGTTGACGACGATGCGCGTGTCGGTCGGCACGGAGTTCGGCTTGCCGCTGCCCGCCGCGTTCGTGCCGCCCTCGCTGCCCGCCCAGCGCGCGCTCACAAATTGGGAGAAGCGCGCCGCGCGCTCGTCGCCGAGCACGCTTTTGATCTGTTCGGTGGCGCGCGCGGTGGCGGCAGCCGTCGTGCCGCCGTGCTCGCCCGTGTCGGTCTCGCGCAAACTCCCGGTCTCCTCGCGCGCGACTTTGCGCAGACGCTCGATCTGCTCGTCCGTCAGTTGCAACTCCGACTTCAGGTCGGCCGCGAATTTCTCCTCGGCGAACATGGCATCGAGCACCGGCAGCGTCACCGGCAGGTTGTTCGTGCCCGCGTTGTTCGCCGCGATGGGCGTCGCGCTGGCGGCGGGCGACGGCGTCGCCACCGCTGTCGTATTGCCGTTCGATACGGGCGCGGTCGCGCAACCGCCGAAAATGAACAGGGCGAACAGACACATCATCCCGCCCGCCACACGCCACACACTTTTCATATTGTCTTTAGCTCCTCTTGGAAAAACTTTCGCGCGCCGGTTGCGCCCGCGCTCGCGCGCGCCGAACGACTCCCGCACATCCCCACATTCGCAAGCAACACCCGTTCCCACCGCCCCGGCCGCGCATAATCGCCGCTTTTTCGCGTTTCCCATGCTCCGCGCGCTCGCCCGCTCGCACCATAAACGGACGGCGGAGGGATGAAAAGGAAACGATGAAGGCGGAGCGCGGAACGATGAAGTAGAAGACAGAAAACAGAATTCAGGAGTCAGAAGGAAGGCGGGAGCGCGTTTTATTCCGGCTTCTGAGTTCTGACTTCTGACTTCTGAATTCTGACTTCATCGTTTTGTTAATAGCGGGTAGGGGTTGAGATTTTCACCATCCCAGAAGCGTTTGGGGTCTGTGACGAGCCAGATGGAGAAGTGGAGGTGGCAATTATCTCTTCCGGCGTTGCCGCTGTCGCCGACATAGCCGAGCAGTTCGCCGCGGCGCATGAAGCGATTTTCGGCGAGGCCGTCGGCATAGCGTTCGAGGTGCGCGTAATAGTAGACGGTGCGGTTGTCCGTGCCGAGTTGGTAGAGGGTGATGCCGCCGCGCTCGCTCTGGAAGAGTTTGACGACCGTGCCGTCGGCGGCGGCGACGACGGGCGTGTTGCGCGCGGCCATGATGTCTATGGCGTTGTGCGTGCGCCCTTCGCTGCGCGACTGCGTGTAGGTGTCTTGAAGTTGTTCCGGGCGGACGCCCGCGACCGGGATCACCAAACCCGACGCGGCGTGCGCGCCTTCGGCCGGCGCGGACGACATTTGCGGCGTGCTGTCGGCTGAGGGCGACGACGTGACGGCCGGAGACGCCTGCGTGGAAGGCGCGGCGTCGGGCGTCGGCGCGCTCTCGGTCGCGGGCGGCGCGGGTGAGGGGGCGACCGCGCTCGCCGCGTCGTTCGGAGGAACGTTGAGTTCGCCCGTCGCCTGCGGTGGGGAGATCGGCGTGACGGGCGTCGAGCGCGGCTTGCTGCTGAGATACCAGACGAGCGCGGTCAACCCTAACAGGATTGACGCCGCCAGAAGCAGGACGCGTGCGCGCGGGCTGAGTGCCATGTGACAGGTCTCCCGGAAAGTTTTGCGCGATTTGAAAAAGCGAACGGGGGATTCACAGGATATGCGCTCGCCTGGTGCGAAGCAAGCGGGCGAGTGGCGTGCATTCGCTGCTTTCTGTTATTACAATGGCATCGAAAGTTTCATGACGCGCGGCCGGCGCGCGATCCATCGCAAGAGGAGAGATAAAATCATGTCAGAGATTTTTGACGAACGGCGCAAGGCGCTCGAAGAGGATTATTTCCGGCGCAAGGAGCGCGAGTTGCTGGACAAGATGCGGCAGGACGCGGCGGCCGAAGCGGCGGCGCGCGGGCAGGCGGCGGGGCGACAGTGCCCGCTCGGGCATGGCGCGCTCGTCGAGGAGGCGCGCGGCTCGGTCGTCATTGACCGCTGCGAGAAATGCGGCGGCATCTGGCTCGACCCGGGCGAACTGGAAGAGATGTCGCGGCAGGGCGGCGGCTGGTTCGACAACTTCGTGCGGAGTTTCAAGAACGAGTAACGCGCAGTCGCGCAGTCGTCTCCTGCGTAATGCCCGAAGCGCGTTTCTAGATTTCCTTTGCGCCTTTGGTTTTTCTTCTTTGCGCCTTTGCGTGAAATCGTTCTCGCAAAGGCGCAAAGCCGGAACTTAAGGCGCGAAGGGTTGAATGGTGATGATGAACGGTTCGAGAACGATTAGCGCGCCGCGCGGCGCGAAGTTGAACTGCAAGGGCTGGCATCAGGAGGCAGCCCTGCGCTGCCTGATGAACAACCTCGACGCGGAGGTCGCCGAGCGGCCGGACGACCTCGTCGTTTACGGCGGCACGGGGCGCGCGGCGCGCAACTGGGCGGCCTACGACGCTATCGTGCGCGAGTTGCAACAACTGGAGAATGACGAGACGCTGCTCGTCCAGTCCGGCAAACCCGTGGCCGTCTTTCGCACGCACGAATACGCGCCGCGCGTTTTGATCGCCAACTCGAACCTCGTCGGCGCGTGGGCTAACTGGGGGCACTTCAACGAACTCGAACGCCGCGGCCTGATGATGTACGGGCAGATGACGGCGGGCAGTTGGATTTACATCGGCACGCAGGGGATCGTGCAGGGCACGTTCGAGACCTTCGCGGCGATGGCCGACAGGCATTTCGGCGGGACGCTCGAAGGGCGTCTCGTCGTCTCGGGCGGCATGGGCGGCATGGGCGGCGCGCAGCCGCTCGCCGCGACGATGAACGGCGCGGTCTTCCTCGGCGTGGACGTTGATCGCGCGCGCATCGAACGCCGCGTGCAGACCGGCTACTGCGACCGCCTCGCGCTCACCCTCGACGACGCCCTGCTGATTTGCGAAGACGCGCGCGAGCAGGGACGCGCCGTCTCCGTCGGCCTCGTCGGCAACTGCGCGGAGGTGTTGCCGGAGATCGCGCGGCGCGGTGTTGTAGTTGATGCCGTCACGGATCAGACGAGCGCGCACGATCCGCTCGGCGGCTACGTGCCCACAGGGTTAAGTCTCGAAGAGGCGGACGAGTTGCGACGCGTGGACGCGAGCGGCTATGTCGCCCGTTCGACCGAATCAATGGCGCGTCACGTCGAGGCGATGCTCGCGCTCAAACGCGGTGGGGCTGTTGCCTTCGACTACGGCAACAACATACGCAAGTTCGCCTTCGACGCCGGGTGCTCCGACGCCTTCGAGATTCCCGGCTTCGTGCCCGAATACATCCGCCCGCTGTTCTGTGAAGGCAAGGGGCCGTTTCGCTGGGTGGCCTTGTCGGGCGACCGCGAAGACATTCGCCGCACTGACGATCTCGCCCTCGAACTCTTCCCCGAAGACTCGACGCTCAACCGCTGGCTGCGCCTCGCGCGCGAGCGCGTGCAGTTTCAGGGACTCCCTGCGCGCATCTGCTGGCTCGGCTACGGCGAGCGCGCCGAGATGGGCGAGGCCATTAACGAACTCGTCCTTCGCGGCGACCTGAAAGCCCCGGTCGCCATCGGCCGCGACCATCTGGACACGGGTTCGGTCGCCTCCCCTTTTCGCGAGACCGAAGCGATGCGCGACGGCTCTGACGCCGTGGCCGACTGGCCGATCCTGAACGCTCTCCTGAACACGGCGAGCGGCGCATCGTGGGTCTCCTTCCATCACGGCGGCGGCGTCGGCATCGGCTATTCGCTTCACGCTGGTCAGGTCTCGGTCGCCGACGGCACGCCGGAAGCCGCGCGACGCCTCAACCGCGTGCTCACCAACGACCCCGGCCTCGGCGTCGCGCGCCACGTTGACGCGGGCTACGAAGAGGCCGAAGAGACCGCCCGCACCAAAGGC
>DATHAZ010000183.1:0-46674 GCA_035296445.1 Pyrinomonadaceae bacterium | reverse complement strand
GCAACGCCTGCATTTCGACGCGCTCGAAGCGAACGCCTTCGGGCGCGAGATCGCTTCGGCGCGCACCTTCGGCTTCACAGACGAGATCGAAGCCCTGCGCCGCGCCAACCTGATTCGCGGCGGCTCGATTGACAACGCCATCGTGCTCACGCCCGAAGGGATGTTGAACGAATCGGGGCTGCGCCTGCGCGACGAGTTCGTGCGCCACAAAATTCTCGACATCATCGGCGACTTCGCGCTGCTCGGCATGCCGCTCCTCGGACGCCTGCGCGCCGAACGCAGCGGCCACCTCTTCCACGCCATGTTGATGACGAAACTGCTGCGCGACGATGCGGCATGGGAAGTGGTTGACATGCCCGTCGCCGCCTATGCGCACTCCGGCTAGGACGCGCCGGGTTCGCAAATATCATCCGGCTATATTTGACTCCCCCCGCCATTCGTCGTAAAACTTCCAGCGCACGCTTGGCGCGTGAACTACCACACAATTTGTTTCCCCCCGAAAGAGTTTTTATGTCAACGAATGCCACGCAGACGACCGCCCATGTGCCCGCGGCCGAACCGGAACAGACGAGCCGCCTGACGCTCGCCGCGCTGACGCACGCGCTCGCCGCGCTGCGAAGCGCGCCCACACAACGCGAACTCGACGCGCTGTTGCGGCGTTTAGAGCCTGCGCCGGAAGAGCTGCGCCCGCACCTCGGCTTCAAGCCGCACACCTACACGCGCCACCGCGTCTTTCGCAGCGACCTGTGCGAGATGCTCGTTCTCTGCTGGCTGCCCGGACACCGCACCGCCATACACGATCACAACGGATCATACGGCGCGATACGCATCCATGAAGGCTCGATGACGGAAGAGATTTTCGCTTTGAACGAGGGGGGCGAAGTCGTGCCGGCGGAGACGCACACGCGCGCCGCAGGCGAGGTGACGGGGACGGACGTGCCCGATATTCATCGCATCGGCAACGCCGGGGGCGGCGAACAAAGAATGATCTCCATTCACGTCTACGCCCCGCCGCTGCGCGTCATCAACACCTACCAACTCGGCAGCGCCGAAGTCGGCGAGTGTTGGCCGGACGATCCGACGAATCCCGCCAACGCATAAATCACACGCCCCGACGGCAACTATTCTTCACGAACAAATTCATAAATAATCCGCAGGCGCAGTTCGTTCGGCAGGACTTCGTGGCGCACCTCTCTGGCGCGCAGGCGAAGCGACGCGCCGCTGCCCGTCTTCGCCATCGGCAGACGCGCCGAGAGTTGTTCGGCGCGCAGGATTTCAAACGGGTTGAAGCGCGCGTCGAGCGCGTCCTGCACGAGTCCGGTGATGCCGTCGCCGAAGAGCACGGGGACTTTCCTCAAATGCACCGCTTTGACTTCCACGCGCGCCGTGAGAGCCTGCTTCGACGGGTCGAAGCTGAGGTTGAGGTGCGTGTCCGCCCAGCCTTCAAACTTGAGACAGCCGATGAGCGGCGCGTTGTAACTGCCGCGAAAGGCGACGGGCGCGAGTATCCGCCCCGCCTGAAAACGCACCGCCGTGCGTGTGCCGCCCGTCTCGCGCAGGAGGGCGATCTCGCTCGCGCAATTTTTGCCGCCGGATGAGTTGCCCAGCGGGAAGGTGGGCGGGTTCGGCAGCGTGAACATCGCTTCGAGCAGCGCGTTGAAAAGCCCCTCGTTCAGCGACACGACCACCTCGCCCGCCGGGATCGCCTTTGCCTCGCGCGGGCGCGTCTTCTCCTGCATCGCCCGCACGACGGCGCACGGCGCGGTCGAGAAGAGGCCGAGCGCGCACAAGCCGGCGACGGCGAGAAGAGATCGGGAGCGTGAGTCGAATTTCCTGTGCGACGACGTTGGAGATGAAAGCCTCGAAAGCTTCGGAGTCCCCGCTGGTTTCTTATTCATCCTTCATCCTTCCGCTTTCATCCTGACCGTTCAGATTCCGCTCCGCACGATGTCGTGCAGCCGCAGCAGCCCGACGCAGTTTCCCGCTTCGTCAACGACGGGCAGAACGGAGATTTGCGAAGGCCGGTCTTCCATCAGTTGCAGCGCGGCGTAGGCCAGCGTGTCGGGCGAGGTGGTGACGGGATTCGGGGTCATCACTTCGAGGCTCGTAAGCGTTTCGAGGTCGGCGAGTCGGCTGCGTTCGAGCGTGCGGCGCAAATCGCCGTCCGTGATGATGCCCGCCAGTTGCCCGCCCGCCGCGAGCACGTTGACCGCGCCTAAGCCCCCGCGCGTGATCGCCTGCACCACCTCAAGGAGCGGCGCGTTCGCAGGGATGGTCGGATTCTGCGCGCCCGCGTGCATCACGTCGCCGACGCGCAGCATCAGGCGTTTGCCCAGACGCCCTGCCGGGTGGTTGAGAGCGAAATCTTCGGGCGTCAGTTTCTTGCAATCCATCAGGGTGAGCGCGAGCGCGTCGCCGATGGCGAGGGCGACGGTCGTGCTCGTCGTCGGCGCGAGATTGAGCGGACAGGCTTCCTTATCCACGGAGGCGTCGAGCACCACATCGGCGCGCGCAGCGAGCGTCGAGCGCAAATTGCCGACGACGGCGATAATGGCCGACCGCCGGTGTTTAAGAAACGGGAGCATGGCGAGTATCTCGTCTGTCTCGCCGCTGTTGCTGATCATGATGACGATGTCTGCGGGCGTGACGATGCCGAGTCCGCCGTGCAGCGCGTCGGAAGGGTGCAGGTAGACGGCGAGCGTGCCCGTGCTGGTCAGCGTCGCTGCGATCTTCTGCGCCACGTTGCCCGACTTGCCCACGCCGACGACGACCACCTTGCCCTCACAGGACGCCATCAACCCGACCGCGCGCTCCACCTCGGCGCGCCCGACGCGTCCGGCCGTCGCGTTGATGGCCTCGGCCTCCAACCTGAGATAGCGTGTAAACTCCGTGAAGTGATCCTGTTTAGTCATGCGGAACTTCCGACGTTAATTCATCCCCGCGAGAGTTTCGAGCATACGACGCGAAAAAGGCAAAAGGCAAAGAGCAGAGGTCAGAGGTTAGAGGCCAGTTAAAACAAGAACAGGCTTTGACTAATCTCTGACCTCTAACCTCTGACCTCTGCTTTCTCTCAGGCACGCCCGTTGCCCCGCTCCACCCCGGCGCGCGCAGAAGTTCCTTTTGTTGCACGCATCTCGTACAAAATCGGAGGGGCAAGCATCATGGCAGAACAGAACGAAGGGCACGGCAACGCGATGCAGGAAGAAAACGGCGGGGATACCCCGTCTTCAAACACGGGCGACATACACCGCCCGCGTCCGGCCGTCGAACGCAAGACCGAAGACGGCACGGCGGGACAGGGACTCGGCCAGATTACCGGCGCGACCAGAGAAGACGCTGAAGATAAGGGATGAAGGATGAGGGATGAATGAAGAAAAGCACTCAAGCGGTTGAATGCTTCTCTTATTCATCCCTCATCCCTCCGCCCTCATCCCTCCATCCTGTGATCCGCCTGGCTGTAGGCGGGGCCGCAGACGAGCAGCAGGCGGATGGGCGTGTCGCCCGTGTTTTCCAGCGTGTGCGTCGCGCCGCGCGGGATGAAGACGGCATCGCCCGCCGCAACTTCGCGCGCCTCTCCGGCGACCGTCATGCGCCCGCGCCCTTCGAGCAGGTAATAAACCTCTTCGGTCTCGACGTGGTGATGCCGCCCGACGGCCGCGCCCGCGGGCAACACTTCCTCCGCCAGACTACACAACTCGATCTCGGACGTGGTGCGATCAACGAGCGGGCGTATCTCCGACCCGTGCGGCGTCCTGATGACGGCGGCTTGCTGACGATTGACGACGATCATAATCCGCGTTCTCTCCGTGTTCCTTTTCTCATTCCGGCAGGGACGGCTCCGACTTAATGCGGTGAAAAATGGGCAGGCGAAACTCGTGCGATGGGCGGCAGATTATACGTGGGACAATCACGTTCAGGAGTTGAGAAATCAAGTGCGCCTGGCAAGGATCGAACTTGCGGCCCCCTGCTCCGGAGGCAGGTGCTCTATCCACTGAGCTACAGGCGCGTCCGGCGAATTGTCGCACAGGCGGGACGCAGGCGCAAAATGGCAGACACGAGATCAAGACGCGCTGGCTGCCGAAGAGCTAAGGCTTTAATTCGGAGTCCCAACTCGTCAAGGTTTATCACTCAACTTTCTTCCGCCTCGTCTGTATCATAAAGATTCCGGGTATCGGTTTCTCGCTTTTAATCGTGCTCGTTGGCATCTTGTTTGCTCTGTCTGGCTGCGGGCGACCGGTGCGCGTTCGATAAGCGTGCAAGGTCTGGGTACATAACGCACATATTCAAGCAAGGGAGAGTTTAGAGATGGACGCTTTTGAGTTGCTGAAAAACGATCACGCCAAAGTTTCTTCGCTGTTCGACCGGATCGAACCGGCGACCGACGCCACGACGCGCCAGCAGTTGTTCGCGCAGTTGAAACAGGAACTCGATGTCCATGCGCACATCGAAGAGACGATCCTCTACCCCGCGCTAAAACAGATAGCCGAGACGCGCGACATCACCGAGGAAGGTTACGAGGAGCATCAGGAAGTGAAGGATTTGCTCGCCGAGTTGGAGGCGACGCCCGCCGACAGCGAGGAGTGGAGCGACATGATTCTGGAGTTGCGGGAGAACGTCGAGCATCACGTCGAGGAAGAAGAGGGCGAGATGTTCACGAAGGCGCGCGAGGTGTTGAGCGAGCAGCAGATCAACGAGATCGGGGCGCGCATGTCCGCCGAAAAACAGCAGCAGCAAAAAGCGGCGGCGGCGAGTTAAGACCGTCCATGTGAATTCTATCAGGAGAGGCGCGGGGGCTGTGTGATGTCCCCGCGCCTTTTTTGCACTCGATAAATCCGGCCTTAAATCCGTCTCTCCAGGCCGCGCGGCAAACGCCCGTCGCCGCGTTTGACATCAAAGCCCAACCGGCGTACCTCTATTCTTCAGACAACGTTAGTTCACTTTTTCGGAGAAGACATGCAAAGATTCAAATTACTCAACCTCGCGCTCGCGTGCGCGTTACTGTTCAACTTCCCCGCCGCCACGGCGAGCGCGCAACAAACGCAACCGGCGGGCACGGCCAACGCCGCCACCGGAACCGCGACTTCCGCCGCGCTGCCGTCGTCCGCGCTCGAAGCCGCGAACGCGATCACGGCGGCGCGCCTGAGCGAACACCTGCACTTCGTCGCCTCGGATGCGATGGGCGGCCGAGACACGCCCTCGAAGGGTCTGGATGACACGGCGAAGTTTCTCGCCGACCACCTCGCCCGGCTCAAAATCAAACCCGCGGGCGACGACGGCACGTATTTCCAAAAAATCGAACTCGTCAGTCTCAACGTCGATCCGTTGAAGTCGAGCGTCCGTCTGGGGGATCGCGTCTCCAGGTTCGGCGAAGATTTCCTCGCAGGCCCGGTCACGGGCAGCGCGAGCGGCGCGCTCGTCTACGCCGGTCACGGCTACGTCGTCAAGTCGAAAAACATCAACGCTTATAACGGCCTCGACGTGCGCAACAAGATCGTCATCGCGGCGGCCGGGGTGTTGCCGCAGGGCGTCGCGCGCACCGACCTCAAAGGCCGCGCGGGCGAGGGCGACTGGGAAGACGCCGAGAGCTACGCGCGCAGGAACGGCGCGAAGGGACTCATACGCATCCCGCGAAACTTCGAGCGCGTGTGGCGTTTCGGACGCTTCGCGGCCGACCGCGTCAACTATCAGGTCGCGCGCCTTCATTCCGCCGGGGGCGGCGCGGGCGGCGGTGGCGATTTGCCCGCCATCCTGCCCTCGGCCGCGCTGCTCGACGCCATCTTCGCCGGCGAGAAGCGCACCGGGGCCGACGTGTTGAAAGGCATCACTGCCGGCGACGCGGGCGAACCTTTCAGCCTGAACGCGAACAAGCGCGCCGAGTTCAACGTCAACATCGCTTCCCAGAAGGCCATGACGCAGAACGTGGTGGGCGTGCTCGAAGGCAGCGACGCCGTGCTCAAGAACGAATACGTCGCCATCGGCGCACACTACGACCACGTCGGCACGGGACAACCTGTGGGCGGCGACGCCATCTACAACGGCGCGGACGACGACGGGTCGGGCACGGTCGGCGTGCTCGCTATCGCGGAAGCCCTCGCGCGCGGCGCGCGTCCCAAACGCTCCGTACTCTTCGTCTGGCACTGCGCCGAAGAGAAGGGCTTGTGGGGTTCGGAGTATTTCACGAAATTCCCGACCGTCCCGCTCGCACAGATCGTCGCCCAACTCAACATAGACATGATCGGCCGCAGCAAAAAAGAGGGCGACACCAACGAAGCCAACCGCGACCTCTCCGGCGCGAACGAAGTTTACGTGATCGGCTCGAAGATGATGAGCACCGAACTCGGCGACCTGAGCGAGCGCGTCAATCGCGCTTACCTCAACCTCAATTTCAACTACAAGTACGACGACCCGGCCGACCCCAATCGCTTCTTCTTCCGCAGCGACCACTACAACTACGCCCTGCGCGGCATCCCCATCATCTTCTACTTCGACGGCGTCCACGAGGATTATCACAAGCCATCCGACACGCCCGACAAGATTGACTACCGGAAGATGGAGAAGATCGCGCGCACCATCTTCCTCACCGCGCACGAACTCGCCAACGCCCCCACGCGCCCGCGCGTGGACAAACAACTCCCGCAACAACTAACGGGACAATAGGAAGAAAGGATGAGGGCGGAGGGATGAACTAAGAAAGCACTCAACTTGTTGGATGCTTTCATTCATCCCTCACCCCGCTGCCCTCATCCCTTTCTTGACATGCCTCCGGTCATTCATATAATTTCTTCGCATCAGGGCCGATAGCTCAGTTGGTAGAGCAGCAGACTCTTAATCTGCGGGTCGGTGGTTCGAGCCCACCTCGGCTCATTTAACACTTGAGTAGAAACATGAAAGCGAGAGTCTTCTAGAAGACTCTCGCTTTTTCGTTCCCTTCTCGCGCTCCGGCCGCGCTTTGCCGGTGCGCAAGGTGTCGGAGGTCGTAGACGGTTTCACATGGATGCGGCTTGCACTAACTAGCGCGGCAAAGCGATGCCACGGGTATCACGTCGGCGCGGATTTTTTAAACGTCTCGACGTGTCGGAGGCTGAAACGGCGGCGGGGCGACCATCTTCAAAGTTGATGGTCGCCCCGCCGCGCGCGCGTGAGGCCGGAGAAGCGTCCCCTGGCCTCATCTTATTAAGAAACTCAATTTCTCGACGGCGCTGCGCCGCCCTGTAGTCTGGTGACGATGAGCGGGCGGGCGGCGAGTTCGCGCCGGTAGAAGACGCGCGGGCGCTGGAGGCTGCGGTTCTCCGGGTTGACGATTCTCTCTTCGCCATCCACGAAGACGACCGGCGGCTTCGGCTTCTGGCCGAGGCTCAGGCCGCGGCTTTTCCTCATCGTCTCAAGCTGCATGAGCGGCACGCGTTCGGTGGCGTAGTCGAGCCACTCGCCCATCAAGACCTGCCCGTCGCGCGGGCGCGAATCGGCCGCGCCCTCTGCGAGTCCCTGCACGACGAGCGCGTAAGTCAACAGGCCGTGTCCCAACTGCGTCGCCTCTTTCGCCGCCTGATAGCCCTGCGCGGCGGCGAGGATAAACATGCCCTTTTCGTAGGCGAGTTGCGCCAGCCCCTTCGAGTTCATGGGCCCCAGCCGCTTGTCTTCGGCTTCGAGCGCCTGGCCGGAGTTGCATGCGTCGAGCACGAGGAGCGCCTGCGCGGCGTCCACCCCGTCGAGCGCGGCTTCCAGTTCGCGGTCTGAAAGGCTGTGGTCTAAAAGCAACTTCATCCCGGCCGGGTCAATCTCCGTGCGCGCGCCCTGATAGCCGAGGTCGTGCGGGATGATGTAGAAGCGTTGACCCTGCGCGATACCATGCCCGGCATAGTAGATGATCACGGTGTCTTCCGGTTGCGCGCGTTTGAGTTTGGCGAGGTCGGGCGGCGCGCCCGGCGGCAAGGCCGACTCGTCGCCGCCGAGCCGCTTGATGGCGAGCAGTATGTTGGTCTTTGTGCTCTCGGCGTCGAGCAGGCGCACGACCTCAATCTTGACGAAACCTCCGACACGCGCCTGAGCCTTTTGCACCTCCTCGCCGAACGTCTCGGCATCGGCTTTGGCGAAGTTCAGGTCGAAGGCGGCGTTCGCATACTTGTTGACGCCGACGGCGAGAATGTAAGCCGTGCCCGCCCGGCGCAAACTCTCGTCGCCCTTGACGCGGAGTTCCGCGTCAACGCTCTTGACGTTGTCGCGGTTGAAGGCGTAGGCCGTCAGCCGGTTGTCGCCCGCGACGATGGGCACGTCCGCCTCGATGACTGTCCTGCCGCCCTGCTTCAACACGTCGCCGCGCCACGCGCGAACGAGCAGCCCGTTGCGGAAGAGGCGCACGTCTCGCGCGCCGCTGCCCACGGAGTTGCGCGCGTCGGCCGCCTCTTCGGCCACCTCGATGCGCACCTTCGCCTGGCGCGTGTTGACGCCCGCAACGGCCTGCCCTCCCTGCGCGCCTTGAGCGGAGACGAGCGACAGGCGCACCAGCGGCTGGCGGCGGTCGCGCTCGGTGATGTCTTTCGCGGCCTGCGGCCTGCGCCCCGCGAAGATTTCGCCGAGCAGGCCGGGCGCGTAGTATTCGTTGAAGAAGATTTCGACCGGGCGCACGTTCGTCGTGGTCTGCTCGAACCGCCACATGATCTGATTCCAGGCGGCGGGCGAACCGTCGAACAACCCGTCGGGCGCGACGACGAGCCAATCCGCGCTCTCGCGCAGGGAGATGAGCGTCGCCAACAGTTCGCCTTTGGTGTCGCCCGTCCAGACGCGCGCGCTGCCGTCTTCGCTGCCGCTCACGAGCCACCGTCCGTTCGGGCTGAACGAGAGG
Source organism: Pyrinomonadaceae bacterium (assembly GCA_035296445.1). GTDB lineage: Bacteria > Acidobacteriota > Blastocatellia > Pyrinomonadales > Pyrinomonadaceae > JAIVJZ01. The sequence goes on along the minus strand of DATHAZ010000183.1, from coordinate 37,832 downwards.
GCGTTGACGGCGTCGCTGTGCGCGTTCGTGGTGCGTCCCTCCTGCCCGGTCGCGGCCGTCCAGTATTTGATCTCGCCGCGCAGGTTTCCGGCCACGAGCGTCAGCCCTTCCTTGTTGAAGGCGACGCTCGAAAAAGCGTCCGTGCCGCTCAACGTGCGGAGCAGTTGCCCGCTGCCCGCGTCCCACACGCGCGCGGTCTTGTCGTAACCGGCGGAGGCGAGCGTGCGCCCGTCGGGGCTGAACGCGACGGCGCGCACGAGCGCGGTGTGGCCGCCGAGTGTTTGCGTCGCGCGCCCGTCCGCAGTATTCCAGATTTTGATCTCGCCGTTTGAACCCCCCGAAGCGAGGCGCGCGCCGTCCGCGCTAAAGGCAAGCGCGTGAACCTCGCCGCCGTGTCCTACGAGCGTGCGCATTTCGCGCCCGTTGGCCGTGTCCCGAAGTTTGATCGTCCGGTCGTTTGAGGCCGAGGCCAGCACCCCCGCTGCGTTGAAGGCGACGGCGTTGACCGTCTCGGCGTGACCGGCGGGCGCGGGCAACTCGCGCCCCGTCAACACCTCCCACAGTTTGACGCCGCCGCTCAAGCCCCCGGCCGCGAGCATGCGCGAGTCCGCGCTGAAGGCGACGGAAGTGATGGGGCCGATGTTGCCCGCAACGTTGCCCCCGAGCGCGCGCAGTTCGCGTCCCGTGGCCGACTCCCACAGGCGCACCGTCCCGTCCTTGCTGCCCGAAGCAAACCACTTGCCGTCGGGGCTGAAAACCGTCGCGTAGACGCTCGACGCGCGCGTCTCCAAAATGCGCGCGACGCGCGGCGCGCTCACGTCTCTCAGGACGACCGTCTTGTCGCCGTTGCTCGAAGCGACCAGACGCCCGTCCGCGCTGAACACGGCCGCCTCCAGTGTCTCCAGACTTTCCGCGTCGGAACTCGTGCCCAACTCCTTGCCGCTCTCCGCGTCCCAGCGCGTGAGGGCGAGCGCGCCCGCGCCCGCCGAGACGAGGTTGCGCCCGCCGTCCGTGAAGGCCACGGCCACGACCGGATCGGCATGCCCGGAGAGCGTGCGCGTCTCGCGCCCCTTCGACGCATCCCAGATTTTGATCATACGGTCGTTGCTGCCCGAAGCCAGACGCTTGGCGTCGGGACTGAAAGCCAGAGACCTCACCCTGTCGGCATGCCCCTTGAGCGTGTGCAACTCGCGCCACGTCGCCGTATCCCACAACTTGATCGAATTATCCCGCGCCCCCGTCGCAAGCTGTCGCCCGTCGGGACTGAACGCGAGAGTCAGCACCGCGCCCGCGTGTCCCGCCAGAGTGCGCTCCGCCTGTCCCGTCTGCGTGTTCCAGACGAGCACGGAATTTTCCGCGTTGCCCGCGGCCACGAGACGCGCGTCGGGGCTAAAGGCGAGCGCGTTGATGCTCCCGCCGCCGCTCATGCTTTTCAGTTCACGCCCCGACGCCACGTCCCACAACTTGACCACGCCGTCCACCGAACCGGAAGCGAGCCGGCGGCCGTCCGGGCTGAACGCGACCGCCTTGACCCACGCCGCGTGCCCTGTGAGCTTACGCAACTCCAAAGCGCGCTCCGCGTCCCACAGGCGCACCGTGTTGTCCTTGCTGCCCGAAGCAAGGAGCTTCGCGTCGGGGCTGAACGCCAGCCCGTCCACGCGCATGGCGTGTCCCGTCTGGAGCACGAGTTCCGGCCGGTTCGTTTCGTTCGCGCGCGGCTGCGCCTGTTGCGCCCGCGCCGCAAAGACGACGACGCACACGCCGAGCATCAAGAATAAAGAGGAGTTGAAGCGGCGGCGACGCGCGGCGAAGCGCGTCCGGGGGTAATGCGACGCTGTGAAGTTTTTCATGTGATCTAATACTGACGTGTCAACGGGAAGGTTGCTGAAAAATCACTCTCGACCGGGCAGAGGCGGCGGCAACTTAGGCCAAAAGCGGCGCGGGTGTCAAGAAAAACGATCCTGCGGGCGCGACGCGTGCGAAGCTCGCAACAGTTCACTCCCGCGCCGCGATGCTCGCCGGGCGCGGCGCGCCCTGCAACTGCACGGGCGGCTGCGGCGCGCAACAGACTCTCACCAGCCGCTCGCGGTCGCGCTGCATCTCCCGGTCTTCGGCCAGCCACGCGCGCACCTCTCCGAAGAGACGAGCCGCGTGCGCGTCCTCCGGCTCCGAGATGCGATAGTGTATCCACTTGCCTTCCCGGCGCGCCGCGACCACCCCGGCGCGCCGCAGGTAAGCGAGGTGGCGCGAGATTTTCGGCTGGCTCTCGCCCAGCACCTCGACGAAGAAACAGACGCACACCTCGTCGCCCCCGATCAAATTCAACAGGCGCAGCCGCGTGCGATCCGCCAACGCCTTGAAAAGTCGCTCCAGGTCAAACGCCCTGCTCGTCTTCACCATAAAAATCTCCCGGAATAAAGGTTTCAAGTTTCAGGTTTCAAGTTAAAGAACCGAACAACAATCAGACCTGAAACTTGAAACTTCTTTTTTCAAATACGCCTTGACATATATGTTCGCTGCACATATGATGCGCCTCACATTCGCTAAAGCGAATATATCATGACGGGAAAGGGAGTGGCAAAATGGAGCAGCAGACAAAGAGGACGGCGCACGCGCTCAAGGCGCATCTCGCGCTGAACGTGTCGAACGTCGAGCGCAGCCTGGAGTTTTACCGGCGGATGCTGGGGCTGGAGCCGTCGAAGGTGCGTCCCGGCTACGCCAAGTTCGACATCGAGAACCCCCCGCTTAATCTAACCTTGAACGAATTGCCCTTCGCGCAGCGCGGCGCGCTCTCGCACCTGGGCATTCAACTGGCGACGACCGAAGACGTGTTCTCGATGCGCCGCAACTGGATGGACGCCGGACTCGACACGCGCGACGAGATGGAGACCAACTGCTGTTACGCCTTGCAGAACAAGACGTGGGTGCGCGACCCCGACGGCAACGAGTGGGAAGCCTTCGTCGTCCTCGAAGACAACCTGCCCACCTCGACGACATGCTGCACGCCGGAAGCCGCTGCCGCGACCGGCGTGACGACGGAAGCCAACGAAGCAGCGTCCGTAGAGACGGAGACGGAAGTTTCCTCTTGCTGCACGACGGCCGCGCCGTTGACGATCTCGCGTCGAGCCTGAATTCGCCGGACGGCGGGGCGAAAGCCGTGCGGCGTAGCGTCTGTTTCGGGCGTTGAATTTTCACGGAGAGGAAGGGCGGTGATTGGCGAATAAACAAAGCGGGCAGGCTGATCTGGCGCGGCGCATGACGGCCGAAGCCGTCGGCACGGCGTTGCTGCTGGCGGCCGTGGTCGGCTCGGGCATCATGGGCGAACGGCTCGCGGGCGGCAACGTCGCCGTCGCGCTGCTCGCCAACGCGCTCGCCACGGGGGCTGCTCTCGTCGCGCTCATCTTAACTTTCGGCCCCGTGTCCGGCGGGCATTTCAACCCGGCCGTGACGCTCGCCGACGCCTCGCAGGGCGGACTGGCGTGGCGCGACGTGCCCGCGTATCTTGCGGCGCAGATTGCGGGGGCGTTCGCGGGCGTCGCGGCGGCGCACTTGATGTTCGGCGAGCCTCTCTTCTCCGCGTCGCGCCACGCGCGCGGGGGCGGCGCGCAGATGTTCGCCGAGGCGTTGGCTACCTTCGGTCTGCTGTCCGTCATCTGGGGATGCGCGCGCACGCGTTCGGCGACCGTGCCTTTCGCAGTCGCCGCCTACATCACGGCGGCTTACTGGTTCACGTCTTCGACCTCGTTCGCGAACCCGGCCGTGACGCTCGCGCGCTCCGCCACGGACACGTTCGCGGGGATTCGCCCGGCCGACGCGCCCGCCTTCATCCTCGCGCAACTCGCGGGCGCGGCGGCGGCCACCGCGCTCTTTCGCTGGCTCGTTCCCACGCTGCCGAAGGATGCCGCGGCGGTCGTCGTCCCCCACAGCGACGCGGACACGAAACGGAAAGAAGGTGATGGATGACTAAGGAGCAAAAACGCGTCTTGATTTTGTGTACGGGCAACTCGGCGCGCAGCCAGATGGCGGAAGGTCTGCTCAGGCACGACGGCGGCGGGCGTTTTGAAGTTTTCAGCGCGGGCGTGAGTCCGGGCAGCGTCCGGGCGGAAGCCGTCGAGGCGATGCGCGAGGCGGGCGTTGACATCTCCGGGCAACGCTCGAAGTCGCTTGAAGAGTTCACGGGGCAGGCGTTCGATTACGTCATCACGGTCTGCGACAACGCGCGCGAGCAGTGCCCGTTTTTTCCGGCCGGGACGAAACGCATCCACTGGAGTTTTGACGATCCGGCGAGCGCGGAAGGAGACTTTGCGGCGCGGCTCGCGGTCTTCCGGCGCGTGCGCGACGAGATACGCGCGCGCCTCGACGAGTTCGCCTTGACGCGCGACTGACGGCGATAATATCTTTACGCCACGCGAAGGCGTCGCCACGGTCGGGCCGACAAGTTAACCTCGCCGAACTCTCCCGCGCCGCCGGGCGCGCCAGCTAAATTTCCCGAAGCCGCGAGGATCACGATTCACTTTGCCCACAAGCAATCCCCCACACACTCTTTCGCACAAACTCTCGCCGTCAACTCTTTCAACCCTGACTCCGCGCGCCACGACAAAGCGCGCCGTGCTTCTCTTTCTCTGTCTGGTCGCGCTCTGCTCGGGCGTGCGGGCGCAGGAGGGGCGCAAGCGTGAAGCGGCCTCTCTGTTCCCCGTCCGGCAGGACGGCAAGTGGGGCTATATAGATCGCGCGGGCAAACTCGTCATCCAACCGCAGTACGACGTGGCGTGGGAGTTCACGGAAGGTCTGGCTTACGTCAAGACGGGCGCGGAGCGCGGCGTGATTGACCGGAGCGGAAAGATGGTCGTCAACCTGCAACAGGTTGACCTCGCCGGTCTCTTCTCCGAAGGACTCGCGCCCGTGCAGACCGGCAGCCAGCCGCCGCGCTTCGGCTTCATAGACCGCACGGGCAAACTCGTCATCAACCCGCAGTACGACGCGGCGCGCGGCTTTGCCGAAGGACTCGCGCTCGTGTTGGTCGAACGCAAGTACGGGTTCATAGACAAGCGCGGCCGCATGGTCGTCAAGCCGCAGTTCGACAAGGCCGCGAGTTTTTCGGAAGGACTGGCGGCCGTCGTCCTCGACAACAAACACGGCTACATTGACCGCGCAGGCCGTCTCGTCATCGCGCCGCAGTACAACAATGCCTACAACTTCTCGGAAGGGCTGGCGGCCGTTGCCACCGGTGGCCGCTACGCGTGCATCAACAAGCGCGGCGAGACGATGATCTGGCCGCGGATCGGTTATGTCGGCACGTTCGCGGAAGGACTCGCGCCCGTCATCGTCAACAACCGTTTCGGATATATTGACCGCACCGCGCTCGCCGTGATCGCGCCGCAATACGATTGGACGGGCGGCTTCAGCGAAGGACTCGCGCTCATCAAGGCGGGCGGCAAATACGGCTTCATAGACCGCCACGGCGCGCTGGCCGTCCGCCCGCAGTTTGACAACGCGCACAACTTCAGCGGCGGCCTCGCGCGCGTCTGGCTCGCGGGCAAACAGGGCTATATAGACAAGACCGGAAACTTCGTCTGGAAGCCGTCGAAATAGTTCAACCCGCGACGAGCGGATTGATGGCCGCGTCGAGTTCATCTTCCGACGCGCCCGCATCTACGTCTCGAAACAACGTCCAGCGTTCCGCGTGTTCGGCCGACGCGCCGGGTTCGAGACGCGCGAGCGGCGCGAGCGATTCGACCTCGATGAAGTCGCCCGCCGTGTAGGTCTCACAGTTGCAGCCGTAGTCCGGGTAGGTCGCGCCCTCTTCGCAGGCGAAGCGTTTGACGAAGAGCGTCTCGCCGTGGCGGTAAGCCGCCCAGCCCTGCTTGTTCAGCATGCCGACTTTCTGCGGGTGGCTGGCATTCGCGTCCGTCGTCAGGCGAATAAACTTTTTGCCGATAGCCCAGCGCGCGTCCGCAAGGTCTGTGTAATGCCAGAGGACGAGCGGGCGCGCGGGCAGCAAATAATCGTCCCAGGAAATGTAAGGCTCTTGCGGGAAGATGGCCGTGCCGCCGCCGCGCATGATCGTGAGCGCCCACGGCGCGGCGTCTATCGCCCAGAGGTTTCGGTTCGTGATCCTGTGCCTGACGGCGAGGCCGCTGCCGGCGTCGTCGAGCGCGATGCGCATCTCCTTCTCTATCCCTGTCGCCGCCTCGACCGGCGCGCTCAAACGAACGACGCGCTCGCCCTCGAACGCCACCGCGACGGGCGCGTTGTCGGGCGCGTAGCTGCGCGGCTTGGCTTCGGGCGCGACCCACAGGCGATGCCCGCCCCACGGTTTGAAGTCGCCGAGTTCGGTGGCGAGCGTCGCGCCGGGCACTTCGCCGAGAATATTTTCCGCGCCGGTAAAACCGTAACGGACGATGCGCGGCCCCACGTCGCTCGTGACGATGACCTCGACCGTGTCGTTCGACAAACGGTAACAGTTCGGCAATCCGAGGTAAGAAATTTTTTCCACTTCCGCGCCCTCCCCGTGCAGGCATTTGCGCGCACGCTCTTTCGACCTCGCGCGAGTTTACCCGTCGCATCAGGTTTGTCACAACGCATCCGAAGCCGCGCTTAATTGACGCCGCCGCGCGCGCCGCCGGTTAAAGGTCGCCCGCTAGACTTTCGCGACTCTATCCATTAACTTAACTGGCTTAGCACGGAAAGCCATTAGCGCACTATGAGGAATGATATTCTCGCTCGACGTGATGAGATTGAGCATTGGATCACAATGCGTCGTCCCAAAGCCTTTATGTGCCGCGAGCTTCGCTGTAAGCCAATAACGCTTGAGAGTTATTTAGGCAAGATGGGCTTGAGCTATTCCGGCAACATGGGTGGCAAAGGTTATAAGTCTTGCCCGGCGCGGAAAGGCGCGCAAGCTTATCTGCATAGAGGCAGTTTTATCAGCAGCCACAGACTTAAGTTAAAATTGCTTGAAGATGGTCTCAAGCAAAGGGGTTGCGAACGATGCGGACAGGAAGAGTGGCTGGGCGAGCCTATTCCGATAGAACTCCATCACATAAACGGAGATCGTTTCGATAATAGATTTCGGAATCTACAGTTGCTGTGCCCCAACTGCCATGCATTAACGGATAATCATGCGGGTAAGGGCGCAAACCGGCGCGCCGGTTAAATTCCGGCGAAGCCTGACGGTATTAATTATGCGAAAGTGGCGGAATTGGCAGACGCGCTAGGTTTAGGCCCTAGTCCCGCAAGGGGTGGGGGTTCGAGTCCCCCCTTTCGCATTAAAAGTTTGGAATGATTTTGCACAACGTAATTTCATAATTTTGTAGAGGAAGGATGCCCGCACGGCCGAGCCGACTAACACAGGCGAAGGCGCGGGTTTTTACGTTTATGAAGACAGAAGTGGTTGACGTTTCCCCGACGCGGAAAGAACTCAAGATCGAGATTGACGCCTCGGACGTGCGCGCCGAAATGGAACGCGTGACGGAACGCTACGCGGGCGCGGTGAGCGTGCCCGGATTTCGCAAGGGGCGCGCGCCGAACTCCGTCGTGCGCCAGCGTTACAGGAACGAGATTCGCGGGGAGGTCGTGCAGAACCTCGTGCCGCAGGCCATCAACGAGGCGATCAACGAGCGCGCGCTGCACGTGATCGGCGAGCCTGAGAATATCCACTTCGACAACGAAGAGGCGCTGGATAAACTCGGCGAGCACCCGTTATCAATTCACGCGGACATCGAGGTGCTGCCCGAAGTGGCGCTCGGCGAGTACAAGGGTCTGGAGATCGTGCGGCGCACGCGCCCCGTGACGGACGAGACGGTTGCGGCGATGGTCGAGAATTTGCGCGAACAGTCGGCCTCGCTCCAACCCGTCGAGGATCGCGGGGCGGAGGCGGGCGACACGGTGACGGTCAACTTCACCGGCCGCTACATCGAGCCGCCATCGGATGAGGACATCAAGGCCGAGGACGTGGAAGTGGTGCTCGGCGGCGAGGGCGTGCTCGCGGACTTCAACGACCAGCTTATGGGCACGAAGCCCGACGACGTGAAAACTTTCGTCGTGAAATACCCGGCGGATTTTTCGTCGCAGGGACTCGCCGGGAAAGAGATCGAGTACACGGCGACGGTGACGGCCGTCAGGCGCAAGGAGTTGCCCGAGATTGACGACGAGTGGGCGAAGACGTTCGGCGAAGAGGTTGATTCGCTCGAAACTCTGCGCGCGAAGCTGCGCGAGAACCTGTCGGAGCGCGCGCGCCTTGAGTCGGAACACCGCCTGCGCGACGAGGTGATGGGGAAGCTCATCGAGGCGCACGAGGTTGAAGTGCCCGAATCGCTCGTCAAGAGCCAGGCGCGCAGGCTCCTTGAATCAACCGTGCGCGACATGATGCAGCGCGGGATGGACCCGCGCAATCAGGAGTTGGACTGGGAGAATTTGCAGGGCATGCTGGAGGCGCAGGCCACCGAGGATTTGCGCGGCTCGATCCTGCTCGAACGCATCGCCGACGCCGAAGAGATCGAGCCGACCGACGAGGAGATCGAACGCGAGATCGAGGTGATCGCCGAGGGCGCGCGCCAGTCCGTAGAGCAGGTGCGCGCTGCCTTGACAAAGCAGGGAGGCGAACGTAGCATCGCCGACAGATTGCGCCACCGCAAGGCGCTCGATCTTCTCATCGAAACGGCGCGCGTGAGCGAAGAGGAATGGCGCGAAGACGCGCCGCCCGCCGCTCCTGCGACCGGGCAGGCGGATGAGCCGGGCGAGGGCGGTGAAACTCAGTCCGGCGAGGCGCAAGGCTAACGACCCGAATACATCGGGCATTGATTTTTAACCTGGCAGTAGGTTTTCGGAGTTTGGAGTTTCAAGTTTATGGCTTTAGTTCCAATGGTGGTCGAGCAAACGTCGCGAGGCGAACGCGCCTTCGACATCTACTCGCGCCTGCTCAAAGACAACATCATCTTCATCTCGACGCCGATTGACGATCAGATCGCGAACTTGATCGTCGCGCAACTGATCTTCCTCGAAGCGGAAGACCCGGAGAAGGACATCTCGCTCTACATCAATTCGCCGGGCGGTTCGATCACGGCCGGGATGGCGATCTACGACACGATGCAGTTCATCCGCGCAGACGTTTCGACGCTTTGCGTCGGGCAGTGTGCCTCGATGGCCGCGCTGCTGCTGGCGGCGGGAGCGAAGGGCAAACGCTTCGCGCTGCCCAACTCGCGCATCCTCATTCACCAGCCTTCGGGCGGCGCGGAAGGACAGGCCACGGACATCCGCATCATGGCCGAAGAGATCATCCGCATGCGCGAATTGACCTCGAACATCCTCGCCAAACACTCCGGCCAATCCTACGAACAGATCGAACGCGACGTGGAGCGCGACCGCATCATGTCGGCCGTGCAGGCCAAAGAGTATGGGCTGATTGACGAAGTGATCACGCACCGCGAGTAAAATTTTTGACCGGCGCGTTTGATTCAGAGATCAACGCGCCGGTCATTTATGCTACAGTAGTTCCCCGGCAGCCGAAGCGCGCCCCAAACGCGTCACCGTTCGCGGGCAGTGTAGGACACGGAACAGTTAAGCCCGCCCGTTTTAAGTCACTTGACAACTCGAAGCTGGATCGAACCTCGAAAGCACGGAGTCCCCTAAAAGCCTATGGTACGTCGAACCGATGATACGTTGCGCTGTTCGTTCTGCGGCAAGTCGCAGAACGAAGTGAAGAAACTCATTGCCGGCCCCACCGTCTACATCTGTAACGAGTGTATTGACATCTGCAACGAGATCATCACGGACGACCAGCAGGCCGAGGCCGTCGCGACCCGTCCGCCGCTCCCCAAACCCTCCGAGATCAAAAACTTCCTGGACGAGTACGTCATCGGGCAGGACGAGACGAAGAAGCGTCTGGCCGTCGCCGTCTACCAGCACTACAAGCGCATCGAGATCGCGCGCCGCCGCTCGGACGTGGAGATTCAGAAGTCGAACATCCTCCTGATGGGGCCGACCGGCACGGGCAAGACCCTGCTCGCGCAGACGCTCGCGCGCATGCTCTCCGTTCCCTTCACCATCGTTGATGCGACGACCTTGACCGAGGCGGGCTACGTCGGCGAAGACGTGGAGAACATCATCCTCAAGTTGTTGCAGGCCGCGAACGGCGACGTGGAGCGCGCGCAGCAGGGCATCATCTATATTGACGAAGTTGACAAGATTTGCCGCAAGGACGAGAACCCTTCGATCACGCGCGACGTGTCGGGCGAGGGCGTGCAGCAGGCTCTCTTGAAAATCCTCGAAGGCACGGTTGCCAACGTGCCGCCGCAGGGCGGCCGGAAGCACCCGCATCAGGAGTTCTTCCCGATTGACACCACCAACATTCTCTTCATCTGCGGCGGCGCGTTCGTCGGTCTGGAGAAAGTGATCGAGCGGCGCATGCGCAACAAGTCGTTCGGCTTCCGCGCCGAGGTCAAAGACAGCAAAGAGCGCTATGCCGAAGCGATGGCGACGGCGCAGCCGGAAGATTTGGTGCGTTTCGGGTTGATCCCGGAGTTCGTCGGCCGCCTTCCCGTGCTCGGCGTCTTGAACGAACTCGACGAGGACGCGCTCATGCGCATCCTGACCGAGCCGAAGAACGCGCTCGTCAAGCAGTACCAGAAGAAGTTCGAGTACGACAACGTCAAGCTGCGCTTCACGGACGACGCGCTCAAGGCCATCGCGCGACAGGCGGTCGAACGCAAGGTGGGCGCGCGCGGCCTGATGATGATCATGGAAGAGTTGCTGCTGGATTCGATGTACACGCTCCCCTCGCAGAAGCGCATCAAGGAGTTCGTCATCACGAGCGAGATGGTCGAACGTCGCCGCGCCGTGCCGGGCGAAGCCCTGACGGGCGTGGACGACGCCGCCGCCTGAGCGCACGCCGGAGTTCGATTCTCTTCCCCGCCCGGGCGAAAGGAAGACTAATTGATGTCGAAGAAATTCGGAGCAGGAGTGTTCGCACTCCTGCTCTCACTTTTTTGTGCGGACGCGACGCAGGCGCAGACGACCGTGGCGAAACCCGCGCCGCAAGAACCTACGCCCGCCGCGGCGACGCAGGACGATCAGGACGACGCTGACGGCGAAGACCCCTGCCCCGGCTCGAATACGCAATTCGAGTTGAACCGGTGCGCCGCCCGCGCGCGTGACAAGGCCGACGCCGAGTTGAACAAGGTCTACCGGGAGTTGCTGAAAGACACGGGGGCGGCGGAGCGCGCCAAACTTCGCGCCGCGCAACTCGCTTGGATCAAGTTTCGCGACGCGCACTGCGATTACGAGAGCGTCGGCAACAAGGGCGGCTCGATCTACCCGATGGTGTTCAGTTTCTGTCTGGCGAAAGTGACGGCTGAGCGCGTCAAACAACTGCGCGAGATCATGCGCGAAAGCCGGGAGCAGTAGGCGCGCCGACCCGAATTTTTGGCCGGTGGCGCGCGTCGGCGAAATGTTTTACAATTCAGTTTAGTTCGCGACACGGGGCGAGCGGCAGCAGGCGGCTCGCCCTTCACGTTTACGCAGTTTTCCGGCGAAAGAAGTGGCAGTTTTATGGAAGAATATTCAGACCGCACTCCTTCAGACATCATCAGCTACCCGATGGTTCCGATCCGCGATGTCGTGATCTTCCCGTTCACGAAGGTCGCCTTCAAGATCGGTCGCCCCGGCTCGATCCGCGCGCTCGAACAGGCGCTCGCCTCCGACCGCACGATCTTCCTCGCCACGCAGCACGACGCTTCGATTGACGAACCCGTGCCCGCGGAGATTTACGGCGTCGGGACGATAGCGCGCATCCTGCAAGCGCAGAAATTGGAGAACGGGCAGACGAAAGTGGTCGTCGAGGGGCGCGAGCGCGCGACGACGATCCGCGTCGAGAACGACAACGGCGCGTTCACGGCCACCGTGCGCCGCGCGCCCTCCGCGCTCGAATCCGGCCAGCGCATCGAAGCCCTCACGCAGCGCATACACCAACTCATCGAGCAGCACCTGCGCCTCGCGCCCGAAGCGCAGACCGACGCGCTGCAACAGGCCATGCGCAACCAGGACCCTTCGCACCTGACCGACGCGCTCGCGTCGCAGTTGCGCATTGCGGTCGAAGACAAGCAGGGCTTGCTGGAAATCTTCTCCGTCCACGGGCGCATGCAGCGTCTGGTCGAAATTCTTGAGACCGAAGTTGACAAGCGTCAACTCGACCGCACGATTCAGGCGCGCGTCAAACGGCAGATGGAGAAGGCGCAGAAAGAGTATTACCTGAACGAGCAGATCAAGGCCATCCACAAGGAACTCGGACGCAAGGACGAGAAGGCCGAGGTCGAGGATTTGCGCAAGAAGATCGAAGACGCGGGCATGTCGGACGAGGCCAAAGAGAAGGCCATGCAGGAACTCCACCGCCTCGAAGCGATGCCGCCGATGTCGGCCGAGGGCACGGTCTCGCGCACCTACATAGACTGGCTGTTGAGCGTGCCCTGGAAGCAGAAGTCGAAAGAGATCAAAGACCTGGGCAAGGCCGAGGAGATTCTGAACGAAGACCACCACGGGCTTGAGAAGATCAAAGATCGCATCCTCGAACACCTCGCCGTGCGTCAACTCGTCAAGAACCCGAAAGGCTCTATCCTCTGTTTCGTCGGCCCGCCGGGCGTGGGCAAAACCTCCCTCGGCAAATCCATCGCGCGTGCGACGGGCAGAAAGTTCGTGCGCCTCTCGCTCGGCGGCGTGCGCGACGAGGCCGAGATACGCGGCCACCGCCGCACCTACATCGGCGCGCTGCCCGGCCAGATCATCCAGATGATGAAGAAGGCGGGCACGACCAACCCCTGCATCCTCTTGGACGAAGTGGACAAACTCGGCGCGGATTTTCGCGGCGACCCGTCTTCCGCCTTGCTCGAAGTGTTAGACCCCGAACAGAACAACTCGTTTCAGGATCATTACCTCGACGTTGAATACGACCTCTCCAAAGTCTTCTTCATCGCGACGGCGAACGTGCTGCACACGATCCCGCCCGCGCTGCAAGACCGTCTGGAAATCCTGCGCCTCTCCGGCTACACCGAGCGCGAGAAACTGGAGATCGCGCGCCGCCACCTCGTCGTCAAGCAGGCGGAAGGCAGCGGCCTAAAGGCCGAGCAGGTCGAGTTCACGGACGAAGGCTTGCTTGAGATCATCCGCTCGTACACGCGCGAGGCGGGCGTGCGCAATCTCGAACGCGAGATCGGTTCGTGCTGTCGCAAGGTGGCGCGCAAACTGGTGGGCGACAACAAGGACGCGGAGTTCAAAGAGATCGTCACGCCAGAGCGCGTGCGCGAGATGCTCGGCCCCATACGCTTCCGCCAGCAGCAGGCGGCGGCCGAGAGCGAGATCGGCCTCGCGCTCGGACTCGCATGGACGGAGGTCGGCGGCGAGGTCTTGCAGATCGAAGCCACGCTCACGAACGGGCGCGGCGGCGTGCGCCTCACCGGCAAACTCGGCGAGGTCATGCAGGAGTCGGCGCAGGCCGCGCTCACCTGCATCAAGGCGCGCGCCGAACGCATCGGCGTCAGTCTCGACCACATACGCAAGCGCGATTTGCACGTCCACATTCCCGAAGGCGCGATTCCGAAAGACGGCCCTTCGGCGGGCGTCACGCTCGCCACCGCGATGGCTTCGGCTCTGACGCGTGTCCCCATCCGTAAGGACGTGGCGATGACGGGCGAGATCACGTTGCGCGGCAAGGTGCTGCCCGTCGGCGGCATCAAGGAGAAGATGCTCGCCGCGCACCGCGTCGGCGTCACGACCCTGATCCTGCCGAAAGAGAACGAGAAGGATTTGGTGGAAGTGCCCGAAGAAGTGCGCGCCGCGATTGCCGTGCATTTCGTCGAGACCATTGACGAAGTGCTCACGCTCGCGCTCGAAGACGCCTGCCCGACCGACGGCGCGGCCGTGGACACGGCGCAACCGCCCATCTGGTCAACCGAACCGCCCTCGCAAAGCACGCCGACGATGGCAGACTAACTTGATTGCGGAATGCGGATTGAGGATTGCGGATTGAAAAGCACAGACGATTAAACACGATCTTCTTGTTTTCTAATCCGCAATCCGCATTCCGCATTCCGCAATTCTTCTTATCCCCGCCACAGACTCTTAAGGAGAAAATTCCGCATGGGCAAATATGAAGACGCAGACCTGATCCTGAAACTCTACGATCTGCGCCGCGAAGAGACGATGCGCAAGGCGCGCTCGTGGATGGCCGGGTTCAATCCCGAAAGCGTGCAGGACATCATGGACGTTGCCACGGGCGAGCACAACGCCTACCTGCGCATGGTCATGTCCTACTGGGATATGGCCGCCTCGCTCGTCAACAACGGGGCGATTGACGAGAAGATGTTCAGCGACGCCAACGGCGAACACTTCTTCTACTACGCCAAGTTCGAGCCGTTCATGGAAGAACTGCGCGCGGCCTTCGGCCCGCAGATGTGGATGCACCTCGAACAACTCGTGATGCGCTCGCCGAACGCCAAGGAGCGGCTCGCCAAGATGCGCGAGATGTCGAAAAACATGGCGGCTCGCCGTGCCGCCGCAGCCGCGCCCAAACCTGCGTCCGACGAGCAGCCGACGCAAACCGCATCCGGCGCGACCGCAAAATAACAGTGACGAGTGACGAGTGACGAGTGACAAGTTAAAGCAGCACTCTGGTCTTTAAACTTGTCTTGTTTCCCGCTCGTCACTTGTCACTCGTCACTCGTCACTGTCTTATGAAGATTACGAGCGCCGAATTCGTCAAGAGTTCGTTCAGCGAGCAGGACTGGCCGCGGACGGGGTTGCCGGAAGTGGCCTTCCTCGGCCGGTCAAACGTCGGGAAGTCGAGTTTGATCAACTCACTGCTCGGCGTCAAAGGACTGGCGCGCACCTCTTCGACGCCCGGCCGGACGCAGGCGCTCAACTTTTTCCTCATCAACCGACGCTTCCATTTCGTAGACCTGCCGGGCTATGGCTACGCCCGCGTGCCGCGCGCGATTCGCGAGTCGTGGGGCGAAATTGTGACGACTTACCTTGCCAAGCGCGAGCCGCTTGTGTTATCAATTCAAATCGTAGATTCGCGTCACGATCCCTCTAAATTGGACTTGCAACTGCGTGAATGGCTAACGGCTTATGCGAAGCCGCACCTGACGGTTGCGACGAAATCCGACAAGCTCTCGCAAAACGAGTTGCGCAAAAATATCGGGCGCGCGCGGGAAATTTTAGGCGCGTCGGCGGGCGGCGGTGAAGTCGTCGCTTACTCCGCCGTCACGGGACACGGACGCGAACGCGTCTGGCGCGCCATCGAAGAGGCCATAACCGTCTCACACTCCCCCAGTTGAAAAGTCGAATTGGCGCCGCGAGGCGACCCCGTGGGTGCTTGACGGCATCTAACCTTTCGGTTAGAACTAAAGCTCACACAAAATAATTCGTTGAACTTTTACGGGATGCGAGACGTTCGCTAAGGATTCGCCAACCACCTCGCACATATAACCGCCGGAAAATCGCCGCTCCTGCGCCGGGTTGTAAGCCCTCGCGCACCTGAGGCATCATTCCCGACATCATTTAAGGGTTTAATTCACAAGCGGCCAGAATCCGCCGTCAATTCAATCTCATTGACAGCAACGCGACAAGAGTTGGACACAACTCTTGTTTAGAACAGGCGGCTCACGCGCACAAACGACGGCGGCCGCACTCAACAGAGAAAAGAGAAATGTCACAACGTACACCACGCACAAGAACCAGCAGTAGCAGCGCCGCCGCCGGCGGCGGCACGGCCAACGGCAACAGCAGCGAGAACGGCAATCGCGCGACAACCGCCGTCGTAGACACTCCGCCGGACGACGTGGCCGAGAAGGATTTCATCCCTTCCGGCAGCGGCGACGCCTTCAATCTGGCGACGCTCAAGGAGATGTCCATCTCGAAGCTGACGCAGATCGCCAAAGACATGGACGTGCCCGGCGCGACCGGCATGCGCAAGCAGGAGTTGATCTTCAAAGTCCTCGCGGCGCAGACCGAAAAGAGCGGCCTCATCTTCTCCGAGGGCGTGCTGGAAACTTTGCCCGACGGCTTCGGCTTCCTGCGCGCGCCCGAATACAACTATCTGCCCGGCCCCGACGACATCTACGTCTCGCCCTCGCAGATACGCAAATTCGACCTGCGAACCGGCGACACCGTCTCCGGCCAGATTCGTCCGCCGAAAGAGGGCGAGCGTTACTTCGCGCTCATCAAGGTCGAGGCCATCAACTTCGAAGCCCCCGGCGAGACGCGCGACAAAGTCTTCTTCGACAACCTGACGCCGCTCTATCCGGACGAGCGCCTGATGTTGGAGACCGAGAACGACATCCTCGCCGCGCGCGTCATTGACCTCGTCACGCCCATCGGCAAGGGACAGCGCGGCCTCATCGTCGCGCCGCCGCGCACGGGTAAGACGATGATGCTCCAGACCATCGCCAACTCGATCTCGAAGAATCACCCGGAAGTGTCGCTCATCGTCTTGCTCATTGACGAGCGCCCGGAAGAGGTCACGGACATGCAGCGTTCGGTCAACGGCGAGGTCATCTCTTCGACGTTCGACGAACCGCCGACGCGCCACGTGCAGGTCGCCGACATGGTGATCGAGAAGGCCAAGCGACTCGTCGAGCACAAGCGCGACGTGGTCATCCTGCTCGACTCCCTGACGCGCCTCGCGCGCGCGCACAACGCGGTCGTGCCGCCTTCGGGCAAGATTCTCTCCGGCGGTATTGACGCCAATGCACTGCAACGCCCGAAGCGTTTCTTCGGCGCGGCGCGCAACATCGAAGAGGGCGGTTCACTGACGATCATCGCCACCGCCTTGATTGACACCGGCTCGCGCATGGACGACGTGATCTTTGAAGAGTTCAAGGGCACGGGCAACTGCGAAATTCATCTCGACCGCCGCCTCGTTGACAAGCGTTTATTCCCCGCCATTGACATCCAGCGCTCCGGCACGCGCAAGGAGGAACTCCTCATCAGCAAGGAAGACCTCGCGCGCATCTGGGTGATGCGCCGCGTCCTGAACCCGCTGTCGCCCGTCGAGCAGATGGAAGTCGTGCTGGAGAGGCTCGGCAAAACCAAGTCCAACGCCGAATTCCTCGCCTCGATGCAGAGCTAGTTGACGGGTGAATGGTGAATAGTAAATGGTAAATGGATAAGACTTGTCTTTCCCCATTTACCATTTACTATTTACCATTCACCCGCTTCCGGCTTGTCACTTACGACGGCTGTTGCGTAAAATAGCCGCCTAAGCTTTGCAGTCCAGACTGTCGGTGACGCTCCTCTTGCGGGAGGGGTGTCTGGTGAGGGGTGTTGCGCGTCGCGATCTTATCGTCGGAGGCTGTGCCGTTCGCTAAGACGGGGGGCTTGGGCGACGTGGCGGGCGCGCTGCCGAAGGCTCTCAACGGCACGGGTGAGGTGGACGCCAGCCTCTGCATGCCGCTCTACCAGCAGACGGATCGCGGCCTGCTCCGCGAGTTGCTCTTTGATAATCTGGAAGTCGAATGGACGGGCGGCAACCGCCACGTCCGCGTCTTTCTGAGTGAAGAGGCGACGGGCGCGCCGGTCTTTCTCATAGATGCGCCGGAATACTTCGCGCGCCCGAACGTCTACGGCTACTCGGATGACCACACTCGCTACGCCTTCTTCTGCCGCGCCGCGCTAGCGCTGCTCAAGCGACTCGGCCGCCCGCCCGACGTTATTCACGGCAACGACTGGCCGTGCGGGTTCGCCGTCGCGGAACTTCGCGCACGGCGCGCCTATGACGATTTTTACCGGCAGACGCGTTCGCTCTTTTCCATCCACAATCTGGCCTACCAGGGCGCGTTCGACCCGCGTGATCTGGGCTATTTCGGTTTCGGCTGGGGCGAGGTTCACGACGCTTTCCTTTTGGAAGGCGCGGCATCCGCCCTCAAGGCGGGCTTGATGCTCGCCGATGCGCTCTCGACCGTCAGCCGCCGCTACTCTTTCGAGATACAGACGCCCGCGCAGGGCGCCGGCCTCGACTGGTTGTTGCGCATGCGCCGCGACAGGCTCATCGGCGTCACGAACGGTGTTGACTACGACGCGTGGAATCCGGCGACCGACCCGCACATCGCGGCCAACTTCAGCGCGGACGACCTGACGGGCAAGCGCGCGTGCAAGCTCGACCTGCTGCGCCGCTTCCATTTGCCGGAGGAGGCGGAGCGACCCGTCATCGCGATCATCTCGCGGCTCGTCGCGCAGAAGGGTTACGACCTGATCCGGGAGGCCGCCCCCGCCATCCTTGAGACGGGCGCGTTCTTCATCGCGCTCGGTGCGGGTGCGCAGGAGTACGAAGACTTCTTGCAGTCGTTTCACGACCACGCGCCGCACCGCGTCGGGATTTACAAGGGTTACGCGGGCGAACCCCTCGCGCACCAGATCGAGGCGGGCGCAGACATCTTTCTCATGCCGTCGCTCTACGAGCCGTGCGGTTTGAATCAGATGTACAGCATGCGCTACGGCACTGTGCCGGTCGTGCGCGCTACGGGCGGCTTGGACGACACGGTGGAGAATTTCGACCGCGCGCGCTTGACCGGCAACGGCTTCAAGTTCGGCGATTACTCGGCGCACGCCATGCTCGGCAGCATCTACGAAGCGTTGTTTGCCTACGCGGACAAAGACCTCTGGCGGCGGATTCAATTGAACGGGATGCGCGCCGATAATTCCTGGGACGCGGCTGCGCGCAGGTACGTCGAGGTTTACCGCGCCGTGGCGCGCATGTAAGCGGCCAGCGGATAACACTTCGGGGAGACTATTTTTAGCAGAGAGAAGACATTGAAACGAGAGAGGTTTGCGCAATCATCCGGATCGCGCCATTACAAGTTAGGAAGAAGGAGATTTACCACATGAGTGAAAGCCAATTTGTCAACGATGTCAGCGACGCCAATTTTGACGCGGAAGTTTTACAGTCGGATCGCCCCGTGCTCGTAGATTTTTGGGCGGCGTGGTGCGCGCCCTGCCGGATGATCGCTCCGACGGTGGCGCAGGTGGCGGAGAAATACTCCGAGAACGCGCGCGTCGTCAAGTTGAACGTTGATGAGAACCCGAACGTGCCGCAGAAATACGGCATCAAGGGCATCCCGACGTTGATCCTGTTCAAGAACGGCAAAGAGGAGGAGCGTGTGGTGGGCGCGACGAGCAAGGAAGCTATCTCGCGCATGATTGACAAACACGTCAACGCCGGCACGGGCGCGGCTAACGCCTGAGTTTTATCGTCACAAGGGACGGCGCGGGGTAGCGGTTAAAGAGCGTCTCGCGCCGTTTCTGTGATTGTCGTCAGACAGTCTTTTGATTGTTCACGCGCGCTTGCGGGCGTTGACGCCTCTCAGTGTGCGACTCCCGGACGCTTGATGAAACAAATTACCAACAGCCGCCCGAAGACCACGGCCCGTTCCCCGAAGAGCAGCAAGCGACGCTTATTGGAGGACCGACTGCTGGCAGCGAAACGCCTGCGCGCCGTCGAGGATGCGCGATTTCGCGCGCGGCAGGCGCAAGGCAAGTTGCGACGTTTCGTCAGCGCTAACTTCCGTAAGCAGGAAGTGATTGACGCGCTCGCGCTGCGGCGCGGCGACTGCAATCGCTGCGGGGCATGCTGCGAGATACTCTTCAAATGCCCTTTCCTCAAGAAGCATACGGACGGCACATCCACCTGCGGCATCTACGAAGACCGCCCCAACCAATGCCGCCTCTTCCCCATCGAACGCCGCGACCTCGACGAAGTGCGCGGCCAATGCAGCTTCTACTTCATCGAGAAACCGATCAAGCTGGAGAGAGCAAGCTGAAATGCAGAGGTCAGAGGTCAGAGGTTAGAGGTCAGTGAAAGACAGAACTGATTTCTGCTAACCTCTAACCTCTAACCTCTGACCTCTAATTTTATGTCAAAAGTTATCGTTGTCATCGGCGCGCAGTGGGGCGATGAGGGCAAGGGCAAGATCGTTGACCTGCTGGCCGAACGCTTCGACATCGTCTCGCGGTATCAGGGCGGGCACAACGCCGGCCACTCCGTCTATGTCGGCGAGCGCGCCTTCGTCCTGCACCTCATCCCTTCGGGCATCATCCACCCCGGCAAGACCTGCGTGCTCGGCAACGGAATGGTCATTGACCCGAAAGCCTTCTTCGAGGAGACCGACCGCCTCGCCGCGCAGGGGCTGGAGGTCACGCCCGAACGCGTCCTCGTCAGTTCGCGCGCGCATTTAATTCTCCCCTACCACCGCGCGCTCGACCACACGAGCGAGGAGCGGCTCGGCAACGAACGAGTCGGGACGACGCTGCGCGGCATCGGCCCAGCCTACGAAGATAAGGCGGGGCGGCGCGGCATCCGCGTGGCCGACGCGCTCGTGCCCGAAGTCCTGCGCGCGCGCATCGAGCGCAACCTGGAAGACGCCAACCGCATCATTGAAGCCTACGGCGGGCAAGCCCTGGATGTCGAAGAGGTCTTCGCCGAGACTTCGCGGCTCACCGAACGGCTCGCCCCCTTCATCGCAGACACCACGCATTTCCTGAACCGCGCCGCGCGCGAAGGCCGTTCCATCCTGATTGAGGGCGCGCAGGCCACCCTGCTCGACGTGGATCACGGCACATACCCGTTCGTCACCTCTTCGAGCACGACGGCCGGGGGCGCAAGCAGCGGGACAGGACTCGCACCCCATCGCATCACGGGCGTGCTCGGCATCGTCCGCACCTACACGACGCGCGTCGGCGAAGGCCCTTTTCCCACCGAGATGCTCGAAGGCGAAGAGGAACTCGGCCAACTCATCCGCGAGCGCGGGCGCGAGTACGGCGCGTCCACGGGTCGCCCGCGCCGCTGCGGCTGGTTCGACGCCTTCGCCACGCGCTACGCCGCGGAGATCAACGGCTTCACCTCCGTCGCGCTCACCAAGCTGGACGTGCTCGACGCGCTCGACGAGATCAAGGTCTGCACCGGCTATCGCCTCGACGGCCGCGAGGTCGAATCCTTCCCCGCCGTCTCGCAGGACTTGCGACGCGTCGAACCCGTCTACGAAACGCTCCCCGGCTGGAACACCTCCACCGAAGGCATCACCGAGATGGAACGACTTCCGCCGAACGCGCGCGCCTACGTCGAATACCTCGCGCGCACGATGGAGGTCGAAATCGGCCTTGTCTCCACCGGCCCCGAGCGCGACCAGACGATTCTCAACCCCGGCTCCGCGCTCGACATGTGGCTCAAAACACAATAACGGGCACGACGCTTGCCCGCACACCACAACGTATGTAAAATGATTCTCACGCGTGGCCGTTGCAAGAATCAGCCTTCAACGTAACTCATCCGACGAGTTGATCCGCACTTGACCGCGAATGCATGCGCTTGAAATCTCCACTTTGGGCCGATAGCTCAGTCGGTAGAGCAAGTGGCTTTTAACCACTGGGTCGCAGGTTCGAGTCCTGCTCGGCTCATCAATCTAATCAGTAACATGCGGGAGGTCATTGGCCTCCCGTTTTTTATACCCGCATCCACCACAGGCTAGTGAGAGGGATTTATCCATAGCCATCCGCGGCGGTCAATAATTTTAGTTCATTGAACGTGCGGAGGGTTCTTCTGTATAATCCTTGCATTATGAACAAACGTGCCAAGAAGCGACTGAAAGAGGCTATTCAGAAGGACATTGCGGAACGGACGGACAAGCGACAGGAACAGCCCTTCTCCACCCCGGCTAAGAAAGTGCCGGAGAGTCGTGGTTTTACGGCGAAGCCGGAGAAGAAGCGAGGTTAGTTTCCGGTCGTCAACTCGTGAAGGCAAACCAGCCGGAATTGAAGTTTAGGAGTAACAATGTATATCTACACAGTACAGGCGATGCCGGGACAGAAGGCAAAGTTTGATGGCGACCCATCAATTAAGTACCAGGTTAAAAGGCAGAATACTTCTTTGAAGACCGGCCAAAAGGGGCGTAGCGAGATTATTAGAACCAATCTGGATTATGAAGCTGCGATAGCGGTTATTAAGATTTTCAATGATAAGGAAGGCGAGTCGCAGATCAGGAAGGGCGAGGCGGCAGCGCGAGAAGACGCTTTGTAGGAGCCGGAACCGGCTTGTAAGTTCGGATGAGAAAGGGGCGGGGCGGTCGAGTAAGCCATAGACTTACTCGACCGCCCCGCCCTTGCGTGTGGACGTTAAGTTCGAACGCGGGTCGAAGCCCGGCGTGCTGTTAGCGGCGACGCCGGGTGGCGGTCGTCGTGCGCGGTTTGGTAGTGCGCTCCTGCTGCATGCTCTGTTCGAGCGCGGCGAGGCGTTGTTCGAGAGCGGTGTTGGCGGCGCGCAGTGTTTGCACTTCGCCGCGCAGTTGCTCGACCTCCGCGGTGCGCTGTTGGAGGTTGGCGGTGCGCTGGTCGAGCGCCTTGACGGCCGCGAGGCTCACGCCGGCCAAGTCCTGGACGCCGATGGAGGTGTTGCCCGTGCCGAGTCCGAACTCCTGGTAGAAGTCTTCGGCCATCGGCCCCATGTGGCGCACCGCGCTGCCCTCGGCAGTGTAGTTCCACGTGCTCACAGGGATTTTGCGCAGGCGGGTGAGCACGTCTTCGCCGCTCGTGAGTTTGAAGTTCTCCTTAGTCGTGCGGCTCGAAGTGCAGTTGAAGACGCCGGAGCCTGCGGGCAGGTTGCACCCCGTCGTGCCGCCGAGGTTGGTGCGGAAGCGGAAGCCACCCGTGGCGCGCGCCGCAAACTCGTTGTTGGCCGTGTTGCGGAAGGTGTCGGCGCTCTGCTGAGCCGAGCCGTCCGACCAGACGAACGTGCCGGTGAAGCCGTTGTTCGTGGCGAACTTGCCCATCGCCGTCGTGTGATCCTGATCGGCCGTCACGTTGTAGCCGAGGGCGACGGCCGCGAGGCCGCGGATGTTGAAAGTGTCGGGGTCGCACTTACCGTTGATGAGCGGGCCGCCGGACTGCGCCTTGTTGCCGAAGGCGACGCCGTAGGTGTCGCAGACGCGGTTGCCCGCGCCGGCCGAGAACCCGGCCGCGCCCTTCACTTCGTTGCCGCTGCCGAAGGCGATGCTCGAAGTCGAGCGGGCGAAGTTCGTGTCGCCGAAGGCGAAGGCGTAGAGACCTTCGGCGGTCGAGTTCGAGCCGCCAGCCCAAGAGAAGAAGCCGACGGTGTTGTCGTCCCATTCGTTGTCGGCGTAGCCGGAGCGGAACGCGCCCTTGTAGCTGTCCCAGGACGTGCGGTAGCCCTTGCCCTGCATCGGCGAGACTCCGATGCCGAGGTTGCCGGTGGCGACGAAGCTGCCGTTCTGGAAGACCTTGAACCAGGCGGGCGTGTGGCCGCCGGGGCCGGAGCAGCAGGTGGAGCCGCCGCGCAGGTTGATCATGGGAGCCGTGCCGTTGGCGTCGCCGACCGAGAGTTGCTCCGCGCCGGGAACGAACTTGACGAAGTTCGCGTCAACGTAAGCCTTGTTGGTCGCGTCGCCCGCGTTGACCGGGTTGCCGACGTTGGTGACGAGCGCGTTGTTGGCCGACAGGCCGAGGTTGAAGATGTTCGCGCCCGACCAGGCGTTCGCGCCGTTGAGGCGCGCAAGGTTGGCTGACAGGCGGTTGTCGTTGATCACGCCCGCCGTCCCCGCGGCGTTGATCGCGGTGACGATGTTTGTGCCCGACATGCCGCCGGCCGCCGCCGAACTCATGGTCGTGCCGTCGGGGAAGATGATGCCGTTGTTTGCGCCGCTGAGCTTGATGTTGCCCGCTACCTCAAGTTTCTGCGTCGGGGCGATTGTGCCGATGCCGACGTTGCCCGTAGAGGTAATCCTCATTCGTTCGCCGAATCCGCTTGGGCCGCGAGTGCCAAACACAAGCGCCCCGTGTCTATTCGTTCCGGTGTTATCAGTCAGTTGCGCTCCTACCGTGGCGAGACCCAGAGTGCTATCCGCATAAAAGGCCAGGTTCCTCCAGTTGTTGAGAGTATTACTACTGTTACGCACGATCAGAGGAATCTGTTGGAAATCTGCACCGATCCCGGTTGAGGTGGAGATGTCCGACAGGTCGAGCTTGGTCGCGGGGGTTGTTGTGCCGATGCCGATCTTGCCGTTGGCTTCCGTGATGGCCGAGTCGCCGGCCTGACCCGTGGCGCCGTCAACCCACTTCACCACCTTGCCGGTCGTGCCCGTCCCGGAGAAACTCTGAGCGGCGGTCGCGCCCGCTATAACTGTGCTGCCGGCCGTCGCCGCGCCGTCTTTGGAAGTGCGCGCCGGCAAGCCGGCCGAGGTCAACACCGTCCCATCCTCGAAGCGAATGCCGCCGCGGGCGCGAATCGTGCCCGCCACGTCCAGTGTCGCCTCCGGCTTGTCCGTGCCGATGCCGACGCGCCCGTCGGGAGTGATCCGCATCTGCTCGCGATCCTGACCGGATAAGATGTCGCCGGTGCGCAGGGTGAGCGCGCCCTTCGTGCTGGTGACTCGCCCGTCCTCGCCGTCGTGCGCCGCCACGGTCAAAGCGCGCTGCTTGCCTTCGCGCAAGATGGTCAGGCCGTTGTCCGCCGCGACGCTTTTCTGTTCACGACGACTTTCCGCCGCCGCCTGTTTCTGGGCGTCGGCTAGCTCATGCTCGCGCACGCGCAGCACGGACGCCTGTCCCGCTTGCAGCGTGAGCGTGGCGATACGCTGGGTGGCTCGCCCCTGTAAATCTTTGGCCGTCAAAATGCACAGGTAGGAGCCGTCGCCCACGCCCTGCGGCGCGTCCGCCGGCTGCCAGTCGAGGACGCTTCCCTGCCGCACGCCGGAATCAAAGATGCGTTCGCCGTTCGCGGCGTAGAGTTCGAGCCGCAACTGCACCGCCCCGGCCGGAGCCGCGAAGCGGACGCCGGAGCCTGTGGCCGATGCGGTCACGACGGCGGGCGTGGTCGAAGCCGCGTCCTGCTGCTGCGGCGGCTGGGCGGATGATTCGGCCTGCGCGAATACGTTGGTGGTGAAAATGCTTAAGGTCAGGATGACGAAGAATAATTTACGACGGATAACCATTATGAACCCCTTCTTTTAATGCCGGATAATTCGTCGCGTCGAGTTGAACAGGTCATCCGACGCGGGATTTAACTTCCCTTCACTGTTTAACGCGTAAAGATCGGGCGTAAGGGATCACTTTATTCGCGCGGGAAGTGGGCGAGGCCGGGAGGGGTTTTCGGAGCGCGCCCGGAGAGCAGGAGGCGAGACAAAAAACAGTGGGCGGCGACGTGGGGCGATAGTTTCGCCCCACGTCGCCGCCCACTGTTTTTATACAACTACCGCGCCCGGCGTTTACTTGAACTTGAAGTTCGCGCGGTACTGAGTGCCGTCGTTCAGGGTGACGGCCAACTGGCGGCACGTCCCCTCCCACGCCTTGAGCGTCTTCCAGTTGTACTGATACTGGTCGCTCGAAGCGTCGTAGGTCAAACCGCTCGCGCCCGGCGTGTCGATCTCCGTGAGATCAACCGCGGGATCAGCGGAATTGCACGTGATCACGCCTGACGCGGGCGAGTCTGCGCCGAAGATGTTCAGTCCCTTGTTACCGCTGAGGCTGAACTTGACGGGGATCGCGCTCCCCGCCTTGACCGTGTTGAGCACGGGCAGATTGGAGACGGGCGAGAAGAATCCCGCGAACAGGTAGTGCACGGTCACTTTGAAACTGCACGAACTCGTGTTGCCCGATTGATCGGTGGCCGTCGCCGTGACAATCGTCGTGCCGACCGGGAAGTTCGCGCCGGAGGCGTGCGAGGTGGTGACGGCCGCCGTGCCGCAACTATCGCTCGCCGTCGGGTTGAAGCTCACGGGTATGGACGTGGCCGTCGTGTTGGGGAGCAGGTTGACGACGATGTCCGCCGGGCAGGAGATGACCGGAGCCGTCGTATCCACCACGTTCACCGTGCGCGTCGCCGTGGCGGTGTTCGTGCCGTCGGTGGTCGTGTAGGTGATCGTGTACGCGCCCGGCGTGTCCACGTCCACGCTGCCCGAGACGGTGACGGGGAACGCGCCGCCGCAGGCGTCGTTGGCCGTCGCGCCCGCGTCCGTGTAACTCGTGTGGCATTCCACGGTCGCCGGACTGTCGCCGTTGATGGTGATGACCGGGGGGGTCGTGTCCACAACGTTGACGGTGCGGGTGGCGGTAGCGTCGTTGCCGGAGGCGTCGCTCACCGTGTAGGTGAGGGTGTAGGTTCCGACCGTGTTCGGGTCAACCGTGCCGGAGATTTGTATCGCCGAGTCGAGGTCGCCCGCGCAATTGTCGGTCGCGGTTGCGCCGGGGTCTGTGAACGCGGCGTGGCATTCAACTGTCAACGCGTTGCCGCCCGTGAGCGTGATGCCGGGGTCGGTGGTGTCAACGACGCGAACCGTGCGCGTGATCGTCGCGACCAGATCGTCGGAAGGATCGCCGGGCGTGCCCTGTTCGTCGGCGGCCGAATAGGTGAGTGTGTACGTGCCGACCGTGTTCGGGTCAACCGTGCCGGAGACGCTGACGGGAGATGAGCCGTTGCAGGCGTCGTTGGCAGTTGCGCCCGGATCGGTGAACCCGGCGTGACACTCGACGGTGATTTCCTGAGTTTCGATTTCATCTTCCGTCAGCGGGTCGTCGCCGTTCAACGTGATTTGCGGAGGCGAGTCGTCCACGACGTTGACGATGCGGGTGGCGGTGGCGGTGTTCGTGCCGTCCGTCGCCGTGTAAGTGATGGTGTATGTGCCGGGCGTGCCGGGGTTCACGTTGCTGGAAGCGTCGGGCGTGATGCCCGGCCGGTTCGTCGTCGCGCCGGGATCGGCAAACGGCGAGATGCCGTTGCACTCGACCGTCAACGGGTTCGCCCCGTTCAGGGTGATGGTGAACGCGCGCGTGTCGGCGACCGTCACAGGGAAGATGACGGAGTCGCCCGACGCGGCGGTGCAGGTCACGAGGGTCGTGCCGGACGGGAAGAGCGAACCCGACGGCGTATCGCATTGAATAGGCGAGCAGGAGTTGCCTTCGCCGTCAACCGCGTAGGTGACGACCGCGCCGTATAACGTCTCCGACGGATCGTTGGGATCCGTTATCTGCGAGCCGTTGACAGTGATCGGCTGCGGGGCTGTGAGCGTGCAGTTCTGGGTCTCGTTTGAAGCGCGCGAGGTGGTGAAGGAGAACGCGTCGGAGTTGCTGGTCGTGCGTGGGTCTTCCGTGTCGCTCGTGACTGTTGCACGCGCCTCGACGCTCGTGCCAGCCGCCGCCGTGATGTTGTAGGTGGCGACGAATAAGGCGTGCGCGCCGCGCGGCAGACTCGCGAGCGTGCATACGCCGCCCGTGTCGCAACTCGCGCTCGTAGCCCCTGTGAGACTTTGGAGCGATAGGCCGGACGCGGAGAGTGCGGAGACCTGGACGTTCGTCGCGGCGTCCGGCCCAGCGTTGTAGACGACGACCCTGAGTGGGGCGGCCGCGCCGGATTCGACGGTTCTGTCGCCGGTTCCCGCGGAGATTTGGAGATCGGCGCGCGGGTTGGCCGGTTCATGCACGTCGAAGGAGACGGTCGCGCTGCGCGAGCCGTCGGCCGATCTCAAGTCAACCCTCCACGTCCCGCGATTGTCCACGGTCTCTTCGCCGATGGCCGACAGGGCCGTGCCGGGGAGCGTGAACAGGTTGGTCTGCCCGCTCATCGCGACGAAAGCCACGTCGAGAATGTAGTTATCGGCATTGATGAAAGTAATTTGACGGAAGGAGAGGAAGTCGGCCGGGAAGGTGGTGCGCGCGCAGACCACATCGCCGAGGTTGAAGTCTGTCTTCGGAGTCGCGCAGTCGGCGGCGTAGGTCTTCAATTCGTCAAACGTAAATTGTTGGAACATCAAGGGTGACAACAGCGGCAACCGCGCCGCGTAGCCTGTCACCGGCCGACTCGCGACCGATTGAAGACGCGCGGACGCGCTCAGCGTGTCGCGCGGCGCGGCCGCAGAGGTCGAGCCGCCGTAGAAGATCGTGGCGGCGATGGCGAAGAGGGCGAGAAACGCGCCCACGCGTCGCGCAGTCGCACCCACGATCAGCCCGTCCGGGCGGGGG
The DNA here is from genome assembly GCA_035296445.1 of Pyrinomonadaceae bacterium. Taxonomy (GTDB): domain Bacteria; phylum Acidobacteriota; class Blastocatellia; order Pyrinomonadales; family Pyrinomonadaceae; genus JAIVJZ01. The sequence goes on along the minus strand of DATHAZ010000183.1, from coordinate 9,827 downwards.
CGGCTAGTGCCTGCGAATGATGAATTGTTTTTAAGTTTGTAAAGAGAATTCGTGGCGATGGGGGGACGGGACATAGGGGTGTCTCCTCTATTAGGTGTGATTCCGGTTGGGTCAGAGGCCGGATAGGCCGGGGAATTTCAGACTACGAAGCGGAGAAGACGGCCAGGACTTTTCCGAGTTCGTTAGCGGGGGTTCTGTACGCATGGAGCGTGCAACTCATCGAAATTGCAGCGCGCATGCTATGTGAATTGCAGGATAGAGTCAAGGCGGCGCGAGCGGCGAGCCCGCGCCGCCTATGCCGGCAGGTCGGGCGGCACGCGCCCGACCTCGATTGACGTTGAGCTTAAAGAATGTTTCGCAGGGTTAGTTAACGCGCGGAGGGCGGACGACGTTCGAGATGACGCCGAGCCGCGCAAGCATGCGGATGACGTAGCCGGAGAAATCCACCTCATACCAACGCCAGCCGTGCATGGCGGCGCGGGGCTGTGCGTGGTGGTTGTTGTGCCAGCCTTCGCCGAGCGTGAGCAGGCCGAGCCACCACACGTTACGGCTTTCGTCGCGCGTCTGGTTGGGACGCGTGCCCCAGACGTGGCAGACGCTGTTGATGCACCAGGTGAAATGCCAGAGGGCGAGAGTCCGCAGCACCGTGCCCCAGAGCACGCCGCGCCATCCGGCGACCGCGTAACAAAAGAGCGCGGTCAGAAACCACGGCAAAGTGAACAGCACGCCGCGATCCAGGACGCGCACCCACGGGTCTTCGCCCGACACGTCCGGCACTAACTCGCGGTAATCGCTTCCCTCCTCGGCGTCCACGCGCATGATCCAGCCCATGTGCGCGTGGAAGAAACCCTTGAGCGGCGAATGCGGGTCGCCCTCCTTGTCGGTCAACTGGTGATGCCGCCGGTGTATGCGAGTCCAGCGCGCGGGGCCGCCCTGCAAGGCCGCCGCGCCCGTCCAGATGAGCAGGCGGCGCATCCAACGCGGCGCGACGAAGCCACGATGCGCGAGCAGGCGGTGATAGCCGATGCCGATGGCGAAGGTGGTGGCGAGGTAGAGACCGAAGAAGAGCGCGAGGTCAACGGCGCGCGGCGCGAACCACAGGCAGAGCAGCCCGCAGGCGTGCAGACCGATGACAAGAAAGCTTTGAATCCATTGAATGCGCGACAGCACGGAGAGCGGCTGTTCGAGTGCGAGAGTGTCGGTTCGTTCTTTGAGCAAAAAATTTATACCTTTGAATATGTAATCCGCTTGACCCCCTTACTATACACAAACATGAATCACCGGGGCTAACCGCCGCCCGCCCGATCTCGACGCGGCCAACTCCGACGCGCCCCGAGACGCTTTTCCCGCGCGGCTTCAAACAGCGCGGGAGGCACAACCGCCCGTGAATACTTCGCAACACGAAATACCTATCATGTCTCCATCTTCGATATTATTTAAGGAGCACTATGGTGAATCAAAACGAGGAGGTCGCGACGCTGGCCGGGGGATGTTTCTGGTGTCTGGAAGCCGTCTTCGCGGATTTGCGCGGCGTCGCGCGCGTTGTGTCCGGCTACTCGGGCGGGCACGTCGAGAACCCGACTTACCGGGCAGTCTGCGACGGGACGACCGGCCACGCCGAGGTGGTGCAGATCACGTTCGACCCGCAGGTCGTCTCTTACAGCCAACTGTTGGAAGTCTTCTTCACCATCCACGACCCGACGACCCTCAACCGGCAGGGCGGCGACGTGGGCACGCAGTATCGTTCGGCCATCTTCTACCATTCTCCCGAGCAGAGAGACGCAGCCACGGAGGTTATCATCACACTCGACGCGGCGCGCGTCTGGGACGCGCCCATCGTCACGCAGATCGTACCCTTCGAAGTTTTCTACCCGGCGGAGGATTACCATCAGGAGTATTACCAGAACAACGCGAGCCAGCCCTACTGCCAGGCCGTTATCGCACCGAAGGTCTCCAAGTTTCGTCAGAAGTATCTGGAGCAGTTGAAGAGATAGGAAGCGGCGGCGGGCGCGCAGTAGTCCGGCGCAGGCGGAATCAGGATAAGAGAGCCGGACGGTTTATCGCCGTCTCGGCTCTCTATGGTTCGCGCCGCTGCCGGAAGCAGGGGCGTTTATCTGGCTCTGCGCTCGTCGCGCTCGGCGATCAGGTTGTTCGTCACCGAGAAGACGCCGGGGATGCCGCGCGCCGCGAACTCGGCGAGTTGCTTGTCCATCCGGTTGCCGACGACGCCTTCCAGCGTCACGTGCCCGCGGTTGACCACGATGTGGAGCGACGGATTCGCCCCCATCGCGTAACGGTAGAGGCCGCCCGTGTTGAAGATGGCGCGATAGGCTTGCGCGCGAATGCGGTCGTCAAAGCCGGAGAGCGGCAACACCTCGATGTTGTTGACGACGCGCTCGACGCCCTTGATGCGCGCCACGCGCCGCGCCGCGTCCGAGCGCGTCGAAGGGCGCACCACCTGCCCGTAGAGCGTCACGGTGTCGCCCTCGATGCTGTAGGCAAGGTTGTCGAACACGCCGTAGTAAGGCAGCGTGACGAGTTCCCTGCGGACGCGCCTGGAGACCTGCTGCGCGTCGAAGCCCTGCTCGGATGTCGCGAGCGGAGACGCGCCGGCTGTCGTCGCCGAAGCCGCCAGCGCGAAGAAAAGCGCGAACGAGGCCAATCTGTTTTTGAACGTTTTCATAGCTCTTTTTTCACCCCTCGATGATTGATGATCACTCTATTTTCTTTCGGAAATTAGATGCCGGAGGGTGTGTTCGAGTGGCCTTCACCGAGGGCGCGCGTGCGAGGCGCGGGCTGCCAGACGCGGCGAGCCTCGATTTCCACGGCGGCAACAACTTTTCCCGCCGCTGTCTTCAAACGCGCAGTGTCGCGTGTTTTTTTGCTATTGTTACGCACGCGCCGGATGCCTTCGGGCGAGGTGCGCGGATGGCTCGGGTCGGGCGCGGGGAATGACTTGGACAGGGGGTCTAAGACGAATGGCATCGGTCTGGGAACGGGGCGGGTTGACGTGGAAAGAGTTGGGGCGGCGTGTGTGGTGTGAAATCTACGACGGCGACCTGTTGACGCGCGCGGCGGCCTTGTCCTACTACTTCCTGCTCGCGCTCTTTCCGCTGCTCCTCTTTCTCATCGCCATGCTCGGGTATTTCGCCGACGTGGGAACGGAGCTGCGTACCAACATGCTACGCTATCTCTCGACGGTCGTTCCCCGCTCGGCCTCCACGCTCATCCGCACCACGGTTGACGAGATCGCACAGAACACGGGCGGCGGCAAACTCACCTTCGGCCTGCTGACCGCCGTGTGGGCGGCCTCCTACGGGATGGGCGCGATCAGCGACACGTTGAACTCCGCCTACGGCGTTAAAGAGAGACGCCCGTGGTGGCGCGTGCGCCTGACTTCAATCGGCCTCACCATCGTCATCGCCATCCTGACCATCACCGCCCTGACGCTCGTGCTCTACGGCGGCGAGATCGGCGACGCGCTGGCAAACCGTTTCGGCTTCAGCGGCGCGTTCACGCTCATCTGGGCGATTGTGCAGTGGCCGATTGTGCTGGCCTTCGTGCTGCTGGCCTTCGGACTGATCTACTACTACGCGCCCGACCTGCACGATCAGAAGTGGTATTGGATCACGCCCGGATCGCTCGTGGGTGTCGCGCTCTGGCTGTTCGTCTCCTTCATCTTCCGCGTCTACCTGCGCTACTTCGACAACTACAGCCTCACCTACGGCTCGCTCGGCGCGGTCATCGTCCTCATGCTCTGGTTCTACCTGACGGGCTGCGCGATACTCATCGGCGGCGGCGTCAACGCCGAGATCGAGAACGCCGCGGCCGACGAGGGCACGCCCGGCGCGCATCGCTATGGACGTAAAACCCCGCCGAAGAAGGCGGCCAAAACAAAGGATGAGGGGCAAAACAAAGTGGAAGAGGGCGGAAAGATGAAACTTGAATGAAAGCGCTCAAGAGATTGAACGCTTCCTTATCCAGCCCTCATCCCTCCGCCCTCATCCCTCCGCCCTCATCCCTTATTCTTTATCCACGCCGGTTTCGCCATTTGTGGTCATCGAGCCGCCGCCCGTGCCGCCGCCGACGGAAGACCCCGCGCCGCTGCCCTGCCCCGCATCGTTCGCGCCGCTCGTCCCGGCGGGCGCGCCCGTGAAGTCCATCTCGCCGACCGCACCCGTGGTGCCGGGCGCGGCCGTGGCCGGCGTCCCTTCGGTTTGCGTGCGCCCGTCCGACGGCAGATAAACCTGCGCGCCGCCGATAACGCCGGGCATCACGTCCACGCTCCCGCCATCGCCTGACCGCGGGCCGCCCGTGTCATCCCTGCCGCCCGTGCCGCCCGCGATCCTGTCCGCTTCGTCGTTCCTATTGTCAGTCATCTTATTTTGTCCTTCCTCGTGCTGTTGGAAACTAATAATGAGGCGAGTTTATTGAGCGCGAAAGAGCGCGTCTGTACCCTTACGTACTGTTTCGGCAGGGCGCCGGCGCGAGTGCGTCTATAATCTACCGTCATGAGCATGATACCGACCAAGACACAAATCTCCGCGGGCGGCGTCGTGTTCCGCCGCCGCGACTCGCGCGTCGAAGTGGCTTTGATTTCGGTCGGCGAACGCAGTCGCTGGCAGTTGCCCAAGGGTCTGGTTGACGTGGGCGAGACGCCGGAAGCGGCGGCCCTGCGCGAGGCGCGCGAAGAGACCGGCATCGAGACCGAACTCGTCGCGCCCCTGGACAAGATCGAATACTGGTACTACGCGACGAACCGGGGCGGGCGCGTGCGCTTCCACAAGTTCGTCCATTTCTACCTGCTGCGCCACCTGTCCGGCGACGTGCGCAACCACGACCGGGAAGTCAACGAGGCGCGCTGGGTGGAGATAGACGAAGCGCGCGCGATGCTGGCCTTCGCGGGCGAGCGCAAAGTGATGGACAGGGCGCGCGAAATGCTCGCGGCCGGGCGCGATTCTCGCGAAGAGTAATATTCCGGCTTCGACGCGATGCTCTGGTTTCAACTTCGCGTCGAAGCTCGATCTTCAGCGTCCGGCCTTCGGCCGCTTCGGGTTGCCTTTGCCGGTCTTGGGGGTGGCCGCCGCCTCGTCCGCGTCCGTGCCCAGGTTCAAGTCCGGCCGGTCGTGCTGCGCCTGCACGACCTCGGAACGCTTGCCGAGTTTATTCTCCGCGCCCCGCTCGGCGCTCTGCTTTTTGCCCTCGCCCGTCGGCGGTTGATTCACTTTTCCCCGGCTCTTATTCGCCATCCGTCTTTGTCCTCCCTGAAATAGTTCTCAACTAAATCGTGATCCATCTTTGGAAGTCATGCCTGCCCGGCCGTCAACTTTACTCCGTTTCGCGCGCGAGTAACTTCCGTGCTTTCTCCATCTCCTTTTTGCCGTCGCTGCTGACGGCCGGGTAGCGCAGGTTGAGGGATTTTAACTTGGCGACGACGAGTTCGGCGACGACGAGCGCGCTGAACCAGCGATGGTCTGCGGGGACGATGTACCACGGCGCGTCCTTCGTGCTCGTCCGCGTCAGGACATCTTCGAACGCGCTCATGTACTCGTCCCAGCGCGCGCGCTCCTCCACGTCGTTCATCGAGAACTTCCATTTCTTCTCCGGCACTTCGAGGCGTTCCAAGAGACGCTCGCGCTGCTTCTCTTTCGAGAGGTGGAGGAAAAACTTCATGACGTGGACGCCGTTCTCCGTCAGGTATTGCTCGAAGTTGTTGATCTGCGCGAAGCGTTGTCGCCAGATATTCTTCGCGTCGCGGATGCGCGGCGGCAACTGCTGGTCTTCGAGTCGTTCCGGGTGGACGCGCGTCGAGAGCACTTCCTCGTAGTAAGAGCGATTGAAGATGCCGATCTCCCCGCGCTTGGGCAGATACCTGACGAAACGCCAGAGGTAATCGTGCTTGAGTTCCAGCGCGCCCGGCTTCTCGCTGAGCATCACGGTGCAGCCTTGCGGGTCGGTGCTCGACATGACGTGCTTGATCGTGCCGTCTTTGCCCGCGCCGTCCATCGCCTGAAAGATGAGCAGGAGCGATTGCCGCTCCTCCGCCATGAGCTTGTCCTGATATTTCGCGAGGCTCTCACAATCCTCACGAATCTTGGCCTCGGCCTCCGCCTCTCCCTTGAACTTTCCGGTGAACGCCGTCGCGTAATTCCGCAGACGCACTTTCTCACCCGCCCGCACGAGAAATTCCTGTTGCTTCATTCACACCCCGCCCTTCATTGTTTCTCTCGACTTAAAAAACTTCGTCGCACGGATGCCGCGTCGCCGAAGCGTCACCGTGCGGCCGGATTCTTCAATCATTTCATCCTGTCGTCAACGACCGAACTCGACCACGCCGCCTCCCTCGTCTGCGACGAGGAGCTTCTGCGCCTCGCGCCTGAGCGCGGACAGGCGCAGGCTGAAAACGAGCGCGCTCAGAATGCACCCCGCGCCGCCGAGCGCTACGGTGTTCGCCGCGCCCACGCGCTCCGCGAGCCAGCCCGCCAGCAGCGCGCCGATGGGAGCCATGCCGAGAAACATCATCGAATAGACGGCCATCACCCGCCCGCGCAATGCGTCCGGTGACATCGCCTGCACCAGCGTGTTCGACGAAGCGATCTGGATGATCATCGAGAACCCGACGAAGACCAGCACGGCCACGGCCAGACGGAAATTCCGTAACTGCGAAAACAACACCAGACCCGCGCCGAACCCCGCCGACGAGAAGGCCACCCAACGCCCCATCCCGCCTACCCCGCGCCGCGCCAGCAGCAGGAGCGCGGCGCACATCGCCCCCACGCCCGCCGCCCCCAGCAGCATGCCGAGGCCGCCCGCGCCGACGTGCAGGATGCGGTCGGCGAAGACCGGCATCAGCACCGTGTAGGGCATGCCGAACAAACTGACGAGGCCGAGCAATATGATCAGGGCGCGGATCGGGCCGGTGCGCCCGACGAAACTAAAGCCCTCGACGACGCGCCTGACGGGCGAGCGTCGCTGCACCGCGCTCCTCTCGTGCCGCGCCACGCGCATCCGCAGCAGTCCCGCGATGACGGCGATGTAGCTCAGCGCGTTGACGAAGAAGCACCAGCCCTCGCCGATGGTGGCGACGAGCAGACCGGCCAGCGCAGGCCCGGCGAGCCGCGCCCCGTTGATCATCGAAGAGTTGAGCGCGATGGCGTTGACGAGGTCTTCCCTGCCCACGAGGTCTGCGACGAACGCCTGCCGCGAAGGGATGTCGAACGCGTTGACGACGCCGAGGAGCGCGGCGAGCACGTAGACGTGCCAGACGGCGACCGTCCCCGTCAGCGTCAACACGGCGAGCGCGAAGGCGAGCAGCATGGCGATGGTCTGCGTCGTGACGAGAATGCGGTGGCGGCTGAAACTGTCCGCGACCGTGCCGCCCACGGGCGCGAGCAGGAAGCCGGGTATCTGCCCCGCGAAGGCGACGAAGCCGAGCGTCGCCGCCGAACCCGTCAGACGATAGACGAGCCACGACTGCGCCACGATCTGCATCCACGTCCCCGTCAGTGAAATGAGTTGCCCGCCGTAGAAGAGCCTGTAATTTTTGTGGCCGAGCGAGCGCAGCGCCCCCGGCATCCGAAATCTTTTTGGCGTGGCCGTCGTAGCGCTCTCGCCGTCTCTCGCAACTTCCGCCTGAATAACTTTCACCCCTCGCCCGCTTTCGCCGCATCCCCGCGCGGCGGCCGTAGCTCGAATCGCGCCGCGCCGTCGCGCCTCACCGCCCGTCGTATTAAACCCCTTCAACCGGACAACGCGCCGATGATAAGCCCGCCGCGAGACGAAAGGATGGCCTTCATTTCAAGAAACTGTGGCAGCCGGGCGAGTTCGAGTCCCACGCCTTCACTCGCCCGCCTGAGCGTCGAGCGACTGGAGAGCGCGTTCGAGCATCGCGCGGTGCGCGGGGTTCGTCGCCCGGCCGAGTTGGTCAAGTATGCGTGCCTTTGATAAGCGCAGGGATTCCAGTTTCGCTTCGCGCTCGCGATCCTCGGGCGTGGAACTATTTTTGCGCAGGCGCGCCTCGGCCGCCTGTTGCTGCCGCTCCAGAGCGTCTTCCATCTGCCCCGCCAGTGCGTCTCCGTCCCATCCTCCGGCCATCTCGTTCGTCTCCTTCCCCGCCCCATGCGGGCAGCGTCAATCGGACTCGCCCGCCAAACACGAATGCCCGCCTACTCGTCCGCGCCCGGCTTCGAGCGCGAGCGTTTCAGACGCGCGCGACGCGCCTTCGACTCAAGCGTGCGCTCCTTCGCGCCCTTCGTCGCGCGCGTCGGGACGCGCTTCAGTGGGCGATGATTCAACTTCTCCACGCGCTCGCGTAGTTTGCGCAGGCACGTCGCCTTGTTCTGGTGCTGGCTGCGCGCCTCGCGGCAGGTGACGACCACGCCCGTCGGCCGGTGCGTGAGGCGGACGGCGCTCTCCGTCTTGTTGACGTGCTGGCCGCCGGGGCCGCTTGAGCGGAAGGTGTCAACCTCGCATTCCCGCAGCAGGTCGTCGTCGGATTCTGGCAGTATGATCTTCACAGACGCTCAAACGAAAAACCAGACCGGCGCAGCACGAACCCGTCGCGCGCCGGTTTTACCGGCGAGGCTCAACCGAGTTTGAAGACGTTTTTGATCCCGCCGGCCTTGCCGAGCAACAGTTCACGATGCTCCTCGATAGGCACGCGCGAGGTGATGAGCGAGCGCGTGACTTGCGGCCAACGCTCGTGGAAGATTCCGAGGTCGCGTATGGCGGCCTCGAAGGCGTCGCGCCCGGCGTTGACCGTGCCGAAGGCCACCTGGTTGCGCAGCACCAGATTGCGCATCAGCATGTCCGTGTCAACCGCGACGGGCGACTTCCTCCCCGGCACGCCCGTGAAGACGAACACGCCGTTCGTGTCGAGATACTGCAACACCTCGAAGGCCAGCGCGGACGCGCCGACCGCTTCGTAGACGAGATCGATCCCGCCCACCTGCTCCGCCAATGCTTCGACCGCGTGCGTCTCCGCCGAGACGTATTTACCGCCGAACGATTCGACGAGCCGCGCCCGCTCGCCCGTCGCGGCCTCGCGCGAATAGACGTAGGTGTCGAACCCTGCGACGACGAGCGCCATCGCGCCGAGCAAACCGACCGGCCCCGCGCCGAGCACGACCGCGCGCTGGTATAACCACTCGCGCCCGCCCGCGCCTTCGTGCGGCGGCGGGGCTTCTGTGGCGGCGGGTTGCGGGCTGTCGGGCGGCGCAAACCACCACGGGAGACGCTTCTGCATGTGCCACACTTCGGCCAGCGCCTTCTCCGCGATGGTCAGCGGCTCGACCAGCACGCCGATCTCGCGCAACTGCGCGGGGAGAACGTTCATGTATCGCTCGTCGTCCACGACGAACTCGGTCAGGTAGCCGTGCCGCCCCTTGATGCCGCGCTCGGTGAAGTCGCCCGTGAAGCAAAAATCCTGTCGCCCCATGCGACACGCCGCGCAGGTCTCGTGCGGGCACGGGCGGCGCACGGAGGCCACGACCAAGTCGCCGCGCTTGAGCCGCTCGACGCCCTCGCCCGTCTCCACCACTTCGGACAGCGATTCGTGGCCGAGCAACAGGTAAGGCGACCCTGCGGGCGGCGTGCCGTATTCGAAGGCGCAAATCTCCTTGTCCGTGCCGCAGACGCCGACCTCCAACACGCGCAGTTTAACTTCGGTCGGCGACGAAAGACGCGGCTCTTCGTGCTCGACTATCTTGATCTCTTTCGCTTCGGGGAAGACTGCGACCGCTTTCATATTTTTATGCTCACGTTCTGATGAAACGATGAATGATGAAGTAAAGACAAGTAAATCGTGAATCGTAAATAGAGGAAGGCGG